>JBGQDI010000001.1:0-31776 GCA_041495765.1 Nitrospirota bacterium
CCCGTCTTTTATGCGTGCGGTATGAAAGTTTATGATTAATCCGACCTTAAGCCGGGAAAACTGATAAAGTCCGATTTTCTCCGTGCCTCCGTGGTTCATTCTGCATGGATTTGTCCTCAGAACTCATGTGAGCTCTTCATCAAAAGCCCTACGCCTGCGTAGGTGAACAGCACGATCACGAATCCGATAATGCCCATCCAGGTCACTTTCGGGCCAGACCATCCCCGCACCAGCCGGGCATGGAGGTAGAGGCTGTAGAAGAACCAGACGATGGTGGTCCAGAGCTCTTTCGGCGTCCAGAGCCAGTAGGTGCCCCAGGCGAGAAAGGCCCATATGCCGCCGAAAATCATGGCGGTGGAAAAAAGAACATAACCGAGCAGCAGGCTCCGGTACTGGTTGGTCTCTGCGCGGGCGTCCTGTCCATAGAGCGATAGCAGACCGAAGACCGCGCCGATGGCGAAGAGCGCATAGGAAACGAATGACAGGATAACGTGAAGCTCGAACCAAATGGTCTTAAGTACCGGAGGCATCCCGCCCGTGACGGGCGCGGAGACCGCCGCGCCGGCGAGGAAGAGGAGAATGAGCGGAGTCGACAGGTACGTGAAGAGGTCGCGTTCGCGGCCCCACGCTGCGATGAGGAACGCAACGCCGATGGAAAATGCAAGGAACCCGAGCGTATCATGCATGCCGATCAGCGGGACCCTGCCGGACTGCAGCGCCGACGTCACGATGAGGAATGCATGCAGCACCAGCGCCGGAAGGATGAAACGGGGCCGTACGAGCGAGAGCGGATAGAGAATGAAAAGGAAGTAGTCCATAGTTTTCGCAACGGTCAGTGTCTTGGTCCTGTGCCGGGTAATGGATAAAGACGCAAAAGGCATTCCGGTTATCCGGAATGCCTTTGGTTATTTTTTGTATGTATGCGGCAGAGCTTACTTCTTCCCGAGGATCGCTTCCTTTGCAGCCTTGGCTACACGGAACTTCACGACCTTCTTGGCAGGGATCTTGATGGCTGCGCCGGTCTGGGGGTTCCTTCCCATGCGTGCCTTGCGCTGTACGAGAACAAGCTTGCCGAGTCCGGGAAGCGTGAAGGAGTTCTTTGCTTCTTTGTAGGCGAGTGCTGCCATATCTTCAAGGATCTGCACTGCCAGCTTCTTCTTGATGTCCGCCTTCTTCGCGATGTGATCTGCAATCTGAGACTTCGTCATTGCTTTTGCCATAAACTTCCTCCTTAAAATAAATTGGAAACGAGATATATTCCACTGCCCAGAGGCAGAGTGATCCTGTTTTTCGAGGGAAGTATAAACACTCTCCTATAAAATAGCAAGAAAAATTTTAGCGATTTTGGGGTATTTTCGGGGTAATTTCAGGGTTAATGCCGCAAAGTCATCATGCCGGGCGGCAGCAAGGTTTTCGCTGTTGACTTGAACGTTTGGTTTGTGCTAATTTATTCCACTCAGCGAAACATCGCCGGGCAACCATCTTGATCAGGAGGCAGCGTATGGCAACGAAATCAAATTTCATTCTGAAAGTGCAGGACGCGAAACTAGCCGATGTGCAAAAGGCGCTCAAGGATGCGAACATCAACGTAGTGAGCATTCTCGAGGTCCATAAGGAAGAAGTGTAAACATCCCGGACCGCCCTGGCGGCGGTCCTTCTTCATTCTGCTGCCGTGAGGCAGCACTTTCCGGCCGCGCCGGAGCGACGGTGATCGGCCGTACTCTTCCGGCAATCTGCTATACTAAAAACAACACTATGAAAATTACGCTCGTGGATCTCGAAAACGTGGCCAAGGCCCTTTCCGTAAAGGTGACCTATGACGATCTGAAGACATCGAAAGGCGGGTCCTGCAGGGTGATGGAGACTCGCAGGATCATTATCAATAAATATCTTCAGAATGTCGACAAAATCAGTTTGCTGGCCCGGGAGCTGGCCAACTTTGATCTGGGCGGGATCGATATCCCCGATCACGTGCGTAAGAAGATCGAGAAGGAAGCTGAACCGCAGGCCTGACGGTTCTCGTCACGGGTGTGTGGCCGGCCTGTACAGAGGGGCTCAACCTCGGGAAGGTGCGTGGCTGCCATGAAGAATCTGATCCTCGCCTTAAGTATTGCCCTGTTCTTCCAGAGTTGTTCCTATGCCATCTCCCCTCAATATGCCCGCCAGGCCGATAAGACGGTCTCTTTTCATGAGGTCAGGCAGGACCCCGGGCCCTACCAGGGGAAGCTCCTGATCATCGGCGGAACCATCGACCAGGTCAAAAGTACGGACCGTGGCACCCTGCTCGAGATCGTAGAGCGCAGCCTTGATTACTGGGGACGGCCCGAGCGTACGAAGAGAACAGGCGGTCGGTTCATTTTGCTCTATCCGGCGCAGCTTAATACGCTTCTCTACGTCCCCGGCAGGGAGATCACCGCTGCCGCGACCGTTGAGGGCACAGAGGCCGCCGCGCTGGTGGATCAGGACCTCCGCCTTCCGCTCTTTCTGTCAAAGGAGCTGAAGCTGTGGGAGGACACGCGAAAAGCCGGGAGCGGGCCCCAATGGTTCGATCCGCTTTACGATCCCAACAGGTCAGTGCGAACGCAGTAGAAGTGCCTGTCGGTCCGTCTGTCCTGAGCGTTGCAGAGGGGGGAGGAGATATGATCGTGTATGAAAATAAACGCCTGATATTTTTTACGGCACTGTTCGCCGCGCTGTTGACCGCCGCCTGCACGCCGCCTTTTCCGCAGCAGATGCTGGACCGGGTGGACCGGAACCTCTCGTTCAAAGAACTACAGAAGAACCCCGATGCCTATAAGGGCACCTGGGTGCTGCTCGGCGGCACGATCGTGACGTCGAGGAACACAAAAGAGGGCACGATGATCGAACTGCTGCAGAGACCGCTGGGCAGGTCGGGACGGCCGCTCCAGACAGATGCCACGGAAGGACGGCTGCTCATCGTTACTGAAGAGTTCCTGGATGCCGCCATCTATCACGGGGGCAGGGAATTGTCCGTCATCGGCGAGGTGTCAGGCCAGAAGATGCAGCCGCTTGGCGAGACCGAGTATCGCTATCCACTGGTCTTGGCGAAAAGTCTGCACTTGTGGGACCCCTCCTCGGGGCCCCGCGTTTCTTTCGGCATCGGTATCGGGGTGTCGTCATATCACTAAGGCGCATGAAAACCGTTAGCCACAGAGAACGCATAAGTCGCACAGGTAAAACGAGGAACTCGTTCTACTAAATCGGCAGGTATTCCCAAAACGGGCGCACGTTATTTTATGTGAGTTTTGTGCATTGTGTGGCTTAATACAGGTTAGTACAAAGTCCTGAAAAAAATGCGGCGGAGCAATCGATATGATTGCACCGCCGTTCTTGTCAGAGCAAGGAACAGGTCTCAGGCGAAACGTATTGCCTTCACCGTTTTCAGACCGACCGCGCCGCGTGTCATGACGCCGTAAGCCTTCAGGTCGATCACCTTCTCTTTTTCCTTTTCATCGATGACCTTTACCTGTTCGTTCTTCCGGACCGCTCGGAACAGCACGACATCGCCGTTCTTCACGTTCACGAGCTTCACTCCCTTACCGGCGCCGGTGAGCGTGGGAATGTCCTTTGCCGCCAGGACGACGGCCTTGCCTTCGGACGTGAGGAACAGCACGTTGGGGAGGTCGATGAGTTCCACTCCCAGGATGCTGTCGCCGTCCTTTACACCGGCAAACTTCTTGCCTGCACGGGTCGTGATGCTGTTGAACTGCGCGAGGTCGAATTGGAATCCGATGCCTTTAGCCGAGACGGTCAGGGCCAAAGCGCTTCCGCCGGTGAGCGTGAGCTCCGCCTGTTTTTCAGCAGTGCCTGCTTCGGCCGTGGCCGCACCACCGGACAGGACCGTGGCGAGGTTCATGGCCATGATCGGCCGTTCGCCGTCTCCGAACTTGTACAGATGCTGCACGGGCTCGCCGAACCCGGAGCCGGTCGGCAGATCAAAGGCCTTGCTCACGTAGACCTTGCCGGCCGAGGAAAAGATAGCAATATTGTCACGAGTGTTCGCCGGCAGCAACGCGAGCAGCGAATCGCCTTCCTTGAACCGGAGATTCTCGCCCACGGTCTTGACGCGCCGGATCCACCCCATCTTCGTCAGGATGACGGTGACATCCTCATGAACGACAAAGTCGTCCTGCGAGAATTCCACATCATCGGCCGCCTTCATGACCGACTTGCGCTTGTCGCCGTACTTTTGCTTGATCTCGAGCAGTTCGGTCCTGATCAGTGCCCAGATCTTCTTCTGGCTTGCCAGGATGGCCTCGATGTCCTTGCGGAGCTTGGTCTTCTCGGACTTTTCCGCGAGGATGCGGTCGATCTCGAGGCCCACGAGCTTGTAGAGCTGCATGTCGAGGATGGCCTTCACCTGTTCATCGTCAAGCTTGAAATGTTTTTTCAGTTTTTCTGCAGCGTCCTCGCGCGACTTTGCCTTACGGATGAGCCTGATCGCCGTATCGAGGTCGTCATAGAGCGCCTCAAAAGCCGCGAGGATGTGGAGCCGCGCTTTTAGGAGCCGGAGGTCGAAGTTGAGACGCTTGGTCGTGATCTCGTGCCGGAAATCCAGGAAGTAGCGCATGATCGCCTTGAGCGACAGGCGTTCCGGCTCCATGTTCGGTTTGAGCGCGGTGAAGTTGATGGGAAAGGTCGACTCCAGGTCCGTGTTTTTGAAGAGGTAGGCGGTCACGAGCTCGGCATTAGTCTCGGCCTTGAGCTCGAGCACGATGCGCACTTCGTGAGTGGACTCGTCACGGACCGTGGTGACCTGCGGCAGCTTTCGTTCTTCCATGAGGCCGAAGAGTTTCTCCAGCAACCGCGCCTTGTTCACCAGATAGGGGATGGAGGTGAAGACGATGGCCTGTTTGCCGCGCGGAAGTTCCTCGACCTTGTACTCGCCGCGCGTTCTGATGCCGCCGGAACCTGCTTTGTAGATCTCGAGCAATTCCTTCTTCGTGTTCAGGATCTGGCCGCCCGTGGGGAAATCCGGACCCTTGATGCACTTGAGGAGGTCCTTGGTATCGATGTCGGCATTGTCGATCATCGCGGCCAGGCCGTCGATGACCTCGCTGATATTGTGCGGGGGGAAGGAGCAGCTCATGCCCACGGCGATGCCCGAGGTGCCGTTCACCAGGAGCTGGGGGAACCGGGCGGGGAGCACCAGCGGTTCCTTGAGCGAGTTGTCATAGTTCGGCTTGAACGCGACGGTATCCTTGTCGATCTCGAACAGCAGTTCCTCGGCGATCTTCGAAAGGCGGGCTTCCGTGTAGCGCATGGCCGCTGCCGGATCGCCGTCAAGGCTGCCGAAATTCCCCGAGCCGTCCACCAGGGGGTAGCGAAGTGAGAAATCCTGTGCCATCCTGACCATGGCGTCGTAGGCTGCCTGGTCGCCGTGGGGATGGAACTTACCAAGGACCTCGCCGACGACGGCGGCGCTTTTTCTGAACCGCGTGGTCGGCCCGAGCCCCATCTCCCACATGGCAAAGAGGATGCGGCGGTGGACCGGCTTGAGCCCGTCCCTGACATCGGGAAGCGAACGCGAAACAATGGTCGAGAGCGCATAGGTCAGGAACCGGTTCTCCACTTCCGAGTGGAGCGCTGTGGTGATAACGGAGTCTTCTGGTAATGCCATGGTGCAGAGCCCCTTTCCTGCAATGAGGAAGAATCGCACGTTACGGACAGTGGTACGGGATGCCTGCGAGTGAACAGAAAAATGCTGATTTTCAGGCGGCATTGTACCATAAACGAAGTAAATTACCAGAGTAAGATTATAAAAAGTGGTGTATAATAAAATATGGTCAATTTGCTGAACAACCAGGCGGAAGCCTACAGCGTCGAGACCTTTCAATGCGGTCACTGTGACAGGGACTTTCAGGCGAAGATCATCACCTGGGTGGATGTGTCACGCGCGCCGCAGGCGAAGCCGGCGCTGCTCCGATGGGAATTCAACATCGTCGAATGCACGCACTGCGGATGCCGTCATTTCTCGGGGTCGCCCTTCTTTTACGAGGATTTCGAGAACGGGCTGCTGATCGCCGTCTACCCGCGCATTCCTGAGCAGCGGGGAGAGGTGGAGAAGAGCATCAGGGAAAAGTACGGGTACTATCCGGTGCTTGAATTTTTCTACGACATGACGCAGATATGGATGCTGATCTACTTCCAGGAACATTATAAGGCCAACAGGAACCTGCGCGCCCTCTCAAGGATCGGGACCGGCGATCAGCGGATGCGAAAGATACTGCGTTTCCTCAAAGAGGACGAGATGATGATCTCGATCCGCGAAAAGCTGACCGAGTCCTTTTTCGGTGATGTGACCAACGACGAGCTCGTGGACCTTCTGGGGCAGGCCATTTATACGCTGGAAGAGATGATGCCCTGGCCGCTGGACCGGCGGTGCGTCTGCGGCACCGATCTTACCCATGACTTCAAATGCTGCGGCAAGCAGGTGGTCCTTGACGACCACGAGTATCTGCTTTCCAAACATTTCATCCTGTATTGTCCATCGTGCAAAGAGGCGTTGTCGGGAGCGTCCTGCGAATCCTGCGGAAGGGTCTATACCTGGAAGCTGGGTACGGTGGAAACCTACAAAGCCGGTGCGGGAACTAAAGACAGCTCTGCGGACGAAGATCTGCACCTGCGGGCCGAAGAAGGATTACCATAAAAATAAAAAAAGACGGCGAGTTGCTCGCCGCCTTCTTGAAGATCATGTTTCAGGCAGCCGCCCAAGCGTGGCTGCCTTTTTTTATGCAGGTGACTAGCGTTCCCTTTCCCGTTATGCGTTCTGAGCAGCTTCCTTCTTTTCTTTCCGCGCTGTCGGAGCTGCAACGATATATCCCATCGCCGTTCCGAGCAATCCGCCGACCACGATGCAGACCGTTGCTGCACTGGCGATCCCGACGGCGATGCCCATGACGATCGCGGCCCGCACAAAGAGCGTCGGTTCTACCGCTCCGCCCATGATCTTCTGGAGCAGGATCAGGGTACCGAAGCTGCCGAAGTAGAACCCCGGAACGATCCCTGCCACAATGAATACCAGCCCGCCCACCGTTGCCCCGATCTTCATTCCCGTTTTTATCGTCTCGTTCTTCATGGCCATTCTCCTTTTCAGGTTATGGATCATCATTGTAATTCTCTTTGTTGTCTTATTTCCTAGTTCTGACTTCTGATCCTATTACCGGTGCCCCATGGCCTTGTGGGTCTCTTCAGCATGGGAGCCTTCCAAGAGCTTGCCAATGACCCATCCGATCGTTGTACTTGCGGTCACGATAACGACGCCGGCAACCAGGACCCCGACGAGCATGGCGGCCAGAACAATAGCTCTCGAGATAAGGCCATGCTGGAGCGGAAGCCCGAACAGCCAGCCCGCAATATTGAGCCCCATGGCGCCGCCTAAGACACTACCAGGTAAAAGCCCGAACAGTGCGAACAACACCAAACCCACCCCTGCCCCTAAGTATGACGTTTTTCTTGCTGTCGTGGTCTTCATGGTAATGTCCTCCTTTTTCGCTTTGTCTTGCCAGATAAGATGCATCGGTCATGCCAGAACGCAAGTGATTGATTTACTGTGATTCATGCGGCGAGACGATTTGCATACCTGAGAAAAACAGGTTTCGATTGCTTAAATTGCAAAAAAGTTCAGAGGAAAATAACGATCGTTTGAAGGTACAGAACGCAGAGAGTGGAGGGCCTGGAAGAAATGCGTAACAATGTCAATCAGCAGGAAGAAGTTGGACAGGGTTATTGTGAAGAGCAAGGAGATCCCACCGAGTTATCCCCGCAAGTGACAATCCACGAAATGGCCATTCCCCAGGTCCGTTGTTCTCGGCACGATCTTATCGCAGGGTTCGAACCGGTGGATGCAGCGGGTGTGGAACCGGCAACCCGGGGGTATCTGTGTCGGGCTTGGGATATCGGCATTGAGCAGGATGTGCTTCCGCTTCACGGTCGGGTCAGCGACCGGAATATCCGCCAGGAGCGCTTCGGTGTACGGATGCGACGGGTTGCGGTAGATGTCATCGGCGTTCGCGATCTCAACGATCCTGCCCAAATACATGACGGCCACGCGGTCAGAGAAATGGTGGACCAGGTTCAGGTCGTGGGCAACGAAAAGGAACGCCAGCCCCATCTCGGAGCGAAGGTCGTCGAGCAGGTTGATGATCTGCGCCTGCACCGACACATCGAGCGCCGAGACCGGTTCATCGGCCACGATGAACGACGGATTGCTGGCGAGCGATCGTGCGATGCCGATGCGCTGGCGCTGGCCGCCGGAGAACTCATGGGGGTAGCGGCGGAGGGCATCGGCAGGAAGTCCCACTTTCCGGAGCAGGGCCGCAGCCCGGTCCGCCAATTCATTCTTGGGGGCGAGGCCATGGATCACGAGCGGCTCGATAACGATATCCTGGACCCGCATGCGGGGATTGAGCGATGCAAAGGGGTCCTGAAAGATGATCTGCATCTCTTTGCGGAGCGACCGAAGTTCGTCCTTACCCAGCGTGTTCAGGACCTGTCCCTTGAAGGAGACCGTACCCGCTGAAGGTTCGATCAGATTCAGTGCGATCCTGCCGAGCGTTGATTTGCCGCAGCCGCTTTCGCCGACCAGCCCGACCACTTCACCGGCCGCCACGGACAAGGTCACGCCGTCGACGGCTCTGGCAACAACGGACCTGCCGAAACCCGCTTTTACGGGAAAAGTCTTGAAGACGCTATTGATGAAGAGAAGTTCGCTGTCCATTATCTATAAGAATCTCTCGCAAAACAAAATTTAGCCAAGGAGACATGGAGGCACAGAGAAAAGCAAGCAACGATGAGTATTGAGAAAATTTAGTTACGCTGATTAGCTTGTGGTACAAGAGGCTCAAGGGCCAGGATTTCCAATCCGCATTCCGCAATCCGAAATCCGCAATAGCCTCACTTCGCTTCCCAGCAGCGCACGAGATGTCCCGGTGCGACCTCGACGAGGTCCGGATCTGTTTCACAGCGAACGGTTTTCCTGTCGCAGCGCGGCGCGAACTTGCATCCCAGCGGCAGGTCCTCGAGGCGCGGCACGGAGCCGGGGATGGTCTTCAGGCGCGCCCGGCCGGTCTGCCCCGGCTTCGGGATCGAGGCCATGAGCCCGCGCGTATAAGGGTGCAGGGGATGCTGGAACAGCTCCACGATATCCGCCTGCTCCACGATCCTGCCTGCATACATGACCGCAACTTCGTCGGCCCGTTCGGCGATCAGGCCGAGATCGTGCGTGACCAGGACCAGCGCCATGCCCATTTCCTTCTGGATCCGCTCGAGCAGCTCCAGGATGTGTGCCTGGATCGTCACATCGAGTGCTGTGGTCGGTTCGTCCGCCAGGATGAGCGACGGCCTGCAGGCGATGGCAATGGCGATCATGACGCGTTGGCGCATGCCGCCGGAGAGCTGGTGCGGGTATTCATGGGCACGCTTGTCGGGCGCCGGAATGCCGACGGAGCGGAGGAGCTCCACGGCCTGGTCGAGGGCCTGCCGTTTCGAGATGGCCTGATGCGCGGTCAGGACCTCGGCGATCTGGTTGCCCACCGTGAAGACCGGATTGAGCGCGGTCATGGGTTCCTGAAAGATCATGGAGATCTTTGCACCGCGAACGGCTCGCATTTCATCGGTCGATAGCGTTCTCAGGTCGCGGCCTTCGAACAGTATGGTGCCGGAAACGACCTTGCCGGGATAGGGCACGAGGTCGAGGATGGACAGTGCGGTCATGGTCTTGCCGCAGCCCGATTCACCCACGAGACCGAGAACGCGGCCCCGCTGCAGGGTGAGATTCAGGCCGTTCACCGCCTTGATCACCCCGCCGCGGGTAAAAAAGTGGGTGGAGAGATCTTTGATCTGCAGAAGGTCCAAGCGCACAGCTCCGGTCAGGGTTTTTGAGGTCGAACGAAGTTGAGATAGGTCTTGATCGCGGAATTGTTGGGATTGATCTTGAGGGCCTTGCGCCATTCTTCCTCGGCCAGCCCGTAGAACCCCTGGGAGTAATAGGTGATCCCCAGGTGCAGCCGCGCCGGGATGAAGTTTGCATTTATCCCGATGGCCCGGTTGAACTCTTTGATCGCCTCATTGTGCTTGCCCTGGTCCCGCAGGACGATCCCGAGCTGCGTAATGATGTCGGCGAAAGTGGGGGCAAGGCGAAGAGCCTTCTGGTACTCGTCAATGGCTTCATCGAGGAGCCCCATATCATAATACAGTTTGCCGAGGCGCAGGTGCTCGTCAGCGAGCTTGCCCTTGACAAAGGGGTCGACCGCCGGTTTTGCGGCCTTCGATTTGTCGACGGGCGCCGCAGCGGCTTTCTCGGTAAAATGAGCGGCTCTTTCAAAGACCTCGCGGGCCTGGTCATATTTCCCCCCGTCACTAAGGGTGACGGCTAGGTTCAGCGATGCTTCGGTATATTTCGGGTTCAGTTCAACGGCTTTTTTAAAGGCCTTGACCGCAAGTTCGAGCCTGTTCGTCTGATGGTAAATGATGCCCATCTTGTTCTGGATATCGGCGAAATCGGGCTTGGTGTCCAGGATCTGCCGGAAGGCCTGCTCAGCGATCGCGTACTCGTTTTTGTTGAATGCTTCCATACCCTGCTCGTACAGCTCATCCAGCTTTGGCGGCATGATTTCTCCCTGATCGCCTGCTCACTTGAGATCGTTACGCCTGTGTAAAAAATCTAACATAGGACATCACCCCTGTCAATTAAAAACCGGCCAAACCCCGATCCGGAAGAGAACTTTTTCAGTGGTGGACCAGCGGGAAAGAGCCCTCGGCCAGGGCATGTCGTGGTTGAGAAGCGGCAAGGTTCGGCCATGATGCCACGGTACCGCCCGCTGGAATCCCGGAGCCGGGACGTGTCCATGAAAAGCTAGGGCAGCAAAGCAGAGCGCAATGACCGAGGGGAAGCAGTTCAGGAGAGAGTGGTCAGTGCTGGTGCTGTTCATCGATGTGTTGATAAACAAGCCGGGAGATGGCCGCTATGGTGTCATCCAGGTATTCGTAGTTGTTCCCCCGGGACATGATGCACAGCAAATAGGGGTGATTGGGATAATAGATGATGCCGCAGTCGTGAAGCTGGATCTCATCCGAGCCCACATACTCGCGTTCCCCGAATTTATGCGCCACCCGTATTCCCGCTGGAACGCCGGCCACGAGGCCGGTCCTGAATTCGGTCTGCGAAAGATACTGGAGGGCTTTTTCCGACATGGACCGGGTCAGGTAGGAGGAATTGTAGAGGACCCGGAAAAAAGAGGAGTAGGCGACAATGGTCATGTCGTTCTCTTCTGTTTCTATGTTCGGATTCGTAAATCCGAGATCCTGATAGGTTTTGGAAAGAACACCGATATCAACGTGCGCCCGCAGAAGCTTGGCGGCATTATTGTCGGAATACACGATAGAACGAAAGATCAGATCATCCACGGTGTATTCGTGGGACGGGATCAATACCTGCGAAGGTTTTACCAGCTGATAGGAGTTGTTATCGTCCCCTTTTGTGAATTTCAGTTTTCTGGTCAGGACGCTGCTATCGGACTCCGCTTTTTTGAAGTAGGCGAACATCAGGGGGACCTTCAGCAGGCTGGCAGGAGTGAAGTTGTCCACATCGCCTATGCTGAACCATAATCCGTCGTGAAGCTCGCGGAAGTAGATGGATACGCTCCGCGCCCAGGTTTTATCCAGTTTGTTCTCGATAAAAGCTTCAACATCTCTTTTGAACGGGAATAATTGCTTGTTGGTCAAATAGTCCTTTGCTGTGTCGCATTCCAGGAGGGGATTGATGAATGAATAGCCGTTTTCCCGCTGTATGGTGACAGGTGTGTTCTCCCGAGCCTTTTCTTCAACATGTCCGCGGAGCAGGAAGCCGGCGGTTCCTCCGGTCAAAAGAAGCAGTATCGCTGTGCAAACAAGCAAGATGGTGTTCTTGGGTAGGGACTTCATTCAGCGGTCACCGCGAGAAGGCAGGGTCGTTATTCTGTTGCAACATTGTGCAATGTTAAGGCAAGAGCGTAATGAAATCAAGTCTTAAATAATGTCGTTGTTTAAGAAAGGTCGTTTACGAGCGAACTTACTTTCTCGAGGTCGAATGGTTTTGGAAGGAAAGGACATGCGCTCTTGTGAAGATAGCGTAACTGCTCCTCGTTCGGATCGACTGCCGACATCATGATGATTCTGGTTGCCGGAGATACTTGCTGTATGGTCCTCATGAGGTCGTATCCGTTCGCGTCGGGAAGATTAACATCAAGAAAGCAGATATGGTATGGTAGCCGGCTGATTTCACTGAGCGCATCCCTCCCATTCGCTACGGCCGTGACCTCGGAGCCGCCATGCCTGAGCGTCGTGGAGAGAGAGTATAGAATAAGATTTTCGTCGTCCACCAGCAGGATTTTTGCCATTCCCAGAATATCCCCGGTACCCGGAAGTTCATCGCTGCCAATGCAGTCAATGCTCGTTTCTGTGATCGTGTTCATAAAGTATTCAACGCCCGCATCGACGCGGAAGATATCGCGGCGATCTGACAACGGGTCGATGCCCGCGTCATCGCTCTCCGTCCACATCATTCTTCCTGATAAACCGGCATCACCACGGGTCGATTAATTCTTCGTTTTTTCTTTGGCCTTATTCTTATCCGGTATCGCTTCCTTGCCCGGTTTTTTCCTGTCGTAAGAGTATTTTTGATGACAACCCGGAGCGCAGCTCCCGCCAGTGTCGGTCTTGACGAAATTCAAGGGCAGGTTCCATTTTCCGAAGAGGACCTTGTCCGCGATCAGCTTCTGGTTCTCGCCGGCATGGATCACATGACAGACCTTGCAGCGCTTGCCGCGGTCCTTCCGGTTCACATGAATATAGTGCAGGTTTCTATCGCCGTCCCGGAACCCCGTCGCATAGGAGGTTGTCGGGAACTTGAGCAGGTCGCGGTTATGACAGCTGAAACACAGCGGGAATTCCGTGTCGTTATAGGACACATAGAATTCCGTTGAGTATGGTTTGATCAGAAGCTTCTCATTCGGCGTTCCATGAGGATCGTGGCAGGCCGTGCACCTTCCGTCCTTAATGGGGCCGTGCAGAACGGTCTGGTTCTTCTTGATGAAATTCTTGTGGCAGTCGAGGCAGAAGTCCTTGCCGGCACTCGCCAGGAGCTTGGGTGCGTCGCTCGCATGAGGATTATGGCACGTTGCACAGCCCCGCTCTGTTTTTATGGGCGGGTGGATGCTCTTCGCTTCCTTGAGCTTATCTTCGATCGCGGAATGGCACTGGTAGCAGAGGCCGGACCCTTCCGCGGCAAAGAACTTTTTTACTGCCGAGCCGTGCGGATTGTGGCAGGAAGTGCAGCCCATATCAAGCGCCGGGTGCACGTACTTTTTCTTTATCTCTCCCTGCATGTCGCCGTGGCAGGTGAAGCACAGTTCAGGGCCTTCCTTTACGAGCAGCCGTGCGTTGTTCGACTCGTGCGGATTATGGCAGAACGTGCAGTCACCCGTAGCGGCGGGGCCATGGGGAAACTTGTAGCCCGTTTTGTCCGGATGGCATGATGTGCAGAGCTCTTTGGCCGGCTGCGTAAGGAGCTTCGGCTCTGCCGAATCATGAGGATTGTGGCAGGTCGTGCACATCCCGTCCTTGACCGGAGGATGGATATGTTTCATGGTGCCGAACTGGGTATGGCACTGAAAGCACAGCCCGGGGACCTCCTGGGAGAGCTTGAAGGTCTTGGTTTTCTTTTGCGGATGCGGCGTCAGGACCGGCTGATGACAGGACTCGCAGGGATCTGCCGCCGGATGGATATTCTTGGTCTTTAACATCCCCTGGTGGCATTGTGCAGTTACGCAGCCTTGCTCTGCTGAAGCGACAGGGGTGAATGCTCCAGCAACACCGAGGAGGACCACTGCAACCAGGGTCAGTGCGATCGGAAAGAACGGGATCTTTTTCATAAGCAGCGATTTTACCTCTTTTTGTTTTTATATTACAAGCAAAAACTAGACCAGATGGCCGGAAAGATGGGGGATGCTTTTTGAAATAATTATTTCTGTGGTCCGCAAGCCCCCTAGACGCCTGGTCAGTAAAAAAACGCCTGATATCATCAGCATTCTCCAGTTCCAGGAAAGTCTTACGTTGACGCCAGTCGCATTATTTTTGCATAGTATTGTGTCGGGAAAGCGGCTTGTAATGCACAGGAGTAACTTGCCGGTCATTGTGAAGGGATAAGCAGGAGCCCATGCTCACGCGCAGGTGAAATAGCGCCGCTGGAGAGCTATATCGCGCCAGTCTTGTGCCGCAGGTGCGCAATACTGCAATACTTTGCATGACCTTTCAAGCCGCGAACCATCGGCTGTACAAAAACGATCTTTCCAGTTGACTTTGTTCTCCACTCCCATTAGTGTTTCTCGATATGGTTGCGAGTCCACACTCAAAAGTGGACCCGGTTCACCGCCGGCAGGAAAACGGACTGCCTCCGGAAAATGGGAACGCTCATGAACCAACTTCGAAACCTGGTCTTTACTGCGGTTCTTCTGGGTCTCACTTTTTTCGCGAGCTTCTGCCTGGCTCAAGTGAGTTCACCCGTGAGTCAGCCCGACATGACCGACCAGCGGCATACCAAAGAAACCAGCGCACACACGGTGGTCCCGCCATCGGCAGAAGCAACGGTCGTGGTAGAGATACCCCGGACCCAGTGGTGTCAATGCGTCCGGGGTATTCTCGGGGTCGAAGGCGGGGATGTTGCGGGGTGTGTCAAGAGCGGGGCTTCGGAAGAGAAGCTGAAGATCTTCCGGCAGCGCGGACAGGGCAGCGGGAGCTCGACCACCGTAACGTCCCTTCTGGCTTTTGCAGGTTGCAGCGAAAGCGAGAACCGGAGGATAGGATCTCTCTCGTTCGAGCTGGAATGGAGGGACCGGCCCGCCAGTCCCCCAGGCGTAGCTGTATCCTCTTCTGCCAAGATACCGGCAGAAGAGGCGCTACCGGTCACCTGCGAATCTGGCGGGGTCAGCACCATTCAGGCAACATTATACCGACATTCCAGGGTAAAACTCGCATCCGTTAACCCCTGGGATTGTGTCCACCCCGTCGGCACCCTCAACAATATCCCAACCGGTTCGGGGATCAGGTTCGTCATAACCGGCAAGAACGCGTCCGGTGCGGTACTCTACCGCAAAGAACTGGATGAGGTGACGATCGAATATAATAAGAGGACAGCGCTCGGGACCGTCACTGCCATGTCTTTCGTCCCCGTCCTTTCTCTGCCGGGAGATGCATCGCTGGTGGGAAGCGGACGCGTTCGTTTTGCCTGGACCGGCGCAGCCGGCTCGACCTCGTACCAGCTCCAGGTGTCGGAATCCCCGGGTTTCTCGCCGCTTGCTCTAGACGCTCCTTTGACGGCTACATCATATGAAACAACTGCCGCCCTGGAGTCCAAAACCTACTATTGGCGCGTAAAGGCCACGGACGGCTACAGCAACACCAGCGAGTGGTCTTCTGTCCGGAGTGTCACGGTCGATGCAGAGCCTCCAGTTAATACCACTGCCGATAACTTCATCAACAAGGGCGCTCCGGCGACGAACGCAGGCACGGTCGCACTGGTGATATCCGCTCAGAAAAGAACGGGCGTCACCGGCTACTCGATTTCAGAACGGTCAAAGAAGCCGGAGGCCGGCAAAACGGGATGGGTCGCTATTCCCTCCACGGCATCCTACGCAGCCGAGATTCCCTTTACGCTGAGCAAAGGTGACGGGAACAAGAAGATATACGTCTGGTTCAAGGATGCTTGGGGGCATGTCTCCGCAGGGAAAAGTGGCTCGATCCTTCTGGATACTACGCTTCCCCAGACGATGATCACGAGCCATCCGTCTTCGTTGACCAATTCGACAGCAGCACAATTCTCCTATTCCTCCACAAAGCCCCGCTCGACACTTCATTGCGCTCTTGACGGCGGCGTGTTTTCGCCCTGCACCGGTACGACGACCTACGAGGGGCTTCCGGAGGGGCCGCACACTTTTTCGGTCAAGGCGATCGATGCCGCGGGCAATACGGACCTTGTCCCCGCACGCTTCGACTGGACCATCGACCTTACGCCGCCTCATACCACCATTACCATGCAGCCACCTGTTCGGACCGACTCGGCCTATGCCCGGTTCAGTTTTTCCTCATCCAAGCCGGGCTCGACCTTCCAGTGCCAGATCGACAGAAATGCCTCTGCAGCTTGCACCGATCCCATGGAATATCCGGTGCTGACGGCGGGCCCGCATACCTTTCTGGTCATGGCGACAGATACGGTCGGCAATACCGATCCCGCCCCTGCCCGCTACAGCTGGACCATCGCGCCGCCGTTCAAGACGGCCATCACGGACCACCCCTCCAATCCCTCATCATCGGTCAACGCCGGATTCAGCTTCGCTTCCACCTGGCCCGGAGCAACCTACCAGTGCCAACTAGATAGCGCCGGGTATTCCGTTTGTATTTCTCCAGTGACCTATACGGAACTTACCGAGGGCAGTCATACCTTCAGCGTCAAGGCCCTTGATCCCTCGGGCAATGAAGAAGTTACGCCTGCACAGTATGTCTGGCTGATAAGTCTGCCGCCGATCGCAAGATCACCGAAGCGCTTCATCAATAGAGGGATCAGATTTCCCGGTTATGTCACGGATAAGAACGTCGTCAAATTAACATTGGCAGCGGTAGGCACCAAGAACGTTACGGCGTACTATACATCGGAAGATCCCGAGAGGCCTGATCCCGCTGATCCGGCATGGATCGCGATCTCACGCCCCTCCCTGGAATTTTCCCGCGTGGTGCCCTTTACCATGAGCATAACCAAGGGCACCAAGACCGTATATGTTTGGTTTAGGGACGTGGAAGGGAACGTGTCCGAGGTGATCAGCGATAGCATCTACTATTACAATTCAACGTACCTGTTGATCGCCTATATTGTGATCCAGGTGGCCCTTCTGCTGTAACAATTCTCCGCGTTTATGTTCTGCCTCTCATTTTAGTTATCAAAAAATTAAACTGGTGAAATGACCAACACGCTCTGGTCATTACACCATTGGCGATTTTATTATAAAACAGCCGAAAAAGAACTGATTGAAATATTGGATTTTTTAATGTACTATTCATCAGTTTTAGAATGGTACATCCATTGCAGTATATAGTAGTAAAGTAACAGTATGGTAACAAATATTCCCATTCAAAACTGCGAAGTCCTGCATTTTAAATGACCTTTATTGTTTTTTGTAGTCTTGCCCTGGCGTCAAGGTTTACCAGCGATCTCGATTCCCTGTCCTTGCAGGAGTCGCGGTCTCGCTGATGAACGGTTAAGACCGCTGCTCATTTTGCCGTAGCTTGATGTAAGCATTCTTACTGAAATACTGCGGCCCTTTTTTTGTCAGGGCCGTGTTTCTGAGACAGAAGAGCTTGAGAAAATGAAAATGACCGACCTCTCCCCACTAGTGCTTTCCCCAGCCACGCCCTCGCATCAGAATAAGATGAAGGTTCTGCTTGTTGATGATGAGGTCCTGATCAGATACTCATTACAGCGTCTGATCGAGCGGGAAGGTTTTAGCATCACAACCGCCGGTTCGGGACTTGAGGCGCTGCGGCAATTCGATCAGGAAAAGCCCGATATCGTAATTCTTGATATCCGCCTTCCCGACACCAGCGGTTTGACTCTTCTGAAAACGATAAAAGAAATAAGCCCGTCGGTGACCGTTGTCATGGTAACTGCGTGCCCCGATATCCAAAGCAGCGTTGAAGCGATGAAAATGGGTGCCTATGACTATCTTGATAAGCCCATCGATCTCGAAAAGCTGTTGAATATCCTGCATACGCTGAAGCAGGAACGGCCCCAGGACAAGACCGTACAACTGCCGGGCAGCGTCGCGTTCCAAAGTGATGCCATGAACGAGGTGTTCAGGATCACCGAGCGGCTTGCAAATAAATCGGATGTAACGGTCCTGGTGCTGGGCGAAAGCGGAACGGGAAAGAGCTTCCTTTGCAAAGCGGTCCATGAACTAAGCCCGCGCAAGGGGAAGCCTTTTGTGGAGATCGGGTGCTCAACCATTCCCGATCATCTCATCGAGAGCGAGCTCTTCGGCTATGAAAAGGGCTCATTTACCGACGCAAAGATGTCCAAAAAAGGACTCATCGAGACCGCCGAAGGAGGCACCCTTTTCCTTGATGAGATCGGGGATATGCCCTCGACGATGCAGTCAAAGCTGCTCAGTCTGATCGAAGAGCGGCGATTCAGGAGGATCGGAGGGCTTCAGCAGCTGAGCGCCGATGTCAGGATCCTCGCTGCTACGAACCGGAACCTGCACGAACTCGTGCAGGAGGGTAAGTTCCGGCTCGATCTCTACTATCGCCTTCATGTGGTCACTATCGAAATGCCGCCACTCCGCGCCCGGAGGGAGGACATTCCCCTGCTGGTCGATCATTTTCTGCACCATTTCAGCGCGAAGCACGCCTGCCAGACCAACAGCCTGACTGCCGCGGCATTGGAAGCACTGCGGGAGTATTCCTGGCCCGGTAATTTGAGGGAATTAAAGAACCTTCTTGAAAAACTTGTTGTCATGTCCAAGGGCGACAAGATAGGTATTGACGATCTCCCGCCCTACATCCTGGCCAGGAAAGAGGTTGTCGCGCCGCCCGCGCCGCCGAAGAGCTCCGCGGCCCTTCCGGAACAGCCTTCAGAGAACGCTAATCGCAACCGCTTTTCGCTTAAAGTGCTCGAGGAAGAGTCCATTCGGGCGGCCTTAAAGACGGTAAAGGGGAACCAGCGTGAAGCGGCGAAACTGCTCGATATTACGCGGGACACCCTGCGCTACCGTATGAAAAGGCTGGGCATCAGCTCAATGCAGTATTAGATCTACCTATTCGTATTTCCCACTCGCCCAAAGACCTCCCTCTTCCCTTGCAGCGAATGCACCTTGCACTGCTTGCTCTCCGGAGGTTTCCCGGGACCTCGCAGAAGCCTTGATGATCGTCTCGCCCCGATGCTCCACCCTGGTCCGCAAAGGTTTCCCCATAATTCCTCCGGGCACCTCTGGTCCGTCAGTTCGGATGCAAATTGATCGTAGTGCGGAAATTGGGTCTAACAGCACCGTAATTTCTCCTGCTTAATAAGAATGCGTAGCGGCGTTATGCGTCACGCCGTGGCAGATCAGCGTACAGCTTCCGGCCCGTGACCCCGTGTCCGTAAAAAATGGATACGTGTTGCCGGCTACGGGAGTGACGTAGCGCGTATCGAAATTGATCAGGTTGGTATGGGCGCCCGTCAACCCGTCGTCCGGGATCCCGTGCGGATCATGGCAGAGAGAACAGGGGGCATTGACCGTCCCCGTAATGTGGCCGCTGTGACCGCCCTTTCCGGCAAGGTTTTTCTTGAAGCTCATATCGCTCAGGATGCTGGTCCTGTTATGGCACCAATAACAGAGCTCATAGGTCGAAGGGCTTTCCATGATGTTGTCCCCGGTCTGGTACTGTTGCCTGATGAGCGGGCTGTACTGGGAACCATGGGGGCCGCGGGGGCCCGATCCTCCGATCGCCTTGCTGTTGTCGGCGTCATGACAATCGGTGCAGGAGACCCTGCTTGACGTCGTCAAGGCGGGGGTGTTCGTTGAGGGGATGCTTGGCACGTCAAAATTCTTTCCCACGCCGGCCACGGGATGGTAGGAGGGGTTGATGGTCTGGAAAGCGACGCGGGTATTGACGCTTTTCGCAACGCGCGGAATGGGCAGGAAGGTGGATTGCGCGGTCGAACTGGCGTGGCATTTGAAACAGATCTCGTATTCATAACTTGCATAATTGGGAGGCGTGATCCCGGCCCCGTTGATGTCAACGCCGCTCACCCCCTGCAGGCTGCCGCTTACCGCGGGCGTGGGCGCCGGTTGCCCGTTCGCGACATGGGGATCATGGCAGTCGACGCATTCCACGTGTCCCGAGACCATAAGGGGAGATTCCTTCGCTTCATGATGGTTCGCCGTTACCCCGATGGTCGTGGCCTCCACCTGATGGCGCGAGGATTTCTGGAACTCGGCCTGCACGTTCAGTGCAGCAACATTCCCGTTGTGGCAGGGATAGCAGTTGTTCTCTTCCTCAAGGTAATTAAGCAGCCGCTTTGGCCCTCCCGCGTTATGGGGAGCATGGCAGTTCTCGCATCCGTTCTGCTGAACGGTCGTCCGCCAGAAATCCGTGTTCACACCGGTCCGGGGCCAGGGGTTGGGCAGGGTGAGGTTCCAGGTGCTCTGCGAAGTTTTGTGCGGCGTATTGTCCCATCCTCGCATCACATGACACGATACGCACAGCTCCGAACCGGTATTGTTCATGGCCAGGAACATCTTGTTGGAATTGTCATGAGGATCATGACAGGTCGTGCATTGCATGATCCCGTTCCCGTAGAACAGCAGGCCCGGCGGCGGTGAGGGCGAAAGCTCAGCGTTGGGGAGCGCATCATAATAGGAAAAAGAGACCGGATGGTGGGATGCGAGCGAGGTCCCGAAATAGGAAGGGCTTGTGGCGGGCATTCCTCCGGCAACGGTCATGGCGATCCGGTTCGACGGCTGCAGGGTCTGGCCCAGTGCGATCGTACCGTCATGGCAGCTCAGGCAGAGCCTGGTCGAGCCGGTCGGCCCTGCTGCTGACGCGGGGCTGCGCATGGTCTCGCTGGTATACGGCGTATACAGGGAATAGTTGATGCCCTCAATGTTCTTGTTCCAGAGGGGGGTCTGCGGGTTCGCATTATGCGGAGCATGACAGAATACGCAGATCCTGTCCTCGGTCAATGCCTTGATCGTTCCGGGTCCGGTCCTCGACAGGTTATGCTTGGTATAGACAATGCTCATCTTTGCCTCGGTCCCGGAAACCCAAAGAACCGTTGCAACGGAGAGCAGGAGTGCCATGATCCGCGCGGGACTGTTCATTTTTCGCCTCGTAACAGCTGAAAAATTTGGACACGTTGATTGTACGTATCACAGACATAGAGCCGCTCCCTGCGGTCCAGGAACAGACCTGACGGCATCGAGAACTCGCCGGCGCCATACCCCCGTCCGCCTATCGTGAAAAGAAATGCGCCGGAGCGATCGAAGAGCTGGATGTTGTCGAACAGGGTATCAACGACGTAAATAACGCTTTGCCCGTCCACCACGAGGCCCTTGGGCATGGCGAAATCGCCGGACCCGTTCCCATGATGCCCGAAAGAGAACAAAAAGGCTCCCCCGGTACTGAAGACCTGGACGCGGAAGTTCATGGAGTCGATGACATAGAGGTTCCCGTCGGCTGCGGCAACGATATGGGTCGGGTAATTCAGCTGGCCCTTGTCACTTCCCGGTTCTCCGAAGGAAGAGAGAAATTCGCCTTGTGTCGTAAACGCATGCACCCGGTTCGCCACGGTGTCGACTGCATACAGGGCCTTTGTCCGCGGCGAAAATGCGAGGCCTGTGGGTCTCTGCAAGGGCTCGTTGCCCGCATTTTTGAGCGTGAAGAGGTACTCACCGGCCGGCCCGAACACATAGATCGCGTGATTGGTAGAATCGGACACGTACAGCCTTGAGGCATCGTCGAAGGCAACGCCGACCGGGGTCAACAGGGTATCCTTTCCCGCCTGTGAGATCTTCACGTACCTATACTCGGACGGAATATACAAATGGACGCAGGGACCGCCCGTATCTGCTATGGCGATCCGGTCGTCATTGCCGACCGCCGTGGCGACCGGACGGATGATGGCATTGTCTTCCGGTCGTCTGCCGAAGACGAGATACCTGAGGAGGTTCGACGTCGAGGTCCCTGTCTCTTTGAACCCTCTGATGGATTCGACATATGCTGCACGGGACCGGTCGGAGTCGTCGCGCCACTGGGGCGCTGCATTCCCGGCCTCGAGGTACAGCGACCATTTCGACGCGCATCCGGCGCAGAGGATGGAGACGGCAGATAGGCCAGCAATAAGACAGGCGAACTTTTTAAGCATGCTAAGCATGGTTACTTATTGTGCCTTTTCCTGTCCGTCCAAGATCTCTATTCTTGCGTTCTGCTTCAGTTGCAGCTCCCATTCCGCTCGCCGTGTTTTCAGCGCAACAGCCCGAAGCCTGTTCTCAATGGCCGTGCTCACTTCCTGATAGGCCTTCGGCTTTTCGGGGACATAATCGGTCAGTTTGATGATGTGGATGCTGTCGCGGGTCCTGATCACGCCGGAGAGCTCACCTACCTTGAGCTTCCGGGCAGCGTCATAGAGCAGGGGCTCCCGTTTCTTCTCCAGTTCATAGTTTTGAACAAGAAAGGTCCCGTCGGAGCGAAGGTTCGCCGGGTCTTTATCCTTGTCCTCCAGTATTCGAGCGAGGACCGCATTCGCCCGCTCAATCGATGCGGGATCGTCAAGCCCCAGAAAGAACGTTATGTCCGTTATGGTGATCTTTTCGGGATCCGTAAATTGGTCCTTGGTCCGTTCATACTCTTTTTTCCGTTCATCCTCGGGGATGACGATCTTCGCAACGGTTTCCGTAAAAAAGGCCTGCTGGATGAGGAGATTGCGCTCGACGCGGGCGCGGAGGTCCGCATCGGTCAGGTGCTCTTTTTCCAGGAACTTCCCATACTCTTCTGCACTGCCTGCTTCCATCCTGAGCTTTTCCATTGCCTTGTCGAGGATGCCTGCTCTCAGGGTCAACCCCGTGCGCTTCGCCTCCTGGTACGCCAGCTCCTGGACGATCAGCAGGTCCATTGCCCGCTTTCTGGTCGCTGCCTCGGGTTCTGAAATCTTTTTGTTCGCGTTCGCCGTGCTGATCCGGTTCATCATTTCGATGAGCGCAAGCCTGGTGATATTCGTTTCGTTGATCCGGGCAATAACAATGTTCTCATCACGGGGCGTCGCGGAAAGCGGTGCGGCCGGGACCGATGCGGCCGTCCGGTGGGTGACGCATGCGGCTGTGCTGACCGAGACAGCAAGGGTCAGAAGAACGAAGACGGAGCGGTGGTACAGTGGCTTCATGATAGGTTACCTCACGGGAATAAGCGTTTAACGGTGCTGTCGTGTCTTAATTCTATTTATGCTGCGTCGGAGCGGTCAGGATCTCGATCCTTGCGTCCTTTTTCAGCTCCTGCTCCCACGCCTGCCGGCGTTTGATGAGCGCAGCCGTCCTGAGCTTGCCGGTCAACACACCTTTCGCTTCTTCGTAGGTCATTGTCCTCGCGGGAGTGTACCCGGTCAGCTTCAGAATGTGTACTGCCTCTTTGCCGGCAATGGTGCCCGAAAGTTCGCCGATCTTGAGTGTTCGGGCGGCCTCGTACAACACCGGGTCCTTTGCCTTTTCCATGACGACCAGATGAACGCCGAATGTGGCATCACTGACCAGATGTGCCGGGTCCCGATCCTTGTCGGCGCTCAATGCCGATAGAAGTCCCTGGGCCCTCTTCATCGCCTCCTCCTTGCTCAGCTCAAAGGGAACGGCAATATCCACGACAGACACTTTCTCAGGGACCACATATTCGCCTTTGGTGCGGTCGTATTCGTTTCGCATCTCGTCATCGGTCACGTTGGCTTTTTTGATGACCTCATCCGTCAGCATCTGCTGGACGAGCTGGCTTCGCTCGACCTGGGCGCGAAATTCCACCGCAGTGATATGGTTCTTCGCCAAATACTCCCGATAGCCCTCTTCGTGGCCCAATTTGCTGATGAACTGCTCCATGGTCCTGTCAATGAGGGAGTCTTCCACGCGCATTCCCCGACGCGCTGCTTCCTGGAGTGCCAGCTCTTGAAGGATCAGGATGTCCAACACCCTGCTCCTGACGGCTTCTCCCGATTGTGTGCCGGAGCCCTGTCGATCTACGGCATTGAGACGGCTCATCATGTCGAGAAGGGTATAGTTCGTAATCTCCGTTCCATTGACCTTTGCCACGACGATTGCTTTGTCCTCCTCCGTTAATTCAATGGGGCGCATGGCGGCCGCCGGCTCCGGACCAGGATGTTTCGCGCATGATGCGCCGAGAAGGGTCGCGCCAAGCATGATCAGCATTGAAGCAGTACGTACAGCGGATCTCATAAGGTTCCTCCAGGATAGTTGCGATCTGCGGGGCTGTCTTTAGAACAGCGACCTGCGCAGCGTCATATAGTAATATTGGGACAGCAGTGCATTGGTCTCTGTTCCGTTCTTGACATTTGATCCGCCCTTTGACGCTGAACGGCTTATTTGCATGCCGGTGTCCAGAAAAATGAGGCCGATCCTCCAGGTGAGAAAGGAGTTCAGCGCGAGCATTTCCGAGTCCACGAGCGATCTCGTGATCGCATAGGAGCCCGTAGCGAAAAAATTCAGTTTTTGAGCGGGGAACTTCATGTCCATTCTTACGTTCACGCCGAAGACCTTTTGCAGGTATGCCGAGCCGATGGGCACCGAAGCAGAGGGGAAAAATTCCGTGCGTAAATAGGAGATGTCCGCAAAGACATTGGTCCTGTCGGAAATGGGGGACAGGTACTGCGCCATTCCCTTCCAGGATTCGTAGGGGTTCGTTGAGGAGCGAAAGGTCAGGCGTTCCAGCATCCCGGAATACTGGTCGATGCGGCAGCTTAATCCGATGGTCTCGGACTCGGTCTTGTCCGCTCCGCCCGCGTAGGGTCCCGAAGGCATTTGCTGGTTCGAAGCAAAGTAGCTGTAATAAGCGCTCAGCAGATTGTGCAGAAAATCGACCCGGATCGAATATCCCTGCGATGTTGCATTGACCCGTGACTGCTGCGACAGGGAATAGTTGATATGGAACTCATAGACCGCCAAAGGATCGGGCAATGGCGTCATCGGGAACACGCTTACTACCGTGATCAGGACGCTGTTCCCCGAGTGGGCGATCGAATAGTCGGTCGGCGGCAATGTTATCAATACTCCGGTAAGCGGGTCTTTTACCTTGACGACGATGGTGCTATCGAGGACGTGCTGCTGGGCCAGGGGAAACTGCACGGTCAGCGCAAAACGCTGCACCTCGTCGAGAATGGAAGGCGTACCCAGACGCTCTGTACTCATTTCGCCGAACGATACCGCAGCGGTGAGAAGGCCGGTGGGAATGATCTTCGTGTACGTGCTCCCCAGCGTCTCAGAACTGGTCGTGATCTCGCCCGAGACGGACCTGGCCGAGAGGTCGTTGACGGAAAGATTCGTTACCAGGCTCTGGTAAAGACGGTGGGTAAGGTTGAACGCGGTGCTCGAAGAGCGGTTGAATTCCTCATGTGCCGGGTTCGTACCATCGGCCGCTGTGCGGTCGTTCTCGTCCTGGTATGCGAACGACGCTGCGCCAAGAAGGTTCCCGGGGAGGGGGGCGGTCAATTGTTCCGTCCACATGAGCGTATGGGTCTCAAGCCCCGGGGCAAGGAACCTGGTCTGAGCAGTGTCGGTGTTGTTAATGCGGCTGTCAAAAGCGATGTCGGCGTATCTGAACGCATTGCTATACCCATATTGCAGGTGGGAGGAGTGGACCCCTGAGGACGATGACGATTCGCTGTGCGAATAATTGGCCAGGTTCGCCATCAGCGGCGTTACATAACCGGCCTGCGCGTGGTAGGATCTTGAGTCGACCTGGTTGTCCACGGATTGCGTCTTGTTCTCGGAGTAGCCCGAGCTGAAGCTGAAGGGTCGCCCCCGGTAGGTGAAAGCGGCCCCTTTTTCGTCCAGGGTGGACGCCTGTCCCTGCATGAAGGTCATTGCGCGATTGGAGAACTCGGTGTGCTGCACGAAGAGATCGAGCGTGTAGGGGTGTTCTGGCAGGAGTGTTGTCCTTAGTTCATAGTCCATGGCGGACCCGGAACGCGAACCATTGCCCGGCCCTCCCACTTCCCGTTCCTGATTGAGCCCTTCCGAGAGGCCGGCTTTGAAGATCGCGAACCTCGGATGATACACAAAGCCATCGGCGCTCAGGTTGATCTTTTCGCTGAAGATCCTGTCGGAGGCATTCGTCACCTGGATGCCCTGCCGGTTCTCTGTTGTTTGCGACATCATAACGAGATCAAGATCTCCGTGAAATGATTCGAACGTGGGGACAAAAGTCAGTTCCTGGCCGAACAACGTCGCCGGCAGATTCAAGGCAAAAAAAAACAGAACAGTGCGGGTCATACCGTTGAGATGGGTCAGTCGCCTGGACACTAGCATGGGACTCCCTTACTATGCATCGATACCGCTCGATACCCGCTCGTCACTGTTCTGTCCTGGCTCCGTTCAGGTCAATCTCTCTTGCATGAACGCAATGGGTTCTTTGCATGCCGAGGGCCGGGCCGGCTATTTCAGCATATAATCATTTTCCGAACTGTGCGGATCATGACAGTCCGTACAGGACAGATCACCCGCCGCCTTGTGGGTCTCCCGCGAGGAGACCTCGGCCTTGTCATGGCAGTAAAAACAGAACTCGGCAGGTTCCGAAACGAGGAGAAATGCCTTTCCTGAACCATGAGGATGGTGGCAGATGCGGCACCCGCCCGTGGCCGCGGGTCCATGGACCTTCCTTTTCCGGAGATCCAGGGTATGACAGTTCAGGCAAAGCTCTTCCACCGGCAGAATGAGGTCCCCGCCTCCCTGCCGATGGCATGCCTCGCATAATTTAGCTGCGTAGGGTCCATGATTTCTGACCTGAGGAGCATCGGAAGCCGTATGGTTCGTTTCCTTCGTTCGTCGTCCTGGTTCGGCTTTCTTCATTCCGGGAGCAGGAACCCCGTCGAAAAAAAAGTTCAAGGTCTGGTATCGCGTCTCCGGCGAGCAACCCGGGACCAGCGCAACAATGCTCATCATGAGCAATAACTGCGAGAGCTTCATGGTTTTTCTTTGGCAGCCCCGCCCTTTTCTTCTGCTGATTTTTTGCCTTGCTCGATCTTCTTCAGTTTTTCCTTGAGCTGTTCCAAAAGCTCGGCGTCGCTAGGATATTTTTTCCCGCGTTCCTCACCCATTGCATAGATGTTCAGCGACCGGTCGCCATTCTGGTTGGTAACGATGATCAAGTTCTCGACGATAAAATTCGGGTCGATGAACTTTTGGAAGAACTGAATGTTGTCATAATCGACCACGATCTGTGCGGGCAGGTTCAGGTCGCCCGGCCCCTCGCCCGTCGTTGCGAAGGGGAAGAGCAGATAGCTTTCCTTGTTGAATATCTGTACATTGCCGAAACCGGCATCAAGTGCGTAGATCCGGTCCTTGCGGTCCAGGGCGATACCTTTCGGACGGGCAAAAGTGCCGCTTTCCTTGCCCATGACTCCGACCGTGCCGAGACGGTGGCCGTCACGGTCGTATTTGAAGATCTTGAACCTGCCGGCATCGGATACGAACAAGTGTCCCTCGGAGTCAAAAGCCAGGTTGGTGGGGCGATGAAGCCGTTCCGCCGCTTCTCCCTCCTGGCCGATCTTTCTCAGGACGTCGCCGGTCTTGCTGTCAAGGACAACGACCTGGCTGTTCTGGATGTCGGCGACGAAGAGCTGGCCCTCATAGGGCACAGCGTCGACCGGTTTCCATCCATCGGGATAGCCGAAGGCATTGATGAAGAAATCGTTCTTATCAAAGACAACGACCTGGCTTCTGACCGTATCGGTGACGTATTTGGTGCCGTCGGGCGCGATGCGTATGTTCAGGGGCAGAATGAGCTTGCCTCTGCCCTGGCTTCCCGTGAACGTACCGAAGGTCTTGTTCACCAGGTCGATGACGATGAGCCCCTGGTTCACATCGCAGACATATATCTTTCCCTTCGAGATGGCGACACCGTAGGGCTTGTCTATCCTGAGCCCGCTTTCCTTCTCACCGGTCACGAAGGTCTGGAACGAGGATTTTCTGGCGACGATGTCCTTTTCGCCGGTCAAGGACATGAGAAACTGGATCCGGGCAAGGTCCGGCGGAGGCGGATAGAAGACCTTGGGCGCTTCCACCGGTGCATGCGCAGCACAGGACGTAATGAGAAGGAAATGGATAAGAACAAGGATCTTTTTTACACTCTTCACCGGATGTTCTCCATTTCCCGGCACTTTTCCACGAAAAGTACCGGACATGTTGAAATTGCGCTGCTTTCTTCTGGCTGAGCTTGCAGCGCATACCTGATTACGAAGGTGTAACTTTATAACATAGTGGCTTCAATATATCAACAGCAGGATGTGCGCAGCTTTTGGCAAAATCTTAAATAACGCCCAACATCGTGTGCGGGAAGTTTCCGGGTCGACCGTTTCCGGTCTTGAAAGGGCAACAAACAAAACAAGAGGGGGACAAGGTCTCCCCCTCTTGTTTTGACTACAGATAGTAAGTGCTGTTACTTTGCGTGGCAGGTGAGGCAGAGCGCGCTCTGAAAGTCCTCGACCCAGGTGAACTTCGCGCCTTCGTTCTTGGTGTTATGAACGTCGTGGCAGGAAGAGCACTCCATCCGGTTGTTCCAGAGGAGGTCGGAGATGTAGAGGTTCCAAGTTCCGTTGCCGATGGGGCCCCAATCGGCAGTCCGGATCTCGTCGTCAAGGACGCCCGCTACTGCGGTGTAGTCGAACCCGATGGGGTGATGGTTCTGGAGGTTGCCGCCTGCGCCGATAGCATACTCGGTCGCGGCCAATTTGGCGCCTGCTGCATTGCCTTTCGAGGGGTTCAGTCCACCGCCCAGGTTGCCATAAGCGGCGACGGCGATAGAACCGTCATGGCAGCTCAGGCAAAGGATGGAAACGCTGCCCGGCTTCGTCAGGATGGCATTCAGCTGATGCTGCGTGCCCGTCGGCTGACTGAGGCCGCTGGAATACAGTTTGTTCGTAAAGTCCACCTGGGTTACATCATGGTTCCATAACGGATAGTACGAAAGGGGGTTGACGCCGGCAGCAGCTTCGGTATCGAGTGCTGCGTGGTGCGGGGTATGGCAATAGATACAGATACGGTCCAGCGTGTCTGCGGCATTGCCGTAGGTTTTGCCGTCACCTGCCGAGCTCATGTCATGAGCTGTTCCTTTGATTCCGTTTCCCGCGACGTATGCAGCCTGTGCAGTTGTTCCTATTACGAGGAGCAAACTAATGGTAAAGCCAACGATTAATTTCTTCATTGCACGATCTCCTTTTTTCTTGTCTTCATCTCTTCATCAATAAAGACAATTAGTTGACTGCAGGGTTGTCGTTCGACAACCCTGTAATGCAGAATTCTGAAATTTGTGTTGCCTCCGCCGGGATTCCCCCGAATTCCGAACGAAGGTACTACTAGATATGGCAGGCTGTTAAATACCTTGCAATTAGAGTGCCGAATAAAAACACATTGATTTTATAGTGAGTTAATAAAATAAGATAAAACGTGGCCAATAATAGCTCGTGAAATAACCCACTCTGCTACATTATGCTGCTGGTGATGGGATTATTTTTAATACGACGGCACTGAAAAATAAAAACACTCTAAATGTCAAAGCGATACCTATAAAACAGGGAGAACGATAGCGACATTTATGATGCCTCGATAGACCCTGCGCCAAGGATAAAACCTAATAACACAATTTACCAACCTTATGCGCAGCAAGCTCCAGTAGCTTTCTTGGGTAGAAAAAAATAATAAGAACATAAACAAATCAATTGGTTTAATTGTAACAACTACTTGTGACGAGCTGTAAGGGTGAAATGCCCCCGGTTTTGGGTTAAATTAACGATAACCCAAACCTGAATATTTATAGACATAACCATATCAATTCGCGTCTTATGAATTCATATGTTTATTATTTCAGCAGGTTGTGCGCATTCTTGGTTGTTGAAGGAAACGCTGGCATTCATTGTGCAATTAGGACTATCAAGAAATTATGCCATTTAGGTTTTTCCCCCAAGGTAAGGCATGTTTTTCGGTATGGCAGGATCAAGAGGGTGAGCGGGAACAGGAATCTGAATTAAGTCACGAAACAATCCGAAAAGGAGACGCAACATGCATGTTAAAAAAAGTTTAATGCTGTGGGTTGCCGTACTTGCCCTGGCACTTCCGATGATGCTTGCCGGGACCGCCAGTGCCAAGTACATGGGCGACGGCGCGGTACAGGACGGCGGGACCGGCGGCTGGACAACGCCCAACGATATGATGTGCATCGTCGGCGTACACGCTGACGGTACCTTGGATATTGCTGACGGCGTGACAAACGCCAGGGACTGCATCTACCTCCAGACAGGGACCATGAATGGCGGAACAGCCTTCGACCTGACGGGGATGACCACATCTGCTGCATGTAAAAACGCAGGCGGCACAGGAAACGACGGTGCAGCACATGCCTGGGCGACCACCTACTGCTCCAAATCCTTGAAGGGTCTGGACAGGACCCAGAAAATGTGCGAAGGGATTGGCGGCACCTGGGTGACCTCCGGCAAGTGCGTCGCCTTCGGCAGGGCGTTTAAGGGCCAGGATGCCAGCGGCACGCCTCTGGCGATCGGGACGAAAGGCAATACTGCCGCGGGCTCGGGCTTCTGCTATGCGAAGATGAGAACGGGCCTTGCAGATGCCAGCTGCCCCTCTGTCGTTGGCAGCCTTTTCGGGACCAAAACTGCGACATCGACTGAAGCCTTCGCCTATTCGGCGCCGACTTCAACGAATTGTACCTATGATTTCGGCATCAACGGCGTTCTCGATGCTGCGCTCACGAAAGCCAATGGCACGACCTACGCGGCTGGCACGAGTCTTGATCTGAGCGCCGTCGCTACACAAGGCGACTGTCTTGCCAATGGTGGTAAATGGGAACCCTGGGTACCCATGGGCACGTCAGCTGTAATCGGCTCCATTACTGGCGTTACCTTCGATCTCACCCGGCAGGCGGTTAACGCCGATGAGGGTTGCCTCCATTGCCACAGCACCAAGACCGAGTATAACGGACCTGCAGAGAGAGAGAAAGACAGCTATCTCAAGACCGGCCATAAGAATATGCTCCGGAAAGTAACAGCCGGCAATAACTATGCAGGCGCTGATGGTGCACTGTATACTGCATATGCGGCCGGATCCTTAAACTTCGGCACCACCGGTAATAACGACGCAACCGCCACTGTCGCTGGTGTTGCCAAGCCGCTCCTTTACCTTTTCGGTGACTGGATGGCGCCAGCGCCTGCCGGTCTCGATGTTGTTGTCAGTATGAGCGGAGCAGCAAAGTATAATGGCGGCAGCGACTATAGCTGCGCAGCCTGCCATACGGCAGGTTGGAGCGACACCAGAGCAACAGCCGGTCTTTGCTCTGCTTCTTCAAAGACCAATTCCGCTACTTGTACGGCAGCTGGCGGCACCTGGACCCCACTTTCCGGTGTACAGGCCATCGGTACCCCCGGCTACGCTGCAAAACAGCCGGGCGATCCCTTCGGGGGGATCACCTTCGGGGCAGCAGGCCAGTGGGATAGTGACGGCATTACTTGCGGAAGGTGCCACAATGCAACCGTTCCGTCGGTATCAGCGGCACAGATCGCTGCATCAGCCTTCCCGGCAACCGCTCCCACGTCCGGCGGAATGGGCGCGCTTGCAGCGGGCGTAACAAGGAACAGCCTCTGCTTCGGTTGTCACCAGAGCATGGCCAAGACCAACAATGGCATCGGCGCGGATGCGGACCTTGCGAATCCGACGGCTCTTATTGTCAAGAACACCGCAGTTGCACCGGCCTATGTCCCCGGATTCAGCGGCCATGTGCTCGGCAACTCGTTCCTGAATAGCCCGCATGCACGGTTCACCGGGTCTGTCGTGCCGAACTCTCTCGGCAAGTATGATCTGGCAACCAATACGGCTGCGAACTACAACAGCACGTTCAAGGGCTACACCTGCTGGCAGTCACCTACTTCCAACAGCCCGGCAAAGACCAATGCCGATGGTACTGAAATAAAGACCA
>JBGQDI010000002.1:0-30533 GCA_041495765.1 Nitrospirota bacterium
AAGGATCTTGTAGACCGTGGGGATGGCGACGAAGAGCGTGATCCGGTCAAGGATGAGACGTTTCACGACGCGCGAAAATGGCCTGACCGAGGGCAACAGCGAGATGAGCGACCCGGTGACCAGCGGGATGACAACACAGACCGTGAAGGTGAAGGAGTGGAACAACGGCAGGAAAACAACGAACCGGTCCTTTGACGAGACATGGATGGCCGCGGCGCAGGCCTGTGCGTTCGCCGCGATGTTCCGGTGCGTCAGGAGCGCGCCCTTGGGGCTGCCGGTGGTGCCGGAGGTGTAGAGAATGGTCGAGATATCGTCGATGCCGTGTCCCGGCGTCGGTACGACCGGTACGGCCTTGCCTGCGGCGTCCGCCACGTCGCCCAGCATGACATAGGCGCGTGAGCTTTTCTCCCTGAGCTTTTCGATGATGCCGCGGCAGTCGTGGTCGAAAAAGCAGGTCACGGCGCCGGCGTCGTTCAGGATAAAGTCTATCTCTTCGTGGGTCAGGAGGTTGTTGAGCGGCAGGACGATGCCTTCTGCGCGGATGATGCCGAAGTAGGCGGCGACATAATAGGGGTTGTTCTGACTGAGCAGCGCCACGCGGTCGCCGCGCTTCAACCCCTGACCAAGGAGGTAGGCTGCGTAGACCCCTGCAAGACGGTCGATCTCATGAAAGGAGAATTTAAGGCCTTCGAACTTGATGAAGGTCTTGCGCCCGGAACGCCGGGCCCGTTGCTGCAACAGCTGGTCAAGCGGAAGCAGTTCCCTGATCATCATGGCGCGAAGTATAACATAGTCATCCGGCGAGGAGAAGCAAAAAAGTGCATAAGCCCGCGAGAGGACATGGTGCCGCCGCGTTCGGGCATGCAGATCGTGGCAGAGGACCGCCTTGACATTATAGGGGACTTGTTCTATCCTATTTATAAGAGGACAGAACGTTTCCCGGCAGGGGGGATGTATGTCCTGCGAAGAGGACCGAAGGATATTCCAGGAGGTGTGATTATGGAACGAACAGGGATCATAACTATGAGGGGAAAAGCAATGACCCTGGCAGGGCCGGACCTGACAATAGGCTCGAAGGCGCCCGGATTCAGCCTGATAGACAAGGACCGGCGCGAAGTGAAGCTCAGCGATTACGCGGGCAAGATCAAGGTGATCAGCGTGACGCCGTCGCTGGACACCCCGGTCTGCGACCTGCAGGCCCGGCGGTTCAACCATGAGGCGTCCCTGCTGCCGGCGGACGTCGTGGTGCTGAACATCAGCATGGACCTGCCCTTCGCCATCGCCCGGTTCTGCACGGTCGCCGGGATCGAGAAGGTCGTGGCCCTGTCGGACCACCGGGAGGCGTCTTTCGGCGAAGCCTACGGGGTCCTGATCAGGGAGCTGCGCCTGCTTGCCCGGTCGGTCTTCATCCTCGATAAGGACGATATCGTCCGGTACCGGGAGATCGTGCCGGAGCAGAGCAACCATCCCGATTACGAGTGGGCGCTCAAGGCACTGGCTGACGTTACGGGTGTGGCAAAGGCGGCCTGAGAGCGGAGCGGGGAAAAAGAAAAGGCAGGCTCCCGTTGAAAGGAACCTGCCTGCATTGTTTGGAAAGGTCTTAGACCTTTACAACATTCGCTGCTTTGGGGCCTTTGGGGCTGTCAACGACATCAAAGGTCACATTCTGACCTTCGGCCAGCGATTTAAAGCCGCTGTCCTGGATGTCGGAAAAATGGACGAATACATCCCCGCCTTCTTCCTTGGTAATGAACCCAAAACCCTTGGAGTCATTGAACCATTTCACGGTTCCATTAGCCATACCGGTTGAACCTCCTTCTGTGAAATTTGAAGCTGACGGAAGGGCACAAATAAAGCCGCAAAGAGAGGTCTTTGCGGCCGCGTGTCAAAGACTTCCGGACTTCGGCGAACATTTTTTCATACCGTAAAAAAAAAGTCAAGAATTTTTATCTCCCGGAACGGTCTGGACGGACAGCCGGTCTCTGAGGTATACTCTCGACAAAACACCGCAGCAGGAAGGGGACCATGGCCAGAAAAAGAACAACTAAAGCACCCGCTGGACGGAACGTGTGGGACCTTACGCCCTTGTTCGCCGGAGACAACGACCCGCTCATGGAGAAAAAGCGGAAGCGCGTTGAGAAAGAAAGCTATTCGTTCATCAACGCCTGGAAGGACCGGACGGACTATCTGGAGGACCCGGTGGTGCTGCGCCAGGCCCTTGACCAGTATGAAGCCTGGAAGCGCAGCTCCGGCACGGACGGCGACGAGGGATATTATTTCTGGCTCCGGACCCAGCAGGACCAGAACGACCCGAAGCTCAAGGCGCAGTTCAACCAGGTGGAGGCGTTCAGCAAGAAGATCGAGAACGACAGCCAGTTCTTTTATCTGCGCATCGCGCGGATCAAACCCGAACAACAGCAGCGGTTCATCCAGCACGAGTCCCTGCGGAAATACCGCCACTTCCTGGAGCGGGTCTTTGCGGAATCGCGCTTCCATCTGAGCGAGCCTGAGGAGAAGATCCTGAACCTCAAGGCCTCGACATCCTATGCCAATTGGACGAAGATGACCTCGGGCTTCCTGTCAAAGGAGGAGCGCGCCATCGCCGCCGGCGACGGGCCGCGCAAGCCGCGGTCCTTTTCCGAGATCGTGGGCCTCATGAACAACGGGCGGAAAGCGGTCCGCGACGCAGCAGCAGCGGCCTTCAACGATATCCTGCAGAAGCACCTGGACGTTGCCGAGGCAGAGCTCAACTCGGTGCTCCAGAACAAGAAGGTCGACGACGAGCTCCGGGGCACGGCGCGTCCCGACCAGCTGCGCCACCTGAGCGACGACATCGAAAGCGAGGTCGTGGACACCCTGATCGATTCAGTCGCCGGCCGCTTCAACCTATCGTCCCGCTACTACACGCTTAAGGCGAAACTGCTGAAGGTCAAAAAGCTCAAGTACCACGAGCGGAACGTGGAGTACGGCGAAGTGTCGAAGAAATACCCCTTTCGCGCGGCCGCGAACCTCGTCTCCTCCGTCATGAACAAGCTGGACCCGCAGTTCGGCGCGATCTTTGCGACCTTCCTTGAGCACGGCCAGATCGACGCCCTGCCCCGGAAAGGCAAGGACAGCGGCGCCTTCTGCATCCACCACCTCATGACGCAGCCCACCTACATTCTGCTGAACCACACCGGAACGCTCCACGATGTCCTGACCATAGCGCACGAGTTGGGACACGGGATCAACAACGAACTGATCCGCGAAAAGCAGCATGCCCTGGACTTCGGCACGCCGACCTCGACCGCCGAAGTGGCCAGCACTTTCATGGAGGACTTCGTGCTGGACGAGATCCTCCACTCGGCCGATGACGAGCTGCGGCTTGCCATTATGATGCAGAAACTGAATGACGATGTCTCGTCCATTTTCAGGCAGGTGGCCTGCTATCGCTTCGAGCAGGAGCTGCACCAGGAATACCGCAAGCGGGGCTACCTGTCCAAGGAGGAGATCGGGGCGCTCTTCAGCAAGCACATGGAAGCCTACATGGGCACTGCGGTTGAACAGTCCGCCGGCGCTGAGAACTGGTGGGTCTACTGGAGCCACATCCGCTACTTCTTCTACGTCTACTCCTATGCCAGCGGGCTCTTGATCTCCAAATCGCTCCAGGCCGGCGTAAAGAAGGACCCGGCCTATGTCAGCAAGGTAAAAGGTTTTCTTGCAGCGGGACTGTCGGATTCCCCGAGGAACATCTTCCTGAAGTTGGGCGTGGACATAACGGACAAGCGGTTCTGGGACCGGGGGCTGGACCAGGTGGAACAGCTGCTGAACGAAACCGAGGCTTTGGCGAAGAAGCTGGGGAAGATAAAGGCTGGTGCAGTTCGCTAGTATTGCGCATCGAAAACTCTATTACCTCTCTGTTTCAATTGAAATCACCCCACCTAACCTCCTCTTGGTAAGGGGAGGAACTTACTGCCCCTCCTTGCCAAGGAGGGGTTGGGGAGGTGGGTTAACTCTCATTGTTTGCGAAGGAATGCAAACGTCTCTTTTCAATAAGAGAAACTGCCGAGAGAGTCGACGCGCTCATTCAAAAATAATTGAGCAGGTCCCTGATGCTCATGACCATCTGCCCGTGCCCTTCGTAAAGGTAGACCCCGAACTGCGCGATCAAGGAATAGGCGGCTGCGAACTGCCCGATCGCATAGGCGGCGATCGTGAACTGGCTGACGCTGATGACCCCGATGCCGAATTGGGACAGGGTCAGGAACCCGACGGCGAATTGACCGATGGCGATCACTCCCCTGGCGACCACGGGCGTGCGGTTGGGCCGGTACTTGAAGGATATGTGCACGAGCGGCAGGCCCATGACCGTCGCCTTGGACCGGTACTCGAATCCATGGCCTTCCCATTTTTCCCGCGCAGGATAAGGCGCACCGCAGGCGGGGCAGATCATGGCCTGGTCGCTGACCTCCCTGCCGCAATCCCTGCATTTTTTCATTTTGCCCTCCTCAACGAACTCCAAAGCGGATTCAACCCGCAGCTATTGCCATAACACTGCATGCGGTTAAAACTCGATCGTCCTTGTTTCCTTCTCACGCATATTGTCGGTGATCGTCCAAAACCGTGCAGTGCCATGAGGCAGCCGCAAAAGAATGAACTCGGGGCTGTCGGCAGTGAAGTCCTTGAGGTAGCTCTTTTCTTCGATCAATTTTTGCTTCTTCGTAAGGTCATCGACGATCTCGATGGTTCCTGCAATGCGCAGCATGATGCCGAAGCCGGGAGTAAGGTAGCAGAGCTCGACCTTGGGGTTCTTGACTAGCTGCCGGTACACGTTCTTGGGCGCGCCGGTGGTGAAATAGATCTGGTCATCGTCAAAGAAGACCGTGAAAAATCCGCGCACGCACGGCTGGTCACCGTCAACGGTCGCCAGGGTGCAGACCGAGTTCTTCTTCACAAAGTCGAACACGTCCTGATAGGTCTGCATTTTATTCCGTTCCCGCATGGATACTCCTTGTCCTGACCCTTAAATCCGCCACAGAGACACAGAGGCACAGAGAAAAGCAAAATTGAGAATAAAGGGTTTTCCTCCGTGCCCCTGTGCCTCCGTGGTTAAATTCGGCCCTTGTACGACCTTATCAAGAGTCGCCATCAGAACTCCCAGGGATAGCCGATGAAGATGTCCGGCTCCAAACCTTCCCGTCCTGCTGCAAGATCCGCCCGAAAGACAACACCCGACGCGGTGACCATGCGGAGACCCAGCCCGTAGGAGGACCGCCACACGTCGCCCACCTGACTGCGGATGTCTGCTGTGCTGCCGAGTTCGTAGAACAGCGAGACCTGCCAGGAGGTCCGGACATCCTTCATGACAAAGATATCAAAGGGCGTCGCTTCGTCGGTCAGGTTCCACCGAAGCTCCGACCCGTAGAATTCCGTATGAGCTCCTTTGAACCTGCCGGTGGGGTAGGAGCGGAGCCGGCTGAACCCGCCGAGCGCGCTGGCCGTGCCGTAGGTGTTGTTATCAATGATGCCTTGCACCACATCATTGCAGGCCTGCTGCTGCACCGGGTCGACAATGGCGCCGCAGTTCAATCCCTGCAGCTTTTCAATGACCGCGGGGTCCGTCACGCCTTTTCGCGTGACATGGGCATCGGAGCGCAGGTAGTTGAACGCCCAGGTGCTGCGCCTGCCGATGGGCACATAGGCCGTGGTGTTATAGTCCATGACAAAGAAATCCGGTCCCGAATCCCGGGGCGGCGTCTGCGTCCGCCCCACGTCGATGCGGAAGCCCCGGCGCGGGTCCTGGTAATCGTCGGTCAGGTCCATCCGCGTTCCGACGATCGTGGTCTGTCCCCGCCCCCTCGGCGGGTTCTGAGCTTCGACGAGAAGGTTGCCGTCCCTGTCGCGGATGCTCTTGAGCACGGAGCTGCCCTGATAATACGCGCCATAGATCTCAAAGCGCCGGTCAAAGAAGGTCGACGTAAGCCGCGTACCGTAGTAGTTCATGTCGCCCATCTCGATCAGAAAATAATCGTTTTTGTTCGAGAGCATGCCGCGCTGCCGAAAGCTCTGGATCGCCGCCGCGCTGATGCGGCTGACACCGGTCTCCAGGATCAGCGTCCTGGGGATGAGATGCAGATCGGCCACTCCCGCGGCAATACCCTTGACCTCTCCGCCGAAGATCATGCCGTAGGCGTCGGTGTAGGACCCGTCGATGTTCATGGCGCCCCCGACCAGACCCAGCCCCTGCCCGATGCCGGGAAGGCTGTAGGGATAGGGGAAAACAGCATAGCCGAACTCATTGTTGAACTGCGGTTTGCGCCGTTCGGGAATGATCGATGATTCGGACGCTTCGGAGGAGCTGCAGAGAAGGAGGGCGATCATCACCACGAAGACGGAATGAATGAATACTCGTGTCATCAAAGCCTCTTTTGATCAGACGGTATTTGCTCTGGACCGGAAGACGACTATCCGCAGCAGCTGTTCCCCGTCCCCGTGCAATCACAGGACGGCGCACCGCCGTAGATAAGACTGTTGATGATCGCAGCGGCGCAGCCCACGCCCGTGTTCACCGTGATGGCGCCGAACTCACAGTTTTTTGCGCAGGCGCCGCACTCCATGCAACGGTCACGGTCGGTCAGGCTGGCGCGCTTGTCGCGCATGGCGAACACGCCGTGGGGGCATACTTCGACGCACCTGCCGCACCCGGTGCACTTTTCTGAGAAGAACTGCAATGTCGTTACGTTGGCGAGATATTTCATAGTACCTCCCACTCACGGAGCTTGAACAGGACCATGAGCAGCGCCGAGACCACGGTTATTATTATATACAGCGGAATGCCAAGCTTCAACTCCTTATTCACACCGGACATGCCGGTATAGGTGGTCGAGCCGGTGAACTGGAGAGCGATATAGGAACTGAGTGCCGGAAAGAAGAGATAGATCGCAGTGAGCAGAAAGATACTCCGTCCCGCCTCCCCCCCCAGGACCTGCATGGTCAAAACAGTTGCGAGCATGCCCGTGATCCAGCCCTTGACCGCGAACGAGCGGAACGGAACGAAGGGCAGCAGGACCGGCGTCACGAAGGCGCCGGCAAACACAGCAACAAGGCCGAGAACAAGGAACAACAAGCCTCCCTGCCAGGCCTGCTTGAACAGAATGCCTGCCGGTGAAAGGCCGAAGAAGAACAGCATTGCTCCGGCGAACCAGGGATATTTCTTCATGACCGGATTGATCTCCATCGGCGTCAAGACCAGCCGGTCGAGCAGGGAAAATCCGACCAGGCTCATTTCCTTCGTCTTTTTGTACCCGGCAGCCACATAGGCCGGGATGTCGCGAGCTTCCACCGGGCCGAAGGAGACCCGGAACCCTGTCTCCTTCTGAACAGCGGCCGCGCTGACGCCCACTGCCCCGAGCTGCGGCAGAACAAGATCGCGATGGCTTACCACTTCGCCGAGGCGGGCAGAGGCGATCTGCCTTATCAGCTCATCGGTCCCGAAGGTGCCCTTGCCTGCTGCACACCAGACATTGATGCTCTTCGTGTCCAACACCAGTATCCAGGCATCCATTCCCCGGAGCGACCGCCGCACGATGTCGAAGCTCAATTTGTAGTTCGCGGTCACAAAGACATCGGAATCTTTCTTTGCTTCGCCCACGGCATAGAGTCCGGGCAACACCGTGTAATGCATGCGGTAAGCGCCAATGCGGCTTCTGATCATGCCGAGGGTATCATCCCGCGAACAGTCGGCCGAGACCCGCGGCACCATGCCGACGGGCGTTTTAACAGCACCCGAGACAAAGGAGGGGATCTCTTTTTTTACGAATTTAACGGTCTGTTGCATAGGGTCCTCTGATGCGGGGGATGCCACCACCACGTTCGGGGCGATCAGCCGGGCTTTGCCTTTGCAGTCCGGAAGACGGTCAGTTTTTATCTTTCATCACGATGGTATATCCGGAAAAGCTCTCGCGGCTGTAGACCCCCGGCATGGCATGTTCGCCCGGGGGGAACACGAACTCGACGGACCTGATGCCCGGGCTTTCGGTGAGCGTGTAGGTAGCGATCGCCAGATAATCCTGCGCGCCCGATGACCCCATGGCTTCCGAAAGGTACTTGTCGTTCTGGACCTCGACGACCACGGTGGGCGGCACGATCTTCTGGAGCGCAAGTTTAGGGAATTCGGTCACCACATGATCTCCGGTCACGTGGGAAATTTCAGACTTCTCCACCGAGCGGTTCAGCGCGCTGATCAGTTTGTTCATCTCCACGCTGATATCCTGGATCCTCTTTCCCCTGATCAGCAGGGTTGCACCCTGGGGACCGGTTTCGGCGCGCCAGACATAACTTTGCTCGTCGGCAACATAGCTGTTCTTCTTCAGCAGCATGGTCACGGCAAAGAGACAGCCCAGAAGGATGACCCCGATCAGGATCGCCATAGAATATTTCTTTTCCACCAGAACCTCCTCTGACAATCTTTCAAATCTAACGAAATGGCCTCGATAACATCATTATCCACCGCAGAGGCGCTGAGACGCGGAGGAAACCCGTAAAAATTAAAAGCCGCACTGGCCGGCAGAGGGTACGCAGTGACGCTGATCATGTGAAATAAGAATAAGCCCGAGCTCAGCTTTTCCCCATCTGCGGTCATCTGCGAAATCTGCGGATAGAGGGTTCATCTCTCCTGTCCAGAGCTTTGCTACTGTTTAATCTTAAGTTCGCATCATCCTTGTAACGATCTTTTCCCGCTCCGCGTCCTCGAAGATCCGCACCTTTCCGTACTCGCCGTCGAATCCCGGCGCGATATGGACGTTGCCCGCACGCATGCGCGCTATGGCCTCGCGGATGAGCGCAGTGCTCGCCCGCTCGATGTCGTCGAGCGGGGTATCGAGCAGTATCGTGAACTCGTTCCCGAGCTTTTCGAGCAGGGGGAAGTAGAGCGCCCCCACTTTCTTGGTGTTCACGCCGCACTGCAGGCCCTCAGCAATGATGTCGGGCAGAGGAATAATGGAGGAAAAGGATGGCGCGCCTTTGGGCTTATACCCGAGCTCACGGTCCGCCAGCTTCTCCACACGATGCATGACGCCGATGGTCAGCTTCTTATTGCAGACTGGGCAGATATTGTCATACTTGATCGTCTCCTTCGGCGTAAGACTTACGCCGCAGTCACGGTGGCCGTCATTATGATACTTGCCCTCTTCGGGGAAGAACTCGATGGTGCCTGCAAAACCCTTTCTCGTCCTGATGGCGGCCATCATGGCGGCATAGGAAATGTCCGTATTGAAGACGTTCGCTTCCCGTCCGATCTTGGCAGCCGAATGGGCGTCGGAGTTCGAAACGAGCGTGATCCCGTCCAGCGAAGAGAGGCGCCAGTTCATGAGCGGGTCCGAAGAGAGGCCCGTCTCGATGGCATAGATGTTCGGCGTGAGCTCTTCGTAGCATTCCTGAAGGGAATCGAAACCTGAGGCTGCGCCGAGCACCGAGAAGTGGGGCGTCCAGGCATGAGCAGGAATATAAAGGTTCTCGGGAGAGGCATCAAGGGCGAGCTGCAGCAGTCTTTTCGCGTCGAGCCCCAGAATCGGCCTGCCGTCGGACTTGAGATTGCCGATTTTTCCCAGGAGGAGATTCAGCCGTCCGGCCGCTGCAAAGTCAGGAGCAAGAATGATCGAATGGACCTTCCGCGTCCTTCCGTTCTTGCTGTAGATGGAGCTGATCTCGGACGAGAGGGTGAAATACACCTCCGCCCTGCAGGACCCCGGAACATCGTCTGTCTGGAATTTTTTCCGGAGAGTGAACAAGCCGTTACCCGCCGGTTTGAGCTTCTCTTTCAATTCACTGAGCCACTGCGGGTGAGTAAAGTCGCCGGTGCCGATGACCTTGATGCCCTTGAGCTGAGCCCATTTCCAGATGCCTTCGGGGGACATATCCTTGCTGGTGGCGCGGGAATAATGGGAGTGGACGTGGAGGTCTGCTATGAAGCGCATGGCGTGAATTATAGCATTATCCTGTCAGGGGAGAAATAGAATTTTATCCTGATTGGGAGGCTGACAGCAAAAGTTATTTTAATCTCACGCGGGGACGCGGAGTCCGCGGAGAAAAGCGTCGAGGTTGGTCGGGGGCATTAACCCACGCATGACTGTGGACGTTCTCCGTGATCTCGGCGCCTCGGTGTGACCAATTCTTTTCCGGTTTCAGCAGTCATGAAGATCATTCCGCCAGGTCCGCCTCGACCTCGAGAAAGAGCTGAACCTCCCTGCCCACCACCAATCCGCCGCCCTCCATCAATTTACTCCCCCACATGATCCCGAAATCCTCGCGGTTGATCGTGGTCGTTCCGGAAAAGCCGATACTCAGTTCATCACCGAAAGGATTACCCCTCGGTTCAGCGTACTCGCCCTCGAAGGTGACCGGCCGCGTGACGCCGTGTATCGTAAGATCGCCGCTTATCCGGCATCGATGGTCATCGAACAGCTCTACCGAGCTGCTGCTAAAGGTGATGACTGGGTATTTCGGCTGATCGAAAAAATCCGCTGTGAGCAGATGTTCGTCCCTTTTTCTGATCCCCGAGTTCACCGAGGCAACGTCGAGCTCGACCTCCACCGATGTCCGGGACCGGTCAACGGGATCGAAGAGGATCGTGCCTTTTTTGATGTTGAACTGGCCCCGCACAGAGGCAAGCGTCAGATGCTTTACCGCAAATCCTGCACAGGAATGATCGGGATCAATGGTCCATTTTTGCATGGCGATGCTCCTTAATGTTCATTCTCTATTGATTATAGTATACATTTTTCTGTCTTTTCCTGTTGTCTGGCCTCCTGATTTTTTTAATACAAAAGGCTCTCTTCTCTATTGCCAAACCTTTGTCAGAGATTTATAATGCGGCGTCTATCGTGGAACAGGGGGAACAGGCAGGTGAACAAAAAAGCAGTTGCGCTCATTTCAGGCGGTCTGGACAGCATCCTGGCCGCAAAGGTCGTCATGGACCAGGGCTTCGACATCATCGGGCTCTACTGTACGTCGGCCTTCTCCAAGAGCTACGGGAATGAGCAGGAGACCCATGCGGTCAAAGTGTCGAGGGCGCTCGGCATCGACCTTCGCATCTTCGACATGGGTCAGGAGTACATCGAGCTCGTGCGCAGACCCGCCCACGGATACGGCAAGAACACCAATCCCTGCATCGACTGCAAGATCTTCATGCTGCAAAAGGCCAGGACCATGATGGATGACCTGGGAGCCCCTTTCGTGGTCACCGGCGAGGTGCTGGGACAGCGGCCCATGTCGCAGCGCCGCGACACGCTCCAGGTGATCGAACGGGATGCTGACATGCGCGGCCTGATCCTGCGGCCTCTTTCGGCCAAGCTGCTTCCGCCCACCAAAGCGGAGCTGGCCGGGCAGATCGACCGTGAAATGCTGCTCAGCATCAGCGGACGTTCCCGGAACGTGCAGCTGCGCCTTGCCGAGCGCTACGGCATTCGCGGCTATTCAGCTCCGGCCGGCGGGTGCCTGCTGACGGACAAGAACTTTTCCGCCAAACTGCGTGATCTCTTTGAGGACAAGGTGGCCATCGACCCGAACGATATCCGGCTGCTCACGGTAGGCCGCCACTTCAGGATCGATACGGGCGTCAAGATCGTCGTTGGCCGCGATAATGCCGAGAACAAGGTACTGTTGTCGCTTGCTCCGCATGGCTACCATCTGTTCATGCCCCATGATTTTTCCGGACCCGTGGCGCTCTTGAGCGGTACCCCCACACCGGACCTCAAACAGGCTGTCGGCAGGCTCATGATCACCTACAGCAAACAGGTGCCTGGCCAGACCAGACGCATCCAGTACGGCGATGAGATCTTCAACCCCGGCGATCCGCTGCCCATCTCAACGGTCGGCATGAGACGGGTCGGTGCTGACGGATAGGTTACGCCTGCGTGCTTCCCATTTTCACCTCCCCTATCCAGCCCATACGGCTAATTCAACCTGCCCGGACAGGTTGGAGCCAAGACCTTTTTACCGCAAGGACGCAAGGACCGCGAAGAAAATCAGCTGGATCGGGAAGTAAAATAAAGCCCCTTGATTTCCGTCGTCTTCGCTCCTCTCGCCTTCGCGGTTAACCTTTCAGACCTTTTTGCTCAGAAGTTGATCCCTTCGCTTATCCGGTATGAATCCACGCCTGAGCTGTCCAGTCCCTTTTTTCTGCGGGAAACCATGATAAAATAGAGCTGTGAGCCATTGTTCATCAGTGATCGCGATCAGAAGAGAGGAAATATGCCCCGGCTAACCATCTCGGCGCTTACTGAGTATCTCGAAACTCTTTATTCAGGGCCCGTACACGTTACGTCGATGACAAGCCACGGCGTCCAGGAGGAGGGTGACGATCTCAAGGGGTTCGGGTATGGTGCGCCGCTCTTTCTGGAATACGAGGTCTCGGGAGAACAGAAGCGGGCCGTGCTCGAGACCATGGCCCCCTCGTCCTACGGCCATGACCACTTCTCCGACCGTGCCCAGGCGATCCTCTGGGAGCATGCGGCTTTCAATGACCTGCCCCGTCATGTGCGCTCCCTTGACAGCGGTGCCTTTCTGAATTCCGGCAGGATCGTTTCCACCGGCAAGACGGAAGAATTTTTTCTGCTCACTGAATTTGTGGAGGGAAGCGGGTACTTTAAGGACCTGGAGGGGATCAGGGACTCGGGAAAGACCTCGGCCCTGGACCGGGACCGTTCGCTGGCACTCGCTGATTACCTTGCAGAGGTCCATGCAGAAAGACTCAATGAACCATCCCTCTACACCCGGCGCATCCGCGACCTCATGGGCCACGGAGAGTGCATCATGGGGATGATCGACAACTACCCGGTTCGGTTCGACTTCATTACGCAGCCGCTGCTCAAGGGGATCGAGTCTGCCTGTAACGATTGGCGCTGGCGAATCAAGTCCCGTACCCATCGCCTCTGCAGGGTGCATGGGGACTATCACCCCTGGAACATCCTGTTCCGTGACGGCACGGACTTCACGGTCCTGGACCGCTCCCGCGGAGAATGGGGCGAGCCAGCCGATGATGTAGCGACCATGACGATCAACTACCTGTTCTTCTCGCTCCAGCGATCCGGCAGGCTCGAAGGGGAATTTGAGACGCTCTTCAACCTGTTCTGGGACCGCTACCTCGCAAAGACCAACGACCGGGAGCTGCTCGAGGTCGTCGCCCCCTTCTATGCCTGGCGGGGTCTCGTGATAGCAAGCCCCCTCTGGTACCCTCACCTCGCGCCGGCCGTTCGAAAAACTATCTTTACCTTCATCGAAAATGTGCTCCAGGCGGAGCGATTCGACCCCGGGAGCGTGCAGAGGTACCTCGCATGAGCGATCGAGATGGCTTTGCCCTCTGGTTGACTGGCGTTCCCGCATCTGGAAAAAGCTCCATAACCAAGGCGCTCGTGCAGCAGCTCCATGCCAGCAGTGTGTCCGTGGTCGTGCTCGAGTCCGATGAAATGAGAAAGATCCTGACGCCTACACCGACCTACCGCGAAGAAGAACGCGACCAGTTCTATCGTGCCCTGGCGCTGATCGGTGCATTGCTCACCCGGAGCGGCATCAATGTGATATTCGATGCAACCGCGAACAAGCGGGCGTACCGGGACCATGCCCGTCAGGCCATCAGGAAATTCGCCGAGGTCCATGTGGTCTGTCCGCAGGAGGTCTGCCTGCAGCGGGACCCCAAGGGCATCTATCGGCAAGCTGCGTTGAAAATTGCAACCACGGTGCCCGGCATCCAGACGACCTATGAACCGCCGGTCAGCCCCGAATTGACCCTCGATGGGCTGGCGCAGCCCGACAGCGAAGCCGCCAAAATAATCCATGCCTTAAAGCAGTTAACCTACATATAAACAGTTCTTTTCCCCCTATTTGCGAAACTCATTTGACTGCCCCTGGAGCATCCGATAGAATGCTTCATTATGGGCAAGAAAGTAACGTATGAGCGATGGATAAACCTTTTTCTTCCTGATGGATGGCAAGAGCGGGAGGAAATGGGATTTGTGCTCCTGGAAAAGGACGGATGGCCGGGCATGGTGCAGCTCTCGTTCATAGAACGGGAGGAAACGACACTGTCTCCTGCAGATGCGGCACGGATGCTTCTGGAAGACACCCTGGAGGAGCGCGATATCCCTTTCCCCCGGGAAGCCGTGAAGGTGGAGGACCGCGGTGACATGGCGGTCGCCATGATCGACTATACTTTTAACGAAAAAGAAGCGCCGTCACACTGGCGTATCTGGTTCATGGTGGACGGCACCCGTGCTCTGCTTGCAGCCTATGTCAGCAATCCCGAACACGATGCACCCTATCTTGCCGAGGCGACCAGCATCGTTGCCGATATAGAGTTCATTCCTCCCGTGAACGCCTAAACTATACGTACTCCCTCAGAACTTTGCTCCTTGCAGGGTGGCGCAGCTTCTTGAGCGCCTTGATCTCTATCTGCCGGATGCGCTCCCTCGTCAGGTTAAAGAACTTTCCTACCTCTTCAAGCGTATGCTCGCTGCCGACGCCAATACCGAACCGCATCCGGATGATCTTTTCTTCCCGCTCTGACAGCGACGACAGCACCTGCTCGATACGGTTCGACGCTTCGCTGTTCTCAAGTGTCTTGAAAGGCGAAACGGACTTCTCATCAATGATAACATCCTTCAGTTCTTTTTCTTCCGACAGGATCGGGGTTTCCAGTGATACGGGCTCCTGGATGGCGCGCAGGATCTCGTTCACCCTGACCACGGAAAGCCCCATAAGCTTCGAAACCTCTTCAGGAGCCGGCTCCCGTCCCTTCTCCCGCATGAACTTGGCATAGATCCGGCTGATGCGGGTGCTCTCTTCGATCAAGTGAACCGGAAGCCTGATGGTCCGCGCCTGATCGAGGATGGCCCGGGTGATCCGCTGACGTATCCACCAGGTCGAATAAGTGCTGAACTTGGTGCCCTTTCCGGATTCGTACCGGTCAGCCGACTTCATGAGACCGATGTTCCCTTCCTGGATCAGGTCGAGCAGGGTCAGCCCCCGGTTCACATACTTCTTGGCGATCGAGACCACGAGCCGCAGATTGGCCTTGACGAGTTCGTCCTTGGCCTGTTTGGCCTTCTCCTCCTCCGCCTCGATCCGCCGGACCATGTCGCGGATGGTCTCTTCATCGAGCCCAAGCCGGTCCCCTTCACTGCTGATGCCGCGTTCGAGCTGCTTACCGACAAAGAGCAGCTTTTTGATCATCTTTTCGATCTCACGGTAGGACAGGCTCATCAGGTGGACCGTCGCCGTTGCGCGTGCCACGTCGCGTTTTGCCATTTGCCGCTTGAGGCGATTGTACAACCGCATAAAGTCGGCCTCATAGGTGCCGTTCCACTCGCCGGGGTACCGGAGCACATCCTGTGCTTTCACCAGTCCCAGCTTGATGTTGGAGCCGATCGCAAGCACTCGGGGGATGGCAAGCGGGGAGTTCAGTGCTATCTCTTTCAGGGCTGCCTTCCCCGCTTCAAGCGCACGTACATATGCCTGCTCCTCCTCGATCTTGAGCATGGGGAACTTGCCGACGTTTTTGAGATACGTATCGACAAGATCGGCTCCTCCAACCTCCTCGGCAGCTTCGGCAACCTCAACAGCGGTCGGTTCCTCTTCTTCTTCCTCGTCCTCGGCAAACTCATCGGCAAGGTCTTCCAAGACATCCTCAGGCATCCCGTCAGGATAGCCTGTTTTTTCCTCTGATAATGCGCTCTTGCTCATAACCGCCGCCTTTCCTTCTTTGTTTCAATTATAGCAAAACCGTCCAACGCGTCAAACGCTAATTTTAATTGCAGATGATGTATACGGCGCGAAATATGCACACACGCAGAAAACCGCATGATAACAGCCTACTTTTCATCTTATTGAGGTCTGGGGAATGTTCACGTGCGATCAAACGCAGTTTTACGTTATATCGCAATGACCAGCTCTCCCGTTTCCCAAAGTAGGTCGCGCAGATGATCGTCAATGCCTTACTCGCCTGATGCGGCCTGATGCGCATTCCGCGCGCTACAATAGAGAGAGCAGGCTTTCGTCGCCGCACAGATGCAGCTCATCTGCGGGATACCTGACGGTAAGGGAACGCAGCGCGGACAGATCAGGGTCTTGGGAAGGATCGGGCAGCGGTCCTTGAACAGGGCAGATTTACGAAGGCTGTGGCAGGGCGGCAGCTGCAGGCGGGACTGCGGGACCATCGTCACGCGACGGAACGGAGATCGGCGTTTTTATCAGATCCTTGATCACGGCGCAAAATATCTAACGCCGTCCTTTCATTCTTCGCAAGACCCTCCGACACGAGCGAGGTCTTCGGTCCTTTATTTCAATCCTCTGCTGCCCGGCTTCACGGGAGTGCTCCCCGCCTTGCACAGGGGGCATTCCTGCGCAGTATACGAAGGTACTTCAAGCGTCACCAGCGCCTTGTAGGGCACGCCGAGCTCGGCCTTGCCGCCGGACCGGTCAACAAGGCTTGCTGCCGCAACAGCGACACCGCCCGATTGCTTCACCACCTCGATCGTTTCCCTCGTCGATTTTCCGGTCGTGATCACATCCTCCACGACCAGTACGCGTTCGCCCGGTTTTATCGTGAAGCCACGCCGGAGCGTCAGTTCTCCGTTCACCCGCTCAGCGAACAGCGCTCGCACGCCGAGGGCGCGGGCTGTCTCATGCGATACGAACACCCCACCCAAGGCAGGGGCAATCACGGCATCGATCCTGGAATCTTTGAAATGCTGGGCCAGGGCGGCACAAAGGCGGGTGGCAATATCCGGTTGTTGCAGCACCAAGGCCGACTGCAGGTAGCGCTCACTGTGCAGCCCCGATGAAAGAAGAAAGTGGCCCGTAAGCAGCGCACCGGTCCTTTGATAGATGTCTAACACTTCATCCTGGTTCATACTCGGTAGATACCTCGCTTTTGATCGATTTTTTCCTATCCGCGGGAAAGCAGGGACATCCTTATGATCGGGGCCCGCTTGTTGTTCAGTTGCCTGCCGGGACCCGGGGCAGGGAGATCTCTTGCAGGAGCTTGTTCACTGCCTCTCTGCGGTCGCCTGCTTTCAGCACCGGCCTTCCGACGACAATGTAGTCAGCCCCGGCATGAACTGCTTCCGCCGGTGTCATGATCCTTTTCTGATCGTCCTTTGCTGCCCATGCGGGTCTGACGCCCGGGGTAAGGATCACGAACGCTCCGCGAATTCCTTTTCTGAGCATCTTGATCTCCTGCGGAGAGGCGACAACCCCGTGCATTCCGGCCCGTTGGGCAAGCCGTGCGAGGTGTCCTACTTCGCGCTGGAGCGACCGGTTGATCTTCAGTTCCTTGCGCAGGCTTCGTTCATCCATGCTGGTCAGGATCGTGACGGCGAGAACGACCGGGCAGGGAAGGCGCAGCTGCTCCGCGGTTTCCCGCGCCGACAGTGCAGCAGCCTTCATCATGTCCAACCCGCCCAGCGCGTGTACATTAAAGATGCTCACCCCGAGTTTGACGGCCTCCGCGGAGGCCTTCGCGACGGTGTTCGGTATGTCATGGTATTTGAGGTCGAGAAAAACGCGGCCGCCCATCCCGACGATCCTGCGTACAATGTCGGGACCGTAGGCGGTAAAAAGCTGATGCCCCACCTTGAACATCCCGACAGTGTCCTTCAGTTCATTGACAAGGCTCAATGCTTCTGCATCACTGTCAACATCCAGGGCGAGGACAAGGCGGTCCTTTGCCTTCGATTCCGCATTCAGCATTCCGCATTCCATTATCAGTAGATCCTCAGCAGGCCCAGGATCCGCTCTTTGAATATTTCCGCCAGTGCCTGCATGCTCTGCACGCTCAGAAACTCATTCGCATTGTGCGAGAACAGGACCCATGCCTCTGCGGGAAAATCCTGGCTTTCCTGGGAAAGCTCAATATGCAAAGAGACCTTCGGCAGAGCGCGCACCGTGATCGCCAGATCGCTGCCGATCAGGCTCGGCACGGTCTTCGCGTCGATCATTTCAAGCACCGTGTTGGCTCGGGCAACCACATCTCCCGCATATTGCGCTACGGGCAGTTCAACTTTTTTTCGGAAGTCTGCGGGAGCCTGGCCGGTAAAATCGCCAATACTTCTCCACGGCACCATGTTGAAGACCGTTCCCGGCGAGAACAGATATTCAAGGATGACCCCGGTGTGGCTCTCAGGCGCCTTCTGCCCATGAAGGAATATCCCTTCGTGGCGGACCACATACTCCTGCCCCAGCATGGCAAGAAGCAGGGCATCTTCTTCTTCATTGTACAGCGCGCTGATCCGTGCAGCCATTTCCGGGAATGACGTTTGTTCAAGGGCCTTCACTCGGGTCTCCCTGTTTGCTTACCGTGGGTCTGCAGGATAGCTGCACGTGCGTTGAAAGGACAACAATCCCTTGCCGGCCAGCGTTGCGAGAACATCCCCCGCGCCGGCCAGGTTCGGCAATGGGTGTTATGCCTTCTTTTTGAAGCGCTTGATGAGATCTGAGGTCAATCCCTGGATATTTATTTGGAGCGGGATCACATCGGCAGGGAGGTCTTCGGTGAAGGAATAATCGGCCTGGCTCCAGCTGAAAAGACTGACGATAATGTCATTCACCTGGGTTTTGAGCGCATTGAAGAGCTCTTTGGGGGTCACCATGCCGTTCTCGACGAGGATGGCACCCATCTTTTTCATCCCGAGATGCTTCCGGTTGAGCACGAGCGCCTTATCGAGGTCTTCTCTTTTCAGCTTACCGACCTTCACGAGTATCTCGCCGAGACGGTCATGCATATCCGTTGATTTGGAAAAAATGACCTGACCTTCTTTGAGGAAGACGGACTTTTCCGCCTGCTCGCCCTTGAGCGTCAGCGTACCGGTGGCCTTCTCCGTTCTCAGTTCCTCGAAAATGACCGCAAGCGGTATATATTTAATGTTCCCTGTGCGTGGAAGCGGCATATTGACCGTTGTAAAATGACCAGCTGAGCTTCAGATTATTGATGACAGGAGTGTGCAGCATGCGGTGACCGTGCAACCGTCCTTAATACTCGAACCTGATCCCGATGCCGCCCTGAGTGTGATCGCCGGTCTTGAGCTCCATCGTTATCATGAATTTCTGACTGAGCTTCCACTCAAATCCGCCGAAAATGTAGAGCGACGTCTCGTCTTTAAGCCCCGGCAGGGAACCATAGAGCGAGGTCATCTCCAGGCCGCCGTAGGGAGTGAACTTATATCCCCGCTCGGTGAGCGGGAAGCTCTTGCTCAAAATGGTCGAAAAGGAGATCTCGCTGGCATTGCTGCTGTTGATGATCGTATTGTCGAGACCCAGATCAACAGCAAGGTCAAGCGGTATCCCATCGGCTTCTTTAATGAGCTGATATTTCAGATCAATGCCGACCAGCGCGCCGAGCTTGTCTCCCTGCGGACTCTTCTTCAGGATTTCTAAGGGACTGGGGTTGAAAGAAGCGGCCGTAACACCGAACTTGACCCCGACCTCCATGAGCGCACCCAGGCCGTACCGGATCTCGGGATAGATCGATTTATAATGATCACCCAGCGTGAAATTAATGCCGGTCTGTGTCATTCCGGGATCGAGGCTTTCTGCGGTCGTGAACTCGTTCTGGGTGAAATTCGGAAAGGCTCCGGCCTGGTTGACGCAAAACATCAGCAGGAGAACAAGAGCGGTGAACATCGATTTTTTCAGCATTAAACCTCCATCCAGCATGTACATCCGGTGAGCGTGGTCGAATATAACACCAAACCAAAACCTTGACAAGAAAAAAAACGGCGGCAGGCCGACGGAGGGAGGTGACTGAAGCAGCTCGCAAGGGAGCAGAAAAACTACCGCCCCTTGGCAGCGTGCTGTTCAGCCTTCATTGTTCAACTCGATGTTCCAGTAGAGATAATCCCGCCAGCTCAAGGGCGCGTTCTTGATGCCGAAGGTCATGGTGACCACCTGCATCCAGCGCGGCTTGGCCGGCTGCCGGATCAAGCGCATACCGGCCTCGCGGGGCGTTCTGCCGCCTTTGCGGTTATTGCATCGAAGGCAAGCGGTGACGATGTTCTCCCAGGTGGCCTGGCCGCCCTGCACCTGAGGGATCACGTGGTCGAACGTAAGGTCTTCGGCGGGATATCGGTTCTTGCAGTACTGGCAGGTGTACTTGTCGCGCTGATAGATATTGGCGCGAGAGAACCGCACTTCCTTGCAGGCACGCTTGATCTTGACGAGTTTGAGCAGTCGCAGGATGGAGGGGAGCCTGAACGTCATCGACACACCCCGGATGTCACGGTCATAGAAATCGATCACTTCAACCTTGCCCTGGGTAAGCAGGGTGATCGCCTTCTGCCATGAAATGACCTTGAGCGGCTCGAATGTCGCATTCAGAAGCAGCGTTCGTTCCATTGCAACCCTCGCAGAACACAAAAAACATCCTCTGGCGAAATCCCGGGTGAACAGAAAAACCGTCTTAATTCAGTTTGTTAAGGTAACAAAATACAGAAATCGATACCATTTGTCAATAGATTTGAAAAACCGTATAATAGGCACTATGCAAACGACGGAGACCGTGGAACTACGGATCGAACGGGCGGCAAACGCTCCGGGAGAGGGCATCGATGCCTTCCTGCATGATCCCTCTCCCCGGGTCCTGAAAGCTCTGCTCACGAACAGGCTGCTGACCGAGGAGCAGGCTCTGGTCATGGCGAACAGGAGGAACCTGCCGGGCGAGATCCTCGAAGCGATCGCAAAGGACCGGCGCTGGGCCTCGAGCTATCCGCTGAGAATGGCCATCGCAAAAAATCCGAAGACCCCGCTCTTTATTTCCCTTTCGCTCGCACGGCACCTTCGGCTCTTCGATCTCGCCGACATCACCCGCGATCACTTTCTCCCCCGCCCCTACCGGAAGAGGATCGAAGCGATGATCACTGAACGCATTCCATCCATGCCGCTCGGCATTAAGAAGACCCTTGCACGGAGGGCTGCCGGGGACGTTCTGTTCACCCTACTGCTGGGACGCGATGCCGAGGTCGTTCGAACGTGCCTCGCGAATCCGCACCTCATGGAAAACCACCTTTTCAAATATATCAGCCGCGGGAACAACTTTCCGGAGACCATCAGCATGATCGCGGAGCACCCGAACTGGTCATGCCGGTCTACCATCCGCTTATCGCTGGTACGGAACGCGCAGACGCCCCTTTCAAGCTGCATCCGTTTTTTTCGCCGCATGACGGCGCAGGACCTGCGCGAGCTCTACGCGGACCCCCTGGTGCCGATCACGGTGAAACCATTTATCCACCGTGAGCTCTGGGAGCGCGGCATCGAAGCGCTGCCGCAGACCAACGAAGAGACCGTATACGAGCTCGATGAAAACGATGATCAGGCTCTGGGATCTTTAGCGCTCGACCAGGGAGGAACGATCGAGGACCGCGGACAGGACGCAGCGAAAGGACAGGAGAAATAGTTGTGATGTCACCGGCGGCGAACTGACGGGGTCAATTTGAGCGCCCAACCCCGCCCCACGGTTATGGCCCCTTGTGGGCAGAATTCCTGGCAGCAAAAACACCGGATGCAGTTGCGATAATTGATCTCTAACCGGGCAGGAGTGCTGGCGATCGCCCCCTGCGGACAATGCCCCTGACAGATGCCGCAACGGATGCATCGTGCATGATCGATCACCGGCCGGGTGGTAAGCGCGTCCTTCAGGAACCCGCGGGCCCATTCAGGCACCCTCCATTCAAGGTGCTCCTGAGGCGGAAGACGGAAGCCCCTGACCATGACGCTCTCCAACTCGGCACCGAGAATACGGATACGGTCCAACCGTGTCTCACCAATGCCTGCCGCGGCAGCGGCCCTTACGACGTAGAGAAGTGATGGATCCGCACCTACCATCGTCCCTGAGACCACATCGAGCGCCACTGGGTCCCGCCCCGCAAGAACAACGCCGATGGCACGGGGGTCACCGCTTCCCGGTCCATTCCCTTCCATGCCGACTATGGCATCCATGATAGTAAGACGCGGCGCGATAAGCGCCGAAAGCTCTACCAGCATGCGCGCGAAAGCTTCGCGGTTCACCCCGGTATTAAAATGCCATTGCACTTTCCTCCGGCCGGGAATGCAACCGAACAGGTTCTTGACGGCCCCCGTGAGGGTCATCATGCCATGGGTCTTCAGCTTGGGCAAGTTGATGACCAGGTCCGCGTCGTGAACCGCCCTGGCGATCTCGAACCGTTGAAATTGACCATGGTTCTTCAGCTGGACGGCATCTTCCATCTCCGCCAGGTCCGCGCCCTCCTGCCGGATAACTTCCATGATCCCGGACCGTTCACAAACTTTCCTGAGCTCGCCGAATCCGGGGCTATCGCCGATGAAGGCCAGTCCTCCGGCCTCCCTCACCAGTCGTATGGTGGAGCGAAGGATCTCAGGATGCGTTGTTACTGCGCCGGACGGCGTGCAGGCCTTCAGCAGATTCGGCTTTATCAGAACCCGGTCTCCGGGCTTTATAAAGGTCGAAATGCCGCCGAGAAGATCGACGGCCCGGCGCACGGCCTGCTCTACCCGGGCCTGATCGTAATCTGAACAGCAGCTGATGGAAACATCGGAGAGGGTATTTTTTGTCATGGGCGGTTGCGCGAGAAGGGGTCCCTGATTCTTCCGCGGCTACTTTTGGAGCAGCCTGAGCATCTGTTCGTGGATGATGCCGTTGCTGGCAACGATCTCCTGGTCATTGATATTGGAGGGCCCACCCTTGAAGTTGGAAACGGTCCCGCCTGCCTCGCGGACGATCAGGGTGCCTGCTGCCACATCCCAGGGTTTCAATTTCAGTTCCCAGAATCCGTCGAAACGACCTGCGGCCACCGAGCACAGATCGAGGGCTGCCGACCCGTCGCGGCGGACCTCTTGCGATGCCATCAGCAGGTCACTAAAATGATTCAGGTTGTTCTTCTTGCTTACACTGCGATCGTAAGGAAATCCCGTGGCAAGCAGGCTTTGGATGAGACTGCCTGTTCCTGAAACATGGAGGGGATTTGCATTCAGATGCGCGCCCTCTCCTTTGCAGGCCGAGAATAACTCCTCCCGCATTGGGTCGTAGACCACCCCTGCGATCACCTCGCCGGCGGATTCCAGCGCGATGGAAACGGCAAAGCACGGGTATCCGTGAGCATAATTGGTTGTACCGTCCAGCGGGTCGATGATCCATCGGAAAGGAGACTCGCTCTCTCTCGTGGATCCTTCCTCTGCCAGGATACCATGGTCGGGAAAAGCCCGAAGCAGCGTTTCAACGACGGTCTGTTCAGCCCGCATGTCCATTTCAGTAACAAGATTAATGTTACCCTTGAACACAATGGTTCTTTTGCCTCCAAGATTGTCACGGAGCAGCTGTCCTGCTAGCAGCGCCGCCCGGCGGGCGACGACCAGATACTCATTCATTGGCTCTCCCGGTAGTATATTGCGGTGAGCATTCTACCATACCGATATGCGTTTTAAAAATAAAAAGGCGCGGCATCTCTGCCCCGCCCTTTTTGCTTGATCATTTACCGTACTTTATGAAATAATCCGGATGCCGCTACTGAACGATCCGTTCCATTTCTACACCAAGATAGTCTGCGAGAAGTTTCACTGTCCGCGGTTTCAATGTCGTTCCTTTGAGCGTCCTCGACACCGTAACTTTATGCATGCCTAATTTATCAGCAATCTCGGTATAGCTCAACCCTTTCTCCAAACGCTTTTTTTCAAGTATTTCAATTCGGTACATGGCGTTCACCTCACTTATCAATTTTGTATGAGAGCTGCCATAACACAATTTAACAAGATATACATTTATGGTCGTGATTATAACACATATATTTGCATTTTAAAACAGCAGAAAAATAATTTTATGCAACTTTTTGTTGACTTTTTTTAGAAAGCAAGGTATATATCATCCGATATGAACCTCTCAGAAAAACTCAAAAAAATGCGTACCAGGAACCATCTGTCCATGAGCGAAGTAGCTCGCCTTTCACAGCGGGCCACTGACCATCGGGGCAGGATCACGCAGGGTTATATCTCGCGCCTTGAATCCGGGCAAGAGACCAACCCCAGCCTGCAAAAGATCGTGACGCTCTCCAGGATCTACAAGGTAGAGCCAAACGATTTTTTCCCGAAAACGGGCAGGAAACGGGCCTAAACAGGTCCGTCAGTGTGATGCTGATGTCCACCGGTGAGGAACATGACAGCTTGCACAGTGTCTGGTCGACCGGTGAACCGGTTTGAGCAACAGCACGTCGCGGGTGTGACACCGAAGACAATCCTGGTCCGACGGCTTGATGCTTGCGTGCGGCTTATGGCACTCATAACAGTTGAGCCTTGCCATGGGCACCCGGTCCGGAAATGTCGTTTTTGAAGACTTCCGGTGACAGGACAGGCATCGCTCGCGGTCCGGGATGAACGCCTCCTGCTTTTTTGGAGAAAAAGCGTGGCACCGGAGGCAGGAGATGTTCTCCATCCCGACCCCGTGGACCTGCCAATCCTTATGGCATCGCAGACAGGCGTCCTTTTCAGGCCTGAACGAATGCACTTTCCGGTCGTGACAATCCTTGCAGTGCAGTTTCTCCATAAAAACATGCCGCGCATGGCCCGTTGACCTGTTCACGGTCAAGGAGCCCTGGGCTGCATCATCCCAATGACACTTGGTACAGGTATTCCAGGGCGTCTCGTTCCCGTGCGGCTCAGGGGTTTTTCTGTTGGTGGTGAACACGAACTTCACCAGGAGCCGGTTCTGCTCGATCATGCCCAACTGGTGACATTCCTGGCACACCATGTTCCGGTGGCCTGAAAGCTTCCACGCCGTGTATGCCTCTTCCATAAGATGGCAGCTATTGCAGAACTCGGGGTTTTTCTGTATATAGTTATAGTACCGGACCGCAAGGACAATGCCGAGCACCGAGATGACAAGCATCAACGAAACAAGGATCGCCTTCTCCCGGGGGCTCAAGCCCCGCTCCAACTTGTCGAATATTTTTGAGATAAGATTATACATGGATGCCTTCAAATGAAAGAGGGCTAAGTATAGAGTATACCTGAACTGAGGCTATTGTCCGAACTGCATTCCGTACTTTAAACTCACGCTATCAACTGTTCAGCGATCTGCACCGCATTCAATGCAGCGCCTTTGCGTACATTATCCGATACGACCCACAGATTGATCCCGTTCGGGACTGACTCGTCTTCCCTGATCCTTCCTACATAAACATCATCTTTCCCTGCCGTATCAATGGCCAGCGGATAGAGGTTCTTTTTCGGATCATCATACACCATGACCCCCGGCGCTGATGAGAGAAGGGCCCGCACCTCGTTGGCAGAGATCTTTTTTTCCGTCTCGATGTTCACCGACTCCGAATGGCAGCGGAATACAGGCACCCGGACCGTGGTCGCGGTCACCCCGATCGACTCGTCCTCAAGGATCTTCCTGGTCTCGTTCACCATTTTCATCTCTTCCTTCGTGTAGCCGTTCTCGAGGAAGGTATCAATATGCGGCAGACAGTTGAAAGCGATCTGGTGGGGATAGACCTTCGCTTCGATGTCCCTGAAGTTCAGCAGCGCCACCGTCTGGCCGGCGAGCTCGTCAATGGCCTCCTTCCCGGTCCCGGAAACGGACTGAAAAGTCGTGACTACGACGCGCTTGATCCGTACGGCATCGTGGATCGGCTTGAGCACCATGACCATGGCGATGGTCGAGCAGTTCGGGTTCGCAATAATCCCGGCGTGACCGGTGAGCGCGTGAGCGTTAATTTCCGGGACCACAAGCGGTACTCCGGGAGCCATGCGAAAAGCGCTCGAATTGTCGATCACGATTGCACCAGAGGTCACTGCCGAAGGAGCGAACTCCAGGCTGCGTTCTGCGCCTGCGGAGAAAAGCGCAATATCCACGCCTTTAAATGAATCCTTGGACAGCGCCTTGACGACCCAGCTTTTGTCCCGAAACGTGACCCGCTCCCCTGCGGAACGCTCCGATGCCAAAGGCACAAGCTCGCTCACGGGGAAATTGCGCTCTTGAAGGATCTCCATCATTTCTTTGCCCACGACCCCGGTGGCACCCGCAACGGCAACAACATATGAGCTTTTTTTCTTCAGCATATTGCTTTCCGCAAGGACAGGCCTCAAACCTGCACTTGCCTATGGCATAGCGCGTTTACGCCTGGTTTTTGTCTAGTTCTCGACAACGATACGAAGCATTCTGCGAAGCGGTTCTGCCGCTCCCCACAGGAGCTGGTCACCGCAGGTGAATGCGTTCAGGAAGGTCGGGCCCATGTTCATCTTGCGGAGGCGCCCGACCGGTACGGTAAGCGTTCCCGTGATCGCTGCGGGGGTAAGTTCACGAACAGTGATCTCTCGCACGTTCGGCACTACCTTCACCCACTTGTTGTGCTTGGCGATCATGTCCGTGATCTCGGCGAGCGGCACATCCTTGGTCATCTTGATCGTCAGCGCCTGACTGTGGCAGCGCATTGCCCCGACGCGCACGCAAGTGCCGTCGATGGGGATCGGGTTCCCCTCCCGGCCCAGGATCTTGTTCGTCTCGGCCTGGCCTTTCCACTCTTCCTTGCTCTGGCCGCTGTCGAGCTGTTTGTCGATCCAGGGGATGACCGATCCGGCAAGCGGTACGCCGAAGAACTCTTTGGGATAGGCATCGGAACGGATGTGGTCGGAAACCTTCCGGTCGATATCCAGGATCGCCCCTGCGGGGTCGTCCAGCAGGCCCTTCACGTTGCCGTGGATGGAACCCATCTGCTTGATGAGCTCGCGCATGTTGTTCGCGCCGGCGCCCGAAGCCGCCTGATAGGTCATGGCGCTCATCCATTCGACCAGTCCGCGTTCGTACAGACCGCCCAGGGCCATAAGCATGAGGGAGACAGTGCAGTTGCCGCCGATATAGTTCTTAACACCCTTTGCCATGCCGTTCTTGATCACGTTGATATTGACCGGATCGAGGATGATGATGGCGTCCTTTTCCATGCGAAGGGCTGATGCCGCATCGATCCAGTAGCCCTTCCAGCCTGCGGTCCGCAGCCTGGGGTAAACGTCGTTCGTATAGTCGCCGCCCTGACAGGAAACGATCGCGTCCATCGACTTCAATTCGTCGATGCTTTTGGCATCCTTAAGCGCAGGCACGTCCTTGCCGACATTCGGCCCCTTCCCGCCCACGTTCGAGGTGGTGAAGAACACCGGGTCGATCAGAGTAAAGTCCTTTTCTTCATTCATGCGGCCCATGAGCACCGAACCTACCATGCCACGCCAACCGACAAAGCCTACTCGCATCATTGTTTAACTCCCTAGTAATTGATTGACTACTTATTTCGAGATTCGTAAAAACCATTCCAGTTGTTAGGCTCTGGAAAACTTTTTAGATATTATTTTTCCCCCTGATTAAACATTATGTATTAATAAAACTCAATTCGTCATAGCCATGCTTTGGCGCGGCTTTGACTTTCATTCCGCAATCCGAAATCCGCAATTTTAAAGCAGCCCCGCCACCATGTCCCCTACTTCCGCGGTAGACATGCCCATCTTTCCGGCGGCCTGGCTCTTCATCTTTTTCATGGTGGCGATCATCGCTGCTTCGATCGCCTGCGACAATTTTGTTTCGCCGAGCGAATCGAGCATCATCATGGCTGCACCGATTGCCGCCATGGGGTTGATCACGTTCTGGCCGGCATACTTGGGTGCGCTCCCGCCCATGGGTTCGAACATGGAAACACCGTCGGGATTGATGTTCCCGCCGGAGGCTACGCCGAGCCCGCCCTGGATCATGGCGCCAAGGTCGGTGATGATGTCGCCGAACAGGTTTTCCGTGACCGCCACGTCGAACCATTCGGGGTTCTTCACAAACCACATATTAGCTGCATCTATGTGGTTATAGTCGCGTTTAAGTTCCGGGTACTGTTTCGCGCCCATTTCTTCGAATGCGCGGTACCAGAGGTCTCCGCAATGGGTCAGAACATTTCGTTTGTGGATCAGCGTTATCGGCTTCGCCGCATACTTGGGGCTCATGGCGTTCCGCTTCTTCTTCAGTTCGAAGGCATATTTGAGGCAGCGGTCTACGGTACGTCGGTCGTAGACCATAAGCTGCGTGGCGATCTCTTCGGATGTCCCCACCTGCGTTGCACCGCCGTGTCCTGTATAAATACCGCCCGTGTTCTCTCGGATCACAACGAAATCGATGTCCTCGGGCCCCTTGTCCCTGAGCGGCGTTTCGACGTTGGGGTAGAGTTTCACCGGACGGAGATTGATGTACTGGTCCAGGGCAAAGCGTATCTTGAGCAGGATCCCTGCCTCCAGGATGCCGGGTTTTACGTCGGGATGCCCGATGGCGCCGAGGAACATGGAATCGAACTTCCTGAACTCGGCGATGGCGCTGTCTGGCAGCGTTTCTCCGGTCTTCAGATAACGGGCGCTCCCGAAATCATAAGAGGTGAATTCGAATTTGAAACCGCCCTTGGATGCCGCCGCGTTAATGACCTTTACTGCCTCCTTAACGACCTCGGGTCCTGTTCCGTCACCGGGAAGCAATGCGATTTTATAGGTCTTTGCCATGAATGATGATTCCTCTCAAAAAGTTGTATAACTTCAAGAACAAAAGGGGAAATAGCGAAGGAACTGCGAAAAGGAGAAAATATGCCGGGGTATCATCACCCTTTCTCCAACCTTCCCCTTTTTTCGTGCACGATGTTATTTTGTTGTTTTTCTCGTGCTGCAGTTGTTCGTCCGCATCTCGCTGCAGTTTTCGTCTCCGGGAGAAAAGTCTAATCCGCAGGAAGGATGGAATGGCCCGCTGGATGAGGAATATGACGGATCGAGGTTACTGCTGTAATATACACAAGGTCCGCAAAGCGAGAGCGCCTGCTGAATGTTTGGGGTAAGCGCTTTCATCAGCTTGAAGCAGGCGGTCAATTACAACCCGGCCTTCTTCTTCGTGTATGCCATGAGGCCGCCCGCTCCGATCAGTTCCTGCATGAAAGGAGGAACCGGCATTGCCTGAAAGGTCTTGTCGGACGTGAGGTTCCGGATCACACCGCTGCCGGCATCTACTTCGACCTGGTCGCCCTCCTTGATGCCGTCGACCGCATCCGCGCTCTCAAAGATCGGCAACCCCATGTTAAAGCAGTTCCGGTAGAAGATCCGGGCAAAGCTCTTGGCGATGACACAGGACACGCCCGCAGCCTTGATCGCGATCGGCGCATGCTCGCGCGACGACCCGCACCCGAAGTTCTTGTCCGCAACGATGATATCGCCGGGCTTCATCTTCTTCATGAACTCGGGGTTGGTGGAATCTTCCATGCAGTGCTTTGCCAGTTCTTTCGGGTCCGAGGTATTCAGATAGCGCGCGGGTACGATCGCGTCCGTATCGACGTCTGCCCCGAATTTCCATGCATTGCCTTTGAATTTCATAAAAACCTCAAATTTTTAACCGCGAATTCACACTAATATACGCTAATGAATACTTCTTGTTTTTCCTTTAGAATTCACACGCGTTAATTCGCGTTCACTGGCGGATGATTTTTTTAATCCGTGTCTATCCGTAGCAACTTAAGTTACTTCAGCTCTTCCGGCCTTCCGATCCTGCCGAGCACGGCCGATGCCGCTGCTATGGCCGGATTGGACAGGTATACTTCGCTCTTGGGAGAACCCATCCTGCCGACGAAATTGCGGTTGGTCGTGGCAATAGCGCGTTCGCCCGCTGCGAGGATGCCCATGTGGCCGCCGAGGCAAGGGCCGCAGGTCGGCGTGCTGAAGGCCGCACCTGAATCGATGAAGATGTCCACCAGGCCTTCCTTGATACACTGTTTGTAGATCGCCTGCGTGGCCGGGATCACGATCATGCGCACGTAAGGATGCACTTTGTGGCCCTTGATGACCTTTGCCGCCTCCCGCATATCCTCGATCCTGCCGTTGGTGCAGGAACCGACCACGGACTGGTCGATATTGACCGAGCCCAGCTGGCTCACGGGCTTCACGTTCTCGGGAAGGTGCGGGCAGGCGATCTGCGGCTCCATGCCGGTCAGGTCGTACTCGCGCACATCCGCATAGTTCGCTTTTTTGTCGCTCTTATAGAACTTGTACTTGCGCTGCGCCCGTTTCGCTACGTACTTTTCGGTGATCTCATCAGGCTCGATGATGCCGTTCTTGCCGCCGGCTTCGATCGCCATGTTGCAGATGGTCAGGCGTCCCGCCATGGGAAGTTTCTTGATCACTTCGCCGGTGAACTCCATGGCACGGTAGAGCGCTCCGTCCACGCCGATGTCGCCGATGGTATGCAGGATGATGTCTTTGCCGCTGACCCACTTGCCGAGTTTTCCTTTATAGATGAACTTCATGCTTTCGGGAACCTTGAACCAGGCCTCGCCCGTGATCATCGCCGCGGCAACATCGGTGCTGCCCACGCCGGTCGAGAAGGCGCCCAGTCCGCCGTAGGTGCAGGTGTGGCTGTCAGCGCCGATGACCACATCTCCGGGCACCACGATCCCCTGTTCGGGAAGGAGCGCATGCTCCACGCCCATCTTGCCGACCTCGAAGTACAGGGAAAGATCATGCTCGCG
>JBGQDI010000003.1:0-29293 GCA_041495765.1 Nitrospirota bacterium
AGATTGTGCGCTTCATTGACGAGGGCTTCGCAACCTGCCACATCGATGAAGTTGATGCCGCTTCCGATGATCAGGATATTGGTCTGTTCCGAGTAGTGCTTCGTGATGCCCCGCAGCTGGTCAGAAAAATAGGTGACGGCGCCGAAGAAGAGCGACCCGTCTACTCTGACGATCTTCATCTGCGGGCACTCAGGCAGCGGTTTCTTCGAGATGTTGATGAAGCTCCGGCGCTGGCTGTCCGGGTCGGGGACCATGGTGATAAAGCGGGGATGAGAAGTACGGTTGAGATAGAGCAGCAGCGACAGGATAACGCCCACATAGATGGCGAACTCCAGCTCCACAAGCAGGGTTGCGAAGAAAGTTATTCCCAGGACCGCAGCCTCTGATCTGCTGGTCTTGATGATGGTCCGGATGTGGTGAAAATCGATGAGTCCATAGGCCACGATCAGCAGGATCCCTGCCATTGCCGCAAAAGGAAGATAGGCGGTCAGCGGGGCAATGAGCAGCACTATCGCGGTCAGGGACAGCGCTGCATAGACGGCTGCCAGGGGGGTCTTTGCGCCCGCTTCGTAGTTGACGCCGGTTCGAGTGAACGATCCCGAGGCTGCATAGCTCGAAAAAAAACTTCCGATCAGGTTTGACAGCCCCTGGCCGATGAATTCCTGGTTGCTGTCAATGCGCTGGCCAGACCGGGTCGCGACGGCGCGGGCTATGGACACCGCTTCTGCCAGCCCGAGCATGGAAACGGCCAGCGCTGCAGGCGCCAGCTGGCGAATGGCCGACGTTGACAGGTCGGGGAGGGAGAGGGGCGGCAGGTGCTGGGGCAGGGAGCCGATGAGGCGGACGCCATGATCCTTCCCGTTCAGCAAGAGATTGCATCCGCTGCCGATGACCATGGCAATGAGCATTCCCGGCCAGCGCGGGGCATATCGCTTCAAAATGATCGCACTGACGAGCGTAACGAGGGCAACGGCGACCACATAGGCATTTGCCCGTGGCAACAGTTCTGCCATGTCCGTCACGATATGGATAAAAGCATGGCGTTTTGAACCGGGAACACCCATGAAATTACTGATCTGGCTTGCGGCAATGAGGAGTGCCGCCCCCGAGGTGAACCCGACCACAACGGAATGCGATACAAAATTGGTCAGAGCTCCCAGGCGCGCGAGCCCCAGTGCAACCTGGAAGACGCCTGCTAAGAACGTGAGCGTGAGCACCATGCGGATATATTCGGTACTGCCCGCGGCCATCAGGGGATTGACCGTAGTGAATATGACGATAGAGATCGCCGTCGTCGGACCTGAGATGAGGTGATGGGACGATCCGAACAGTGCTGCGATGATCGTCGGAACGATCGCTGCATAAAGACCGTACTCGGGCGGCAGTCCGGCGATGAGGGCAAACGCCACACCCTGAGGGAGGACAATGACCGCTCCGGTCAAGCCCGCAAGGATATCGGCACGCGTCGTCCGTTTGTTCACGGACGGCCACCATTTTACAAGAGGGAAGAATTTTGCTGCATTCATGGTAAGCTCCAGTGTAGATGCTATTCAGGATCCATAATTAAAAATTCAGTATATTGAATGTTCTTTTTTGAATGTTGGATCGTCGTTAGAGCGCCTCGTCTCCTCCGGTCAACTTGAGGAATATCGGTTCCAGATGGCTGTCGGGCATACTTGTCATGCGGCCCAGTTCTTCGACGCTTCCTTCTGCAATGATCTCGCCCTTGTTGATGATCGCAACTCGGGTGCACATTTGCTCGACGATCTCGAGCGTGTGTGTTGACATGAAAATGGTCACCCCTTTTGATGCAAGGTCACTGAAAATGTCCTTGACCAGCCGTGCACCGCGCGGGTCGAGGCCGACCATGGGTTCATCCACGATAAGGACCTTCGGTTCATGAAGCAGGGAGGCTGCCATGACAAGCCGCTGCTTCATACCGTGAGAGAAATTTTCCACCAGCTCGTCGGCCCATTCGGTCAGACTGAAGACACCGAGCAGCTCACCCGATCGCGCGGCCGGCTCCTTCATGTCGTACAGTTTTGCCGTGAAATGCATGAATTCTGTGGCGGTGAGCTTCTCGTACAGATAGGGCCGGTCAGGGATGAACCCGGTGATGTATTTCGCTTCCAGCGGATGCTGCTGTACATCGTATCCTCCGATGCTTGCGTTGCCGCTGCTCGGCTGGAGCAGGCCTGCCATCATTTTAATGGTCGTGGTCTTGCCGGCACCGTTGGGTCCGAGGAATCCAAAAACCTCGCCTTGCGCCACGTCGAGATTAATGCTCTTCACGGCGATGAACTTGCCGTAGGTCTTGGTGAGGTTGACGAGTTTGATCATGACGCGGCCTCCTTCGCCGCGATTCAAAATTCAACAATGAATATTGAATCTGCTGAATCTTGAATCTTGAGTTTTGAATCGTGTTATTTGAGGCTTGCGGCCGCGCTAGTGATATTCCAGCACGTCGACTTTAAGCTTCCCTACGAGCTTCATGATCTGCGTCTGCTGATCGAGGTTGCCGGTAACAAACCTGATATGAGTGGCATCAGCAGGGAACTGGTTGAAGGTCGGATCGATGGCGGTCCACCCGCCAAGCCAGACCTCGGGCCAGGCGTGGTAATAAAACCCGTCTTCCATGTAGACGATGCCGCCTGCCATGCGCGTGGGAATGCCGGCTGCCCGAGCCAGCGCGGTGAAGAGCGTGGTGTGCTCATTGCAATCACCGGCGCGTTGCTCCAGGACCTCCAGGGCGCTGGGGATGCTGACAACCGGTTTTTTCTCCAACGTATTGTATACCCACTCGTTCAATGCCCTGGCAGCCAGCCGCGAATCGCGTTGTCCTGCGAGAATGCGCACCGACGTCCTTATGATCCTGGGATCATCGCTCTGGATCAGTGCTGACGGCAGCAGATATTCACGCAGTTCCTTTCCGGAGTAAGGGAGCGTGAACGAGGTGGCCGGGTCCTTGACCGTAACATCGACCACTTCTTCCGATTGTGCCTGTTGGTCGCCTTGCAGTTGGAAGCTCCTGAGCGGAACGCCCTTGAGACGTACTTTGAGATGTCGGACGCGGCTTGAGTCCTTGATCGGGTCCGACGGTATCATGGTAAGCGAGATTATATCCACCGCAGGCCCCCGTTTGTCCCTTTTCTGGGCTTCGGTCATGGTCTCCCGCAGAAGCACATAGCCAAGAGCGCTTTCCTCCTTAAGGGTCTCTCCCTCGTCGGTGATCCAGGAAAAAGCATCCATTCCCTGAAAGGATTCCCTGAGCTTGTACACAGTCTTATCCTGGTCACCTACCTTTATGCGCTCCCTGGATTCGACGGTGACCGTTGCTTCTTCTGAGCTCATCGTGGCGGGATTGAAGAGGGGGAAGGTGAATTGTTTTCCCTGCTCGAGCCCGAGAAGTATCAGTGCCGGTTTGATGTTCGGGGACAGATAGGGCGGTTTTGCCAGCTGAATCCGCTCATTTCTTGTCTGGCCTCCACTGGTTATGTCGAGCAGGAGTTTCTTCCCGACCACGGCACCTTTGATGAACATGGAGCTCATGCTGGACGTCATGGTAAAGTCGAAATATTTAAGCTGAAAGTTCTTCGCCGCATAGCTGTTGATGACCGTTTTAACGCGCTGCACGGAGCCAAGCGCCAGGATGTCAAGTTCCGATTCCTCGAAAAGATGATAAGTGTCCGCTTCGCGTTGTGTGCGCGTATGGGCATAGCCGATCTTGCGGTCCTGTTGATAAATGCCGAACCAGTCATCGCCGGTGCGAACGCCTTCTTCAGTGATAGCGTCGAGTGCGATGACCGTTGATGGACGCAGGTAGGTTCGTTCGATAAGCAGTGCCAGCATAACCAGCCAGAGGGCAAGAATCGATATTTTTATGATTTTAGTCATTCGCTGTTCAGTATCATCTTAACCATGGACGCGGGTAATGTCAAATGGAGAACAGCGGTGTCACGGGTGAGCGGCAATGCCGGTCAAAGGATATCCGGAGCGTTCCAACATGCTTGCGCAGGGTTGCTATATGCCTGACAAAAGAAAAACCGGCACACCTTGATCACAGGGGTACCGGTCCTTTCCTTGCGCTTCTCAGATATGATGTCACTGAACAGGCATCGGAATAGGTGTAAAGCTGCGTCCAGCTTTTTTCAGCCGCTCTTCGTGCTCTTTCCTGACCTCTTCGATCGTCTTATCAGTTAAGATGTACGGAGTGAGGAGCATGACGAGCTCGGTCTTCTTCTTTTCCTGGAAGGTGAAGCGGAAGAGGGCTCCTATATAGGGGATGTCGCCCAGCCAGGGAACGCTTCTTCTGGTCTCATTGATCTTGTCGGAGATGAGGCCGGCAATCACCACGGTCTGGCCGTTCTTCACATCGATCATGGTGTCGACCTCCCTGATATCAATAACGGGCTTACTGTTTTTCCCATCGAGTGATGTGGACTGCCCGATCACCTCCGAGACGCTCGGATGGATCTGCATGGAGATGGTTCCCTTGTCATTTATCTGGGGAGTGACATCGAGAAAAATGCCTACCTCGTCGATCTGCGGAACATTGTCTATGACATTGACCAAAGGAGGTCCTGGATAGGTGGTGGTCCTGGTGTACCAGGAAACCTCCTTGGTGGTCAATTTAATGAGAGCGCGCTGGTTGTTCAACGTCGAGATCTTGGGGCTTGAGAGGGTGTTGAGCGTCCCTTGCTCCTTCATGGCATCGAGCAGCGAAGATACCTTGTCGTTGGTGAGGCTGAATTGAAAGACCCCGGTTTGCGACGCAAGGGGCATGAGACCCTGGGCCAGTTTAATGGTCGTTGGATCGCTGCCGGCCCGCGTTCTCAGGTAGTTCCAGTCAATGCCGAAGGAAAAGCTGTCGTTCAAGGCCACTTCGACGATATGCGCCTGGATCAGTACCTGACGCTTTGCTGCCTTTTCAACATCTTCGAGATACGATCGTACATAGGTCATGTTGTCGGAAAAGTCTGTGACGAATACCAGGCCCGAGAGCTCATTGACGACGAGCTTTCTACCAAGTCTGTCTGCTTTGCTGAATCCGCCCTGACGTTTCCGCTCATTGCCATTCGCGGTGTCTCCAAAAACGATGACCTCGAGGCCGCCGACCAGTTCGGACCAGAAGTCCGTTTCACCTTTTGTCGTCACCGTGACGTTGCCCTGTTGACCAGTGGAGGAATTGGTCGTTGGGGTCCCAGTTCCTCCCTGATAATTTACCGAGGAAGAACTGGTGTCCATCATCGATGCGCTCATCGAGCTGGAGGAGCTCCGCTTGTCCTTTATATAGTTGATATTGAAAGACCGCGTGACCAGTTGAGGCCTGCTTACGTAGATGATGGTTCCTTCAAGATATGCGGTATAGCCGGTCGGTCTGAGCATTGCGGTAAGGATGTCCTTGAGCGACTTTTCCTGAAAATCGACGGTCACCTTGCCGGTCACATCTTTGTCCGTAATAATGGTGGCCCCAGCCTGCCGGGAGAGGAGGAGCAGGGCATCTTTGATGTCCACGTTCTTCATGGTAAGCGAATAGGTACGCGTCGTATCGATCCCGGCGAAGGGTTCCTGGGGCAGGGCCGGTTCAACTGCCGCCGCACTTTCCTCCACAGGAACGTTCATCCGTGACATGGTGTCGGGGATCTGCGGCGGTCTCGGGCTTGCACAAGAAGTGAGCAACAAGCCCACCACGATGAACAAAAATGTCCTCTTTATCATGTTGTTACTCCTTCACGCTTGTATCGGTAGTAATTGACATTTTTTTTACTCCGCCGGGGCCTTTAAGCCTGACGAATAGATCGCCGACCTCAACAACCACATATTCCCCGACCCGCTCTCCCAGGCCCACGACCTGTCCGCTGATGACCGCGAATCCTTTACCGTCCTTCACCATGGTTGCTTCGAGCCGCATCCCCGATGACGGACGGGATGATCCAGTATGTTGGACCGGCAATGCGTGTTTTGTACTCAGCGGATACCAGAATGGATCCCGCCGCCACTCCTCTACCGGGAGGCTGGGCATCATCACCCGCGGAGGGGGTGACGAAGTCCGGGGATGTTGAATGGCGGAAGAATAAGTTTGCGCCGCAGTCCCTGCGGCCTGGTTCACAGCCCGTGTTCGGAAAAATTGGATATTGTAGGCCACGACCAGGAGCAGCACGGCTCCCAGGGCGGTGACGACATATTTATTACGAAGCATTCTGGACCTCAAAGGACAGAATCTCGACGATAATATTTGCCTTGATCGTATTTTCTCCTGGTTTAAGGTCGAATGCGACGACCTTGTTGTAGCGCTTGATGTCATGGATCCTTCCGAGATACTGGGCAAGAGTGCGGTATTTCCCTTCGCCGGAGATCCTTACCCGGTAGGGGACGAGCAACGAAGCTGCATCCTTGTCGGTGCCGTGCTTTTTTGGCGTCCTGACCCTCGCGTCGTTCTCCGTGGTTATTTCAACGTTCTCCAATCCCGTCGTCTGGGCGAGCGTGTAGAGCCCTTCCACAAAGGAGGAAACATCGGCCTTTTCCGGAAATCTAATTCTGAGCGCCGCCACATCGGTATCGTCGGCATTCATTCTCACGGTCTTCGCCTCAAGAGCGTTTGCCTGCTGCCGGAGACGGGATATCTGGCTCGTCCGTATTCCTGCATAGAGGACCAGGGTCAGGGTCAACACACCTGCCGTTAGCAGAAGGAACTGGATCTTATTGATTTTCACCCGACAGCACCTCGCTTGTTACTTTGAAATGGAGCAGTTTGGTCTTGTCCTGCTTCGTGATGGTTATTACCGGTTCCCCGGTCCTCCTGAGCAGGTTGCATTGGTCTATCATGGCAATGATCCGGGTAAGGAATCTCTTTACGCCGACCTCTGAGTATTCCGGAGTAACGAACTGTATTTCAAGCGTCGGCCCGTTATTTGCGGATCTCAAGGCAAGCCCTTCGATATACATTCCGTCAGGAGTGTTTCCCGCCAGATAGCCGAACAGCGGGCTCCAGGCGGTCTGCCGGGCGATCAGATTGTTAAAGTAGGCACTGTTCTTTGCATAGAGCCTTGTTGCGCCGGGATCGAGGTTTGTCTGCTCTGACGTACGGATGCTGTCCGACAGCATTCGTTCTGCTTTATGGTGTTTTAACTCCAGGATGCCTATGGTCACGATGCACAGGGCTCCCCAGGCGCATGCTGCAGTGACCAACGTCGTCCTGCTCAGTGCGAGCAACGACATGCGTCTGGTCATATCGCGGGGAAGGTAATTTACTATCGTCCCGTCCTGCAGGCCCAGCGCCAGGCCGTAAAGAGCCGCGTAATGAAAACCGTCAGTCCCCGTTTCCTGAAGGATGTTCAGGAAACGCGTCTCGACGTTCATGGACTCGGTAAGTGCTTCCAGAACGCCTTCCAGGGAACCGCCAGTGCCGCATACCATGATCTTCCTGATGGGGTATTCGGGGTGTTCCTTTTTATAATCGCTTTGCGCATTGTATACCGCTTCGACGACCCGATAGATCCGCATCTTTTGTATCCGATCGGGCGTCTTGCCGCTCTGCAGTTCTTTTTGCACATCCAAAGGGAGGATCGCGGCTTTTCCATAGGAGATGACGCGGTCAGACAGTATGGTCATTTCAATGAGGTCGTTGCCGATATCGACGATCGCGACAGTCGCAGAGGGATCACGGTCAAGTTTCTTCAGCGCCCCGAGATTGGCGGGCAGGGCCGTGGAAACGCTCTTAATTTCGATGTGTCGGCTGCGGAAGAAGGTGACATAGCGTTCGAGGGCTTCGCGCTTGATGGATTCGACGAGATAGGACTGCTTGTCCCCGCGGGCCACCAAGGGGATGATATTGAAAAGCGGCGACTGCACGCCCGTATCCTTGATAAGTTTTCGCCGGGCCACTTTCCCCGCGTCGGCGAGCGACATCGCCGGCATTGCCAGGGTCGAAACCGAGACCTCTTCGGACGGCATAATGCAATGGACCCTGTCCAGTTTTATTCCGGTCTTGGCGCTGATCTCGGACAAGATCACGTCGGCGTTCGCGCCATCGTCAAGGGTGAAGCGTTCAAAGCTTTGCAGGTACGAGGCGGTTTCGCCTTCGGCTACCAGCACCCGCAACGCATGTCCTCGCAGATCGAAAAATATGTTTTTCATTGATCGTCCTTATACGTAATGCAGCCTACTTGATCTGCAAGTTCACGAACAGTAGACCCCCGCTGATATTCGTTGCCACTTTGAGGGGAGTACCTTCAGCTATAAATCCGCATGCATTGTCATTAACCCGCGGTTTCAAGGTGATAATGCCAATGGGTAGTTTGTGCGTGACGGCAAACGTGAACGGCTGACTGGTGTAGCCTGCACTCCCGGTCATGGCAGAGGATAGGTTGTCGCAATAGAAATCGGTCGCAAGCGTGCCGTCGCCCTTCAGGTAATCTATCGCAACACCGATCCGTCTGTTGGCATAGTCGGACTGAAATGTAATGCCGATATTGCCCTGTAGAGAAGTCACCGGGACCACGTCGGTTTCATTGATCGTTTCTACGATGTCGTCCGGGCTGAGAACGCCGTCGGGCCCATAACTCGTGAGAGTAGCTGCAACGTTCCGAGACAGTGCGTCGCTCGATGTGATGGCATAGTGGATGTCGTTTCCCCATCCGTCCTTGCCGTAATTTGCCGGGTCGAAGCCTGACGGCAAATAGGGGCCGCCCGTTTCTGATACGAGCTTATCCAGCGAGTCGGGCAACTGGCCAAAGTTCCCGACATAGCCGAAGTGGGTCCGTACGCCATTCTGATACAGTTTGTTGTCGCCGATAAGGGCGACCCTCAGATCATTCATTCTGGTCAGGGTCAACGTCTCGTTGCTGCTGTCCCACACGCGGTACATCATCGGCACCATGATCCCGGTCAAGATAGCAATGATCGCCATGACAACAACGACCTCGATCAGTGTAAAGCCGTTTTTCGAAAGGGGATGTCTCACCTGACCCTGATCCCTCCCACGATCTTGTAAATGGGAAGGAATACCGAGAGCAGGACGCCGAGGACCACGATCCCCAGGATGACAATGATGAGCGGCTCCAGATAGCTGAGCACTTTTTTCAGCGTTTCGGGCACCTCTCGGTCGAACATATTGCTGACGCGTTGGAATGCACTGTCCAGTTTGCCGGTCTTTTCTCCGATCGATACCATGGTTATGATCATGGTCGGGAAAACCCCTGTTTTCTGCATTGCCTGTGAAATACTTTCGCCATTGGTCACTGATTCGGTTACCGTGGCGAGGGCCTCGGATATGAGCGTGTTCTGCACGACGGCAGCGGATACGGTCAGTGTCTTCACGATGTTCAATCCGGCAGAGTGGAGCGTCGCCATTGTCTTACAATACCGGGACAGGTCGATCTTTCTGATGAGGTTTCCCAGAAAAGGGATCGCCAGAAGCAGGGTGTCGTACTTCCGCCTGCCTTCATACGTGTTCAACCATAATTTTAACAGCAGGCCCGAGGCTGCGATCCCGACGAGGATATACAGGAAATAGGCGCTGGCAAAACCTGATAGTGCCATGATGATCCGCGTGGGGAGGGGCACCTCGGCATGAAGCCCGATTATCACAGTGACCAGGCGAGGGAACACAAAGGTGAAAAGGGCGGTGATGAGGAGCAGTACGGCACCGATGACGACTGCAGGATAGGCTAGTGCCGAGCGCACACTTCTTCTGAAGTTGATCTGCCATTCGAGATAGGCCAGAAGGTCGGTCAGCATTTTTTCGAGATTACTTGATACCTCGCCGGCTGCGATCATCTGGACATAGTACTCGGGGAAAAGGCCCGGGTATTCCCGCAGGGCATCGGACAAAGACATGCCGGCGTCGATCTTGTCATGGATGAGTTCTGCGACCTGGGCGATCTTTTTGTTCTCCTTGTTCTCCATAAGGTCGACCAGTCCATGGAGGATAGGCATTCCCGAGGATACTATCAGATGAAGGAAGTAGCTGAAATTGGCGAGTTCCTGCTGAGTGAAGGTTATGGTGCTTTTTCCGAGATCGAGGAAGCCTGCTTTTACCCCCTCGATGAGCGTCAATCCCTGCAAACTGAGCTTCTGCTCGAGCTCATTCTCATCACGGGCCTGGAGCTTTCCGGTCAGGAGGTTTGAATCTTCATCCATTGCCCTGTAGGAGAAATTTGCCATCAGGTCTCCGCCCGTGAGACCGAGCTCACTTCTTCAAGCGTGGTTATCCCAGCTTTGACCTTGTCGATTCCGTTTTCGAACATATTCTTGAAGCCGGCGCTTATGGCTTGACGTTTGATCTCATCATGGCTCGCTTTGCGATTGATCAGTTCCCGGATGGCGCCTGTTATCTTCAGTATCTCGTAGATGACGCTTCTGCCGCGGTATCCGGTGTTTCCGCACTGTTCGCAGCCGACCGCCCGGTAGAGAACGTGCTCGCTGTCTTTCGTCTGCAGGGTCCTGTAGACGGCATCGTTCCCGGGAACTGGTGTTTTACAACTGTCGCATAAAAGCCGGACCAGCCGCTGGGCAATGACCGTATCGACGGTCGAAGAGATAAGGAACGGTTCGATACCCATGTCGACCATGCGGACGACGCTTGAGATCGCATCATTGGTATGCAGGGTGCTGAACACGAGGTGGCCGGTCAGGGCTGCGCGCACGGCCAGTTCTGCGGTCTCTCGGTCACGCATTTCACCAACCAGCACGATATCGGGGTCCTGCCGGAGGATGGAACGCAATCCCGATGCGAAGGTAAGTCCCGCCTTGACGTTGACCTGGGATTGTCTGACGAGGGGGATCTGGTATTCGACGGGGTCCTCGATCGTAAAGATGTTCCTGCTGACGGTGTTGATAAGCGTGAGGCAGGAATAGAGCGTAGTCGTCTTGCCCGATCCTGTGGGGCCGGTAACCAGGATCATGCCGTAAGGCAGCTTCAGAGTATCCTGGATCAGGCGGGCATCGGACCCAGAAAACCCGAGGTTGTCCAGACCGAGCTTCAACTGGGACTTGTCAAGGATGCGTGCCACGATGTTCTCGCCGTTGATAAGCGGGAACGTGGAAATACGAAGGTCCAGCCGGCGGTCCTTGTAGTGGAACTCCGCACCGCCGTCCTGAGGGACACGGTTCTCGGCTATGTTCATCTGCCCGAGGATCTTGAACCGCGATACGATCGGGTTGAGCAGGTCCTTGGGGAGGAACATGCCGTGATGGAGTGCGCCGTCCACGCGGTAGCGGATCCGTGTGCCCTTGGTGTCGGGGCCGATGTGGATATCCGTGGCGTTCTGTCTGATACCGGAGATGATGATCTTGTCCACGAGACGGACGAGCGGCGATTGGGCAGAATCAACATGTTTCCGCTCTGCGGCGCTGTCGGCCAGAAATACGACACTGCTCTGTTTGACCAGTGCCTCGATCTCATCAGGGACTTCGAGGGACTCCTCGGCAGGCCGTGCTTTGTTGCTGTCATCCTGGGAGAAGGAGAGGACCTTGACCAGGTCCTGCTGGGTGATAAAACCATGGCTGAACAGAATGGCGCCAAGAAGTTCGCCAGTCTTCTTCTGTTCGGCGAGTGCGGTCTGCAGCTGTTCTTCGGTGATGCGGCCTTCTTCCAGCAGTAAGTCGCCGATGCGTTTTCGGGTAATCACGGGGTCACTTACTTTCCCTGCCGGCAACAGTGCCGGCGACGTAGAGATATGCAGGTTTCTTTTCAGGGTATTTGTCCGGTTCTGAAGCTAATGTCAAAACCGGATTCTTCTCCCCTGGCGTGAAACGCTGACCAGTTCCCAGCTTCATGCACTACCTCCCGAGGGTGTATTGTTAATTGATTGTGGGAAAGTCCGGTATGTAGGTGCGTCCGTGCCGTGCTTACTCTATCTATCGGTCAATTTCTTTATAACTTTAATGAATTTGATATTTTCCCCGTTATTGAAATCATCATAGCTGTTTGATTTTGTACAGTATAGCACAGGACTGACAATAAAATATTATTCCATAAAAATTTTTTTGGTCGTTGTGTTTCCAGGTTCTGACATCCATTTTTCATGAGCAAACCAGCCACAGTCTTTATGAAGGTTCTTGAAATCGTGCAGTAATTATGCAATAATCCGGCATCTTATGAAAAAGCTGAGGGGATCATTCAATATGCTCAGTGGGACCATTGTGGTCCCCCTGGGGGCAGGACTGCTTGCGCTTCCGTTCACGGGCGTCTGGAAGGCGCTGGCGGTCTTTGCTGTTGCAGGTGCAATCATGCTTCTGCACCAGGTATACGCGACAGCCCCTGTCGCTACTTTTCGTTCTTCAGCAGCAGGAAGTGTTGTCCGGTTGCGCGCTTCTCTGTCAACGTTTGCCCCCTATCTAAAGTCCTTTACTGCATTGGCTGTCATCAGCACGGTCCTTCTCCTCCTGCCCCTCCTTCTCAACGATTATTATCGCGATATCCTTACGCTCACCGGTATGTATATCGTCCTTGCCCTCGGTCTCAATATTATCGTGGGTCAGGTCGGCCTCCTGGACCTTGGCTATGTGGCATTCTATGCTGTCGGCGCCTATACCTATGCGATCCTGTCAACGCAGTTCGGGTTGTCCTTCTGGCCGGGGCTCCTCATTGGTGCGTTTACCGCCGGAGCGGCGGCGGTGGTCCTCGGATCAGTGACCCTCAGGTTACGGGGAGATTATTTTGCCATCGTTACCCTGGGCCTGGGGGAGATCACCCGCATCGTTCTGAATAACTGGTCCTCGTTGACCGGCGGGCCGAATGGTATTTCCAAGATCGGCCGGCCGGTGATCGGCGGATATGTACTTTCGACGACACTGGATTTTTACTACCTTATCGTTCTGCTCGTCGTTGCGACCATATTTACCGTACATCGTCTGATGTTCTCGCGGATCGGCCGCGCCTGGATAGCGATCCGCGAAGATGAGATCGCTGCAGAAGCAATGGGCATCAATACGTTCAGGCTCAAACTCCTCGCTTTTGTGCTGGGTTCCGCCTGGGCGGGGCTGGCAGGGGTTTTTTTCTCGGCTAAGATGGCCTTCGTTTCGCCTGAGAGCTTCACTTTTTTCGAGTCGGTCATGATCCTTTGCATGGTGGTCCTGGGTGGTATGGGAAGCATTCCGGGGATCATCCTGGGAGCGTTCCTGCTGATCGCGCTTCCCGAAGTGTTCAGGGACTTTCAGGATTACCGGATGCTTGCCTTCGGGGTGGCGCTGGTGCTGATGATGATCTTCAGACCGCAGGGCCTTCTGGGAACCGTGAAAAAATAAGATCGGAAAAGGAAAAACCCTATCTCCGCTATGCATCTCCTGGAAACAAAAAATCTGGCCAAACACTTCGGCGGGCTCAAGGCCTTGGACGGCATCGATCTGCGCGTCGACCGCGAGCGGATCGTAAGCATTATCGGCCCCAATGGAGCGGGCAAGACCACGTTCTTCAACTGCCTGACCGGGATTTATCAGCCGACGGCGGGTACCATATTGTTTCATGACCATGACATCACGGGAAGGCAACCTCACGACATTACTGCACTGGGCGTAGCCCGCACGTTCCAGAACATCCGCCTGTTCAGCGATATGACCTGCCGGGAGAACGTTATGGTCGCCGGCCATTGCCGGACCAGGGCCGGCGTGTTCGGCGCTATCTTCCGGCCGGAGCGAGTGCAGAAGGAAGAACGGGACATGGTCTTTCGTGCCATGGACATCCTGAAGTTCGTCGGCCTTGAACTGAAATGTGATGACCGTGCTTCCAATCTTTCCTATGGCGACCAGCGGCGGCTTGAGATCGCGCGTGCACTCGGCACCGAGCCGCATCTGCTGCTGCTCGATGAGCCTGCGGCTGGCATGAACCCGCAGGAAACGCAGGACCTCATGGCCCTTATCCGCAGGATCCGTGATAATGGTGTGGCCATCATCCTGATAGAGCATGACATGAAGGTGGTCATGGGTATATCCGATCGGGTGCTGGTCCTTGACCATGGCGTGAAGATCGCGGAAGGGCTGCCCCGGGACATTCAGGAAGACCCTTCGGTGATCGAGGCCTACCTCGGCAAGGAGGAGGGCAGTCATGGGTAACAGCTCCGGTCTTTATGGCTCCGGCGCTTTTTGCGGACCCATCCGGAGAAGAGGTGGCCATGCTTGAACTGAAGGGCATCGTCGTCTCCTATGGCATGATCGAAGCACTCAAAGGGGTCAGTCTTCGCGTGGAACAGGGAGAGATCGTAGCGCTCATCGGCGCGAACGGGGCCGGTAAATCCACGACGCTTATGTCGATCTCGGGCGTTTCACCCCTGCAGCAGGGGAGCATTACGTATAACGGCGTCCCGATCACCGGACGTCCTGCCCACGAGATTGTTCGTTTGGGAGTGTCTCAGGTTCCTGAAGGCAGACGTATTTTTTCGAGAATGACCGTGACCGAGAACCTGGAGATGGGGGCGTTCGTCAGGAACGCGCGGGAGACTGCAAAGGACATGGAACGTTGCCTGGAGATGTTCCCCGCCCTTGCCGGACGGCGGCATCAACTTGGCGGTACGCTGTCAGGCGGAGAGCAACAGATGCTGGCCATCGGCAGAGCACTGATGGCAAAGCCGAAACTGTTGCTGCTTGATGAACCGTCCCTTGGACTTGCTCCCATCATCGTCAGCAGGATCTTCAAGATCATCAAGGAAATCAATCAGCAGGGAACCACCGTCCTTCTTGTGGAGCAGAACGCGAAAGCCGCTCTCCGGCTGGCGCATCGCGCATACGTCATGGAGACGGGGAAGATCGTCATGCAGGGTCCGGCAGCCATGCTGGAGAATGACCCGGGCATTAAAAAGGCCTACCTTGGAGAATGAGCCTATCGCCACGAGGACCGGTACAACGGTCCCGGCAGACCGGCGATCCGACGCGGGGATGTCCAGAAATATCAAGCTGACCCTTGAATACGAAGGGACGAATTATCACGGATGGCAGGCGCAAGCCGGCAGCGGCCAGGCAACTGTCCAGGAAACGCTGGAAAAAACCCTGGCAACACTGGCAGGTGGACCAGTGAAGGTCAACGGGTCCAGCAGGACCGATGCCGGGGTTCATGCTCTCGGCTATGTTTGTAATGTAGTGACCGGCAGCCCTATACCGCCTGCGGCCTGGGCCCCGGCAATGAACCATATCCTGCCCGAGGACATCCGGGTGCTCTCTTCGGAGGAAGCAGCGCCGGAGTTTCACGCACGGTTCAGTGCTGTCGGAAAAATATACTCCTATCGTATCCTGAACAGGCGCGCACCATCGGCCCTGGATCGCCATTCGGCATGGCATGTGAACCGACGGCTAAACCTGCGAGCCATGCGGGCAGCGGCAGAACATCTCACGGGGCGGCACGATTTCTCTGCCTTCAGGGCGGCAGGCTGCAGCGCCAACTCTCCGGTCAGAACCCTTAAACCGATCGTCATAAAAAAAAGTAAAGACATGATCGAGATCCGCCTCGAAGCCGACTCATTTCTCCAATACATGGTCCGCAATATCACCGGCACCCTGGTGGAGGTAGGTCTCGGTCGTTTCAAGCCGGAAGAGGTGAAGCAGATGCTCCTTTCCTGTGACCGCAGGACCGCAGGACGTACTGCGCCGGCTCACGGTCTGTACCTGCTTCGCGTCCTCTATTCATAATAGAACACGGTCTTATTTTCGCAGGTTTGTAACGGGAAAAAGATGATTCTCATGTCTGCAAATGACCATGCGGCACTGAACTTCAATATATCAAGTGGTTATCATTGGCATGATCCGTGCAAACTATAAACGCTGATAAATGTTTTATCCTGATACCCGGGTATTTTTTTGCTTATTGCTCGACCATTGGCGGATTTCCCCGAATGCTTTTTTTATCGGGTTCGCGCCGTTCAACCATGCGACCATCTGCTATAATGCACTGCATGCTGAAATTCAGAAGGACCGCGGCATTTTCCGTTTTATGACGTCAAGTTGATAGGATCCGACATTACTCGAAAGGAGAACGTATGAGGAACTGGTTGAACGCGGTATCGCTGTTCTTGTTTACCCTTCTTCTGGCCCCGTCAGCATATGCGGCAGCGGATGCTGCAACATGTCTGGGCTGTCATGGGTCCATGGAAGGCGCTGTAAAAGTAGATCAGGAAAAATTCTCCAGATCGGTCCATGGCGGGATGAATGACTGTACAATGTGCCACTTGACGCTGCCGGGTGCACAGCATCAGGGTTTGTCGGGAGCCAAGCCGGACAAAACTGTAGTTGAGCTTGCCGCTGCCATTTCCCCGAAAATAAGATCGAACGCTGTCGCGCAGGCCGCCTGCGTGAACTGCCATACCGAAATCTATCAGGCATACAAGACAAGCGTCCATGGACAGAACGTCATTGTAAAAAAATCCTCAGATGGTCCCGTGTGTACCGACTGTCACGGGTCGCCGCATTACATTCAGTCAAAGACCAGCAGAGATTCGGCAGTCAATCATTTTAACATTGTTGATACCTGCGGCAAGTGTCATGAAGAAAAGATCATGGGCGAAAAGTACGGTTTCAGCCCGGCGGTCTGGGAACGCTACAAGGAAAGTTTTCACGGCAGAAAACTGAAGGTAGGCCATAACAACGCTCCCGCATGTTCTGATTGCCACGGTGCACATGATATCAAGAGTGCCAAGGACCCGTCTTCGCCGGTCTTTCCGACGAATAAGGCCAAGACCTGCGCCAAGTGCCATGCTGGCGCTACCGAAAAGTTCGTAGCTGCCATTACGCACAAGCCCCTGCATCCCATTGCCCACTGGACCGAGATCGGCCTTATCGTTCTCACGGTGGGCGTCTTCATGTTCATCTGCATCCATGTTATCCTGGATATCTTTGCCGACATCCGCGAACGTTTGTTCAGAAAGAGGGACGATCATGAATAATACTGTTCCGAATGAGATCGAGAGGTTCGACCTCTCTGCACGCATCCAGCATGTCATCATGTTCACAACGTTCCTGCTGCTGTCCTTCACCGGCTGGGGGCTCAAGTATGCTTATCAGGACCCTGCCAGCGCCTGGATCTCCTTCTGGGGCGGTGCAAAGACGGCAGGGTTGATCCACCGCGTGGCTGGCATCACCATGCTGCTTGACTTTATATACCACCAGTTCTATCTCATCAATCAGTTCCGCAAGGGAGGCATGCGCCCCACGCTTATTCCCATGCCCAAGGACGTTGTTGACGCTTTCCACAACTTCATGTTCTTCTTCGGGTTCAGAAAAGAGCGGCCGTACTTCGGTAAGTTCAATTATATGCAGAAGTTCGATTACTGGGCGGTCTACTGGGGCATGTTCATCATCGGTGCATCGGGGTTCTTCCTGGCGTTCCCGGTGACGGTGTCATCGCTCTTTCCCGTCTGGTCGCTGCAATGGATATGGGATGTGATCATCGCCATGCACAGCGATGAAGCGCTGCTGGCGATCGTGTTCATCCTGATCTTCCATTTCTACAACGAGCACCTGCGCTCGGAAGTGTTTCCCATGAACTGGATGTGGCTCACCGGAAAGATGTCCATCGACCAGCTGAAGCATCATCATCCGGCGGAATATGACCATCTTTTCGGGGAAAAGTCCGGAAAAAAACAGTGATCTTTTAGGAACTAACTTTTACCTCCTGCACAATGAGGACGGCGGTCATGAAATGACCGCCGTCTTTTTTTGTTCGCTTTATCACATTAGCCTCACCTGAGGATACAGTTCAGAAACGCGCATTTTGAACAAAAAAAACAGCCATTGTCGGCCGTTTTCTTTGATAACAACTTAGTCGAATTCTTAGTTCAGTTTTTCCAGCGAACCCTGTTTCATTCTGAACCGGCTGGCAGCGCGGAGCGCAAGTTCTGAACTATGGGTCACCATGATCATGGTGACATTTCTCTCTTTATTGATCTTTTCAAAGAATGCCATGATCTCGGCCTCGGTCTCCTCATCAAGGTCGCCGGTAGGCTCATCAGCGAGGATGACCTGAGGTGAGTTGATGAAGGCACGAGCAATCGCTACGCGCTGCTGTTCTCCGCCGCTGAGCTCGGAGGGGTAGCGGTCGATCTTATCGCCCAGGCCGACCTGTTGAAGCAGTTCGATTGCTGCTGCATCGTTTTTGGGCTCACCGAAAACGGTCGGGAGAAGGACATTCTCCTTGGCAGTGAGCGTGGGGATCAGGCTGGCAAATTGGTAGACGAAGCCAAACTTGTCATTTCGAAGTTTAGAGAGTTTTCGATCATCATACTCACGGATATTGGTGCCGTCAATGATGACGGCGCCTTGGTCTGGCTTTGCTATTCCGCCGATCAGGCTCAGGAGCGTGCTCTTCCCGCTCCCCGAGTGTCCGACGATGGACACAAAGTCTCCCTGATTGATCGACAGCGAAATCGGAAGTACCGCTTTGACGGTCCGGTCCGATACGGCATAGGTTTTGGTGAGATCTTTCAGTTCTATCATGGATTGCCTTTCTTGCCAGGAGCCCGCGATTAACTTTACTTCAAACTTTTTGTCATCGTATTGAAATCCATGGCGTTCCCGAATTCAACGGTCTCCGCTTTATTCTTAAATGCGGCGATCCCCCATCCCATGGGCGTTTGGAACTTCTTTGCCGATTGTACATAAAAGGCCTGCTGGGCGTTGAGCCACGATCCGGAACTGTAATCTTTGACCTGTGCTTCAGCAGCCGCAGCAGGATTTGCTTTCAGATAGGCAAAGAGGTCCCCGATATCGCAGAAATGAAGGGTTTGCTTTAGTTGAACGATCTTGGATGTGAACTTTGCACTAAGGTCGGCACCCATTCCGCACTGTGCGCAGGGCACCATCTCTGCAGAGGCGGAAAGGGAACAGAATATCACGATTGCCAACATCGGGAAAAGCGATCTAACTAGACGTTTCATTACCTATCTCCTCTTTGAATCGATTTCCTTCTTTAATGCAATGGCGTATCCCTCGTCCCGGTCCTTAAGTACCTCGTACTGCTGCAAAGCTTCCTTTTGCTGACCCGTTTTTAGGTAGGCCATGCCGAGGTTGAAACGGGCAATATTGTAAGTAGGCCTCATGGCGATCGCTTTCTTCAGCGCAGCGATCTCCTGGTCCGTTTTCCCGAGTTTTCCGTAGGAAAATGCCAGGTTATTGTAGATCATGGGCTGATTATGGATACGCTGCAACGCCTGCGTAAAGCTTGCCACCGCTTCCTGGTATTGTTCTATCCGGTTACAGGCAGTGCCCATTTTGAAATAGGCGTAGCCCATGTCAGGTTTGATGGCAACTACTTTGCGCAGGGTGTCTATTTCTTCCTTGAATAAGCCGGCGCGTTCATACAACTCGGCAAGAAGAAACTGCGCGTCCGCGTCCTGGGGGTTGCTCTGGATCTTCTCCCGCAGGACCTGGATATCGTTCTTCTCTTCAGCTGCGGGCACAGCCGGTTTACCCGCATCCCGGGAGCAGGAGAACACCAGGGGGGTCAGCAATAATAGTACGACAGCAAGGAAATTTCTCATTCTGCGCTCCTTATGGCCTCGTAGGGTTCTGTTCGGATGATGGCAAGGGCCGGCAATAATGCAGAGAGCAGGCCGGTCACAATAGAAAGGGATATGGCCCCCAGGGTCAGGATGGTCAGCTCAGGTGATGACGGGAACAAGTAGGGGAGCTTCAGGTAATGAAGGAGCAGTCCCTTGATGCTGACCAGCAGGCCGAATCCCAGCAGGACGCCTGCGATGCCGCCAGCAGCTGAAAGCAATGAGGCTTCGGTCAGAACGATCATGGCAATATGTCCCTGATTCGCACCCATGGCGCGCAAGAGGCCGATCTCCCGCCGGCGTTCGTTCACGATCATATAGAAAGCAAAAGCCATGATCAATAGGACAATGAACCAAAGAATGACACTGATGATGACAATAGCATGGATGAGGCCTGAAAGCTGTTTTCGTACGGTGCTGATGACAGTATCGGAAGTAAGTGCCTTGACGCCGGGAAGGTCATGTTCTATCCTGATGGCGACCCGGTCAGGGCTGAAATCTTCGGTGACCTGGACGAGGACGGTCGAGATCTGGTCCCGGCGGATCTCGAGGGGTTGGAGCGCTTTCAATTTTGAGGATTCCGCCATCAGATAGGCTCCGTCGAGGCTCATGAAGCCGGTGCGGTCGAAGAAATCCATGCCCGTTGGTTCCATGGTGCCTACAACCGTGAACGTCGTTCCAAAGAAGGGGATATTATCGCCGGTAATGACCGGGATCTCTCTGCCGGTAATGATCTCGTTCGGGGCAAGCGGCCTGTTCAAGTGTTTTTCAAGCCAGGGTTTTACCGTAAAGTCGGTCTCGGGGTCAAAAGCGACGAGAAAGATATCCACGTTAAAACAGCAGCTGAAGCTCGACGGCTTGAGAAAAAGCTGCGGCGTAGCTGTTTTGACTCCTTCGATCTTTCTTACCTGATCGAGCACGGATCGGTCCATCAGAAATTGGGTCGGTTCTCCTGACAGGAGCGCTGCCTTGGCCTTGGTCTCGGCGCTTGCAGGCACGACCAGAATATCGGCACCAAGGCGATAGGTGCCGAGCTTGAGTGCATTGTTAATGCTCTTCAAAAAAAGGGTCGCTGTAAACAGCGTACCCGAGACCACGGCAACGATGGCAAAAAGCAGCCAGGTACGCGTGATCTTCCTTTTCAGGTTCCTGAGTGCTACATAAGGGATATTCATAACGATGGCGGTTTTCCTTCGGGGATGAAATGAACTGCAGCGTAAAAACAAAAAACCGGAGAGCGGGTTTTCCCCGCCCTCCGGCGTGAACCTACGCTACGACTATAGTAAACGATTTATTTCTTCCAGTCAATAGCCATGCCGCACAGGAGCGGTGCGCCATCGTCGATCGTGACCTGGACGCCATTGGCCTTGTGGCAGCCGGCGCAGACGGAAACGGTCTTCACGATCTTGCGGGTCTTGACGTCCATAATGCCGATGGCGCCATCCTTGTTTGTGTAATCGCGGCCGCTGACGAGCGCTGTCTTTCCATCGGGAGAGAACTTCACGTCATGGGCCCTGAGGGTGTCAGGAAGAACGATGTGCTCTACGACCTTGTCGGTCTTGGTGTCGATCACAACGATCTGCGACTTGTGGGTGCCGGGCTTGAGGCCTGGATCGTACTCGTTTGCTGCGGCAACCCATACCTGCGAGCCATCATTGGTCATGCGAAGCTGGTGGATAAAGGTCAGTTCAGGATCGCTGATCTCCTTGACCGTCTTCTTCGTTTTCCAGTCGATCACGAAGATCTTTCCCTGGGGCATGTCGGAGACATAGGCCTTATCGAGGCCCTTGGTCCAGGCAATGCCGCACACAGCAGCGCCGACCGGCATCTTGTCCACGGTCTTCAGGCCCTTCGGGTCGAATATATACACGTTGCCATCTGCCATGTCTTCCAGGTAGATGTTGCCATCGGGGCCGGCAACAGCGTCGCAGAATTTCTTGCCGACGGCGATGGGGGCGGATTTCTTGCCGGTTTTCATATCATACGTTACGACGGTACCGTTCAGCAGGCCGACATACAGGGTCTTGTCGATCAGCGTGCTGCCGTGCGAGCCGCCGGCCTTCTTCACCGTGGCGAAATCCATTCCAGCGATCTTGCCTTCCATCTCAGATCCTGCTTCGGTGATGACAATGCGGTCCTTCATGACATCGGTGGGTTCTTTCCAGGTTGCCATGTCTACGATGGCAAGATGTCCGCCATGGCCTGAAATATAGACCGTTCCCTTCAGTTCGTTTGCTGCCTGCACTGCTACGACAAGACCAAAGATGCTGAGAACAACGAGCATGACAACAATACTTTTCTTCAAGTTCATGATTCCTCCCCTTTTTATAATCCGGGGCACGGTAGGTGCCCAGGTGATTCACGCGTCAACTTGTTACGCCGATGGTCTTGTGAATTTTCACCTCCTTCTTAACGGCAACAGCGGGACCGTTAATTCCAGAGAACCAGTGCGCATCTTATTCGCTCACAAGGAATAAAACCATATTTGATGGGGACAGTGTACTTCCAGTAATCGTTGCTGTCAACGTAAAATTATAGCTTTATACTTTCGATTTACAGGGATTTACCACGGAATGTGTATTTTTGAAACAATGTTCTGAAATAAGTCAAGGGGAAATTGTGGTGAAAATAAGCAGGATAGTTTTCTGTACTTTAATTAGGTTTACTTCTAATGGACGGGTGTTGGTGCTCAGAGAGGGTTTGGAAAAGCAGAATGCCCTCCGCTATTGGGCGGAGGGCACATGGATGGAGTAAAGTAGGAATAGATAGTTTAGCTGACTTTTTTGACCTTGCCGGAGCGGATGCAACGCGTACACGCATGAACACGGACGCTTCCGCCATGGGCACCTACTGCCTTGACGCTTTGCACATTCGGCTTGGAGACCTTCTTGCTTTTGTTGTTCGCATGGCTCACTTTGTTACCGCTGAGCCTGCCTTTGCCGCAAATTTCGCATTTACCTGCCACGAGTGTGAACCTCCATATGTGAAAATGATTGCTGAAAGAGGGCTAACTTACCATAAGAACACAGTGTTTGCAAGGAAATAATACTGGCCTGGTCATAATAATAATGGCGGTCGGATGCCGAATGATATGCGGCTTGTAGCCAAGGGCGATGATTCAAATAGCAAAGCGCTCATCAGGGAAAAGCTCTTTCCCTCGACAAAACATGAAAAATATTCTAATATTATGCGGAGCCTCGCTCATGGACGATATCAAACACATCATCAAGAAGATCGAGAAACCCTTAAAGTTCGCGGCACGGGACAACTTCGCCCATGTCCGGAGCCTGGCTGCCCTCGAACCGTTCATGAGTAAGCAGATTGCGGAGCTGAGGTGCTGTTCCACGAATCTGGAAGGTCTTCGGCAGCTTGAAAGGCTTTTCGCCGGATTTGATGCTCTGCCGACGGAGGACGAGAAAAAAGACCGCATCCTTCGGGCAGCAAAAGTGATCGCGATGCTTGGGCCTGGCCCTGTTATATCAGCCCCGGCGTCAGCTGCTGCAAGGACCGGTGCGGCTCCCTCCTCACCAGGTCCCATGGAATCCGCAGCGCCCGTCGCCCTGGACACTCCCATTCAGTTCTGTAAAGGTATCGGTCCCAAGCGGGCAGAATTGCTTAAAAAGATCGGTATCAATACGGTAGAAGAGGCGCTCTTTTACATCCCTTGGCGCTATGAGGACCGCGGCAATCTAAAAAAGATCGGCAGGCTCACCATCGGCTCTTTTGAGACTGTCATGGGAGACGTGGTCTCGGCCGAAGTGGTCGAGACGAAAAGGAAATGGGTAAAGGTCTTCGAACTTCGGATCACGGATACAAGCGGTATGCTCATCGGCTCCTGGTACAACCAGCCCTTCATGAAGAAAGCGTTCAAGCCGGGACAGAAGGTGCTCCTTTCGGGCATTGTCAAATCCAACCCCTATCGTGGCGGCCTGCCGCAGATCGATAACCCCGATTACGAGATCATGGACGATACCGAAGCGGACAGCTTGATCCATGCAGGCAGGACGGTCCCGATCTATCGGACGACATCGGGCCTGTCCGTACGGTACCTGCGCAGCATGATGAAGTCCATCATCGATTCCTCCTGCAGCACCATGCCCGATATCCTGCCGCTCCCGGTCATAAAGAAATACGCGCTGCTTTCCGCAGCTGAGGCGATCTCCGAGGTGCACTTTCCGGAGAAGGAAAAGGACATCGCGGTCCTGAACCGCGGCGAGAGCGCGGCTCATCGAAGGATGAGCTTCGAAGAGCTCTTCACGCTCGAACTGGGGCTGGCGCTCAGGAAGCAGGGAAACGCAACGGTTAAGAAGGGCATCGCGTTCCATCCGTTCGACAAGCTCGAATCGGCGCTCCGGTCAAAATTGCCCTATCGATTGACCGGCGCACAGGAACGGGTTATCGCCGAGATAAAGAAAGATATGACCGGAGGCCGGCCCATGAACCGGCTGGTACAGGGCGATGTGGGGTGTGGCAAGACCATTGTAGCAACGATCGCTGCGCTCCTTGCAATAGAGAATGGCTACCAGGCCTGCCTTATGGCACCTACGGAGATCCTGGCTGCACAGCATTACCGGAACATCGAAATGCTGGCCCAGCCGCTCGGCATCATCGTGCGCCATCTCGTGGGCGGCCTCAGGAAGAAGGCAAAGGAAACGATCCTTGCCGAGATCGGCTCGGGCACCGCCGGTATCGTCATCGGTACGCATGCGCTCATAGAACAGAACGTGCAGTTCAAGCGGCTCGGACTTGCCATCATTGATGAGCAGCACCGCTTCGGCGTGATGCAGCGTTCCACCCTTACGTCCAAGGGGTATGAGCCCGATGTGCTTGTCATGACGGCCACGCCGATCCCGCGAACGCTGGCGCTCACCGTCTACGGCGATCTTGATGTGTCCGTGATCGATGAGATGCCGCCGGGAAGAAGCCCCATTGTGACGCGGATCTATTTTGAGCCCCGGCGCCGGGAGGCCTACCAGTTCCTCGATGAGGAGATCAAAAAGGGCCGTCAGGTCTATGTGGTCTACCCGCTGGTCGAGGAGACCGAGAAGAGCGATCTCAAAGCAGCCACGGAAATGGCGGCGCATATCCAGAAGGACATTTTCCCCCATTGGAAGGTGGGGCTGCTGCATGGCAGGATGAAGTCGGATGAAAAAGATGCTGCCATGGCCGCTTTTAAAGCGATGGAGACCCAAATCCTCATTTCGACCACGGTGATCGAGGTCGGCGTTGATGTCCCGAATGCAACTGTCATGGTGATCGAGCATCCCGAGCGTTTCGGGCTGGCGCAGCTTCACCAGCTCCGCGGCAGGGTGGGGAGGGGCGGCCATCAATCCTACTGCATTCTGATGGGGCCCCGGATGTTCGCCGACGAAGCGCGGGAGCGGCTGAATGTCTTTGCACGCACTACGGATGGGTTCAAAATAGCCGAAGAGGACCTTCGTTTGCGCGGGCCAGGTGAGTTTCTGGGGACACGACAGTCAGGCCTTCCGGACCTGCATGCGGCGAACATCATCCGCGATGCAGACCTGCTCGAAAAGGCGCGGACCGAAGCTTTTGCGCTTATCGGGCAGGATGCCGCACTTGCCGGGTATCCGCTGCTGCGCGACTCGCTCCGGAGAAGGTGGCAGGATAAGCTGGGGCTCTTAAGCGTCGGTTGATATTTCTACGGCATTCTGATAGAGTAAAAAAAGAGCCGGGAATGAGAAGCCTGAATAAGGAGTAGCCATCGTATGATCTGGGAAAAAGTCATTACGAACATGCAAAAAGGGTCCGACAAAGTGATGGCTGCAGCTGCCACTTTTTCCGAGCGGGTCCAGGCGGAGCTGAACATCGTGCGTCTGCGGATCAGAGTTGACAATGTCCAGGGAGAGGTCAATGAGCAATACCGCATTATCGGCCATACCCTGGTGGAATTGAACAATTCCGGATCATTACCCAAACTTGCCGAACATCTGCTGCAGGACGAAAAGATTGCTGCCCCGCTGATAGAGATCTCTGCGCTGGAGCGGGAGCTTGACCGGTTGAACGATGAGATCAGGAATGAGGCGTCTGTCTTCCGTCCCGCTCCGAAACAGTCAGGGGAGACCGCTCAATGAGCATTGCCCTGGTCCTCCTGGTGGGTCTGATCGTCGGCAGTTTTCTGAATGTCTGCATCGTGCGTCTTCCTCTTGGCCAATCCATCGCGACGCCGCCTTCCCAGTGCCCCCGCTGCAGGATGCCGATCAAATTCTATGACAATATCCCCGTGATCAGTTTTCTTCTGCTCCGCGGAAAATGCAGGACCTGCGGCCTGCCCATAACATGGCGCTATCCCCTGGTCGAACTGATGAACGCACTGATCTACGGATGGGTCTTTCACGAGTTCGGCCTGACCGGCGAATCGATCATTATCATGGCCCTTTGCTCCTCCCTGATCGTTATCACCTTCATTGATCTCGACCACCAGATCATCCCCGATGTGATCACCCTTCCGGGCATGGTCCTCGGTCTGATCGTAGCGCCGTTCTTCATGCAGTCGCTGGCCGGCCCGTTGCCGTTCTATCTGGACCGCTTGATGCCGCACCATTGGCCGCACCTGGAGCGTGTCATTAATTCCTTCATTGGACTGGTTTGCGGGGCAGCGCCGCTCTTTCTTCTCGGGTGGATCTGGGAGAAGCTGCGCCATGTTGAGGCTATGGGAGGCGGCGATGTCAAGCTTATGGGGATGTTCGGCAGTTTTCTGGGCTGGAAAAGCGCACTTCTTATCATCATGCTCGGTGCAATAACCGGATCGGTCGTAGGCGTAGCCCTCATCTTGTTTGGAAAGCACGAGGCCGAGAATGTCATTCCTTTTGGGCCGTTCCTGGCCACGGGCGCGCTGTTGACGATCTTGTACGGCGATGACATTCTTTCCTGGTATCTGGGCCTGATCCGAATATGATCTCTCACTCCATTGCCATAGAGCTCCTCGGCCTGCTGATCATTGCAGGCGGCCTGACAACGGCCTGGAGCATGTCCCGCCGCTTCCGGCAGGACCTGGGCCTCAAAAAGGAAGAGCGGGAAAAAACAGAAGATGTCGATTTTATCATCAATGCCTTCCATGGCGTGACCAAACAGCTCAAGGAGAAGGAGCAGGAACTTGAGCGCCTGCGGGCGAGCGCTGAACAGCGGGCAGAGAATGTCGAAAGCTACAACGAGAACATTCTCCAGTGCGTAACGAGCGGTGTCATGACCTTCGACCGGAACAACAGGGTCATTACTTTGAACCGGGCAGCCGAGGAAATGCTCGGCATAAATCATGAGCAGGCAGTGAGCCGGACCTGCAGTGATATTTTCGGCAGCGGCGACATCTGCCGGTCCATTGGGGAAACCACCGGTCGGACCACGTCCTCACTCAGGATGGAAACGACCCTGGAGCGCCCTGACGGACGCATATGGCTTGGATACAACACCGCGCTCCTGACCGACCGGCAAGGTTATTCGCTCGGCGTTATCCTGTCCTTTTCCGACCTTACCGAAGTGAAACGGTTGCAGGAACAGGTTGAACTCCGCGAACGGCTCACCGCGCTGGGCGAGATGTCGGCAGGCATCGCTCATGAGCTGAGGAATCCCATGGCCGTCATTGCGGGCTATCTTGCCTTGGTCGCGAAGAAGTCGGCCGCTGCCGAACAGAAGATCATCAGGGACGTTGTCGCCGAGATCAATGGTATGAACCGTATTATCGACGATCTTCTGACTTTTGCCCGCCCTGCCTCGCTGAACAGGGTTCAGCTCAATATCCGGGAACTGATCGAAGGATGTGTCTCGAACGTACTGCAGGCCAAGGGGAACGATGTGCGGACCAGAACGGCGCTGGACCTGCCTGATCTTGTCGTTAACCTCGATGAGGTCCTGATGCGCCAGGCACTGACAAACCTTGTCCAGAACGCTGTCGAAGCAATGCCTGAAGGAGGTACGCTGACGATTCGGGGCGTGAAAAGCAGCAGAGAACTTTCCATCACCATCGCTGATACGGGGACCGGCATCCCCCCGGACCTGCTTAAAAAGATATTTCTTCCGTTCTTCACGACCAAGGACACCGGCGTCGGCCTTGGCCTGGCGCTGGTGCACAAGATCGTCCTGTCCCACGGCGGAAGGATCGACGTGCAGAGCAGTGAAGGACAGGGGACAGCGTTCACGGTGGTCCTGCCGATGATAGGGAGTTAAAATTACGGAGCAAATGCTGCGTAAAAAGACAGGGTTTATTCCCGCGAAGACAGAATTAACGTCCTGAAATGAACGAAAGAATAAACCCAAGACACGAAAGCATCGGCTCGTGTTTTAGGGCAATATTGTTTCGGTCAATCGGGGTTAGGATACTATGGATACGATCCTCGTCATAGAAGACAAAGAGAGCATGCTCGATATGCTTACGCAGACCCTTGAGGCAGAGGGGTATGAGGTGATACCTGCCCGCGATGGGGCCGAAGGGATCAAGAAGCTTGCGGACGGGAGCATCGCGCTGGTGCTTACGGACCTCAAACTGCCAAAGAAGGACGGGTTCGAGGTGCTCAAGGCCGTAAAGGATGAGAACCCTCTCCTGCCGGTCATCGTCATGACAGCGTTCGGTACGATCGAGACCGCGGTCAGGGCCGTGAAACAGGGTGCGTACGATTTTCTGACCAAGCCTTTCGATATGGATCATCTGCTGGTGCTCATGAAACGGGCGCTCGATACGACCCGCGTGGCAACGGAGAACATTCTCCTCCGGTCTGAGTTCTCTGATAGGCTTGGCTTGCCGAAGATCATCGGCAAAAGCAGCCAGCTCCAGGACATCAGTGAAAAGATCCAGAAGGTGGCATCGACGAATGCGACGGTACTGATCCAGGGCGAAAGCGGTACGGGGAAGGAACTTTTCGCCCGGGCGATCCACTACCTGAGCCCGCGGAAGGAACGGCCATTTCTGGCGATCAATTCCGCTGCCATACCGCATGAGCTGCTGGAAAGCGAGTTGTTCGGGTATGAGCGCGGAGCATTTACCGGCGCAGATGCGAGAAAGCTCGGCAAGCTCGAACTGGCCGACAAAGGAACGGTCTTCCTCGACGAGATCGGCGACATGGACCTGGCGCTTCAGGCAAAACTGCTTCGTGTACTTCAGGAGCAGGTGATTGAGCGGATCGGCGGCAGCGGCAAGCAGATAAAGATCGATGTCAGGATCGTTACGGCCACGAACAAGGACCTCCAAAAAGCGGTGGATGCGCGTTTGTTCCGCGAAGACCTGTTCTACCGGCTCAATGTATTCCCGATCACGATCCCGCCGCTTCGCGAACGGAGGGACGATATCCCGGCGCTTGCTGCAAGCTTTTTGAACAAATATTCCGCCGAAGTGCGCAAAGGCCCGCTTACCATCTCCGATGAGGCCATGGGAATTCTCATGAAGGCTCCCTGGAGGGGCAACGTGCGTGAGCTGGAGAACGTGATCGAGCGTGCCGTCATCTATGCAGAAGGGGGCGTGATCCGCGCTTGCGATCTCGGCATCAGCGAATCGACCATCCTGGAGGCACTGAGCGAACATGTGCCCATGGAAGGCCCGCTTCAGGAAATCGCCCAGGCGGCAACGCGCATCGCCGAGTCCCGCCGCATCAGGCAGGTACTCAAGCAGACGGCAGGGAACAAGACCCGTGCCGCGGAAATACTGCAGGTGAGCTACAAAACACTTTTGACGAAGATCAAGGATTATCAGCTGGAGGAGAAGGGCGATCATTGATCCATTTGAGTTCTCCGTTCAGGTTTTGATCAGACCAGGCGCCAACGCAAACCATGCCACCTATTTCCGAAAAAAATCAAAGTGAGATCCG
>JBGQDI010000004.1:0-28736 GCA_041495765.1 Nitrospirota bacterium
CAACCGGCGTGTTCACCTGGCCAATGAGCGAACGTTCCTTGCCTGGGTGCGGACGAGCATCGGCATCATGGCGTTCGGATTTGTGGTGGAGCGATTCTCTTTGTTCGTGAGACAGCTCTCCTCGCTGCTGGAAAAACAACCCGGTACGCAGCTCTACCCCGGACAGTCGATCGCCGGTTATTCGGTCACGGGAGTGCTCGGTATTTTTCTGGTGGGAACGGGTACGGTGCTTGGATTGCTCGCCTACGTTCGCTATCGCGAGGTCTTCCATCAGATCGACGAGGATGCCTATACACCCTCCCGGAAGTTGCCCCTGGCGCTGACCGTCCTGATCGCATTCGTCGGTGCCATTCTCCTGGTGTATTTGGTCCGGAGCGTCCAGTAGCGCAGACGCTTTGAAGGACCCTATCCTTCCCCGGACACCGTGAAGACAAAGGGCAGGATCAGCAATAAAAAAGGCCCCGCATACGGGGCCTTTGCTGTTCATCATGGAAAATGACTGTTGAAGCGTGTTCTCTATTTCATGTACTCCTGGAACAACCAGGTCGATAGATAACGCTCTCCCGTATCAGGGAGCACCACCACGATGAGCTTCTTCACGTTCTCCGGGCGCCGGGCCACTTCGAGCGCCGCCCAGAGCGCTGCGCCCGACGAGATCCCGGCAAGGATGCCTTCCTGCCTGGCCAGGTCCCGGGCCGCTTTCCCCGCATCCTCGTTCGTCACCTGTATGATCTCATCGATGAGCTCGCTCTTCAGCACGCCGGGAACAAAGCCCGCGCCGAGGCCCTGGATCTTGTGGGGGCCGGCACTGCCGCCTGACAGGACGGGTGAGTCCCTGGGCTCGACTGCGATCGCTTTGAACGACGGCTTTCTCTTCTTCAGCACATCGGCAACGCCGGTGATCGTGCCGCCCGTGCCGACGCCTGAAACGACCATGTCCACCTTGCCGTCCGTGTCCTTCCAGATCTCTTCTGCGGTAGTTCTGCGGTGTGCCTCGGGATTTGCCAGGTTCTCGAATTGCATGGGGACGAAACTGTTCTTGTGTTCCAGGGAAAGCTCTTCTGCTTTGAGGATGGCGCCCTTCATCCCCTTTGCCCCTTCCGTAAGGACCACCTCTGCGCCGAAGAGCCGCAACAGGGCGCGGCGTTCCATGCTCATGGTGTCAGGCATGGTCAGGATCAGGCGATAGCCCCTGGCGGCGCAGCTGAAGGCGAGGGCAATGCCCGTATTGCCGCTCGTGGGCTCGATGATCACCGTTTCTTTATCGATCAGGCCGGCAGCTTCCGCGGCTTCGATCATTGCCACGCCGATGCGGTCCTTGACGCTCGACAAGGGGTTGAAGCTTTCCAGTTTTGCCACCACTTCGCCGGGCAAGCCGGCCGTCATACGGTTGATCCTGACAAGCGGTGTGGCGCCCACGGTCTTCGTGATATCAGAGAAAATTCGCATACTGTTCTATCTCCCTCCGAGGCCTTGCGTTACTTGCGGCTGTAGCGGCCGACCAGTTCGGCTTTCGCGAGCACATGTCCCTGCATGGAGGCCTCGAGCGCCGCCTTGATCGCGCCCGTGCCGAGCTTTAATTTTGCGTCCAGAGCGTAGAGCTTAAAAAAATAGCGGTGGGTCCCTGACGGCGGACAGGGACCGCCGTAGGCACGGCGTTGAAAATCGTTCATCCCCTGCAGTGCATCGGGAGGCAAGGTGTTCTCTGCGATCTCCCGCGTATCGGGGCCCATGTTCCAGACCACCCAGTGGACCCAGGTGCCGCCGGGGGCATCGGGATCGTCGACGATCAGTGCGAGCGATTGCGTGCCGGACGGCAGGTTCCCGATCAGCAGCGGCGGGTTGACATCCTTGCCGTCGCAGGTATAACGGGAAGGAATGGATCCGTTCATGCTGAATGCCGGACAGGTTATCTTCAGGTCGTTCATGTCCGCCTCCTGGCACGGCTGCCGGCAATGTCCTGAAAGAGGAATGCATCCCTGACGCAGCGGGATCCAGCAGCAACCTATGAAAAATGATATCAGGTTTGGTATTGAATGTCCATATTCGTCTGAAATGAAAAAGCCGAGCGAAGCTTCCCCCCGGTCTTTCGCTTTTGCTCCCGTAGCGCATGGTGTACCAAAAAAAACGGGACGTCGCTTTTAGGCGTACGTCCCGTTTAGAAGGCAAAGTTGAAATGTGGAGCGTATTTCTCTTACTGGCGGAAAAGCTCCTTGTCCAGGTACTTGTTCCTGCCGCCGACGCTCTGCTGGTTATAGGACCCGCTCAGGAGTTTTCCGTCGTCCGACATGGTAAGATCGTAGGTCTCGGTCTTCCAGTAGGCGGGCACGTTCTTCATCTTCCATTTGATCTGTACTTTGACGGTCTTTTCCGTGATCTCGAATTCCCGCACCGAGCCGACGTTGTTCTCGCCCCGGTTCGGCGCAAGGACGCTCAACTCTCCATTGTGGTTCACGATCTCGAACGCCTGCACGACCGTCTCCTCGGTGCCCCTGAGCTCCTTAAAGGACCAGCTGCCCACAAAGCTCGGGATCTTGGATTTCTTGTCCGGCGGGGGCATCTTGACCACTTTCAACGGCACCTCTTTTTCGATATCAAGCGACGCCTTGGTGCTCATCAATGGCACCGGCTTGGCGACCGTAATGCCGGGTGCAGCCGCAGCAGCAGGAGCGACGGGAGCTGCAGGAACTGCGGGAGCTGCAGCGGTCGGCGGTGCCTGCGCATCCTCAACGTTCGCTTCAAGCATGTAAATCTGGTTTCTCACTTCCCGCGCGTTCTTTGCGTTCGGATCTGCCATCAGATAAAACTTGAGGCTCTTGATCGCTTCCTTGAACATCCCCGCTTTTTCCTGCGCCACGCCGAGATTGTAGTATGCTTTGTCGAGCCAGGGTGCCGAATTGGTCGCGGCTTCAAATTCGACGATGGCTTTATGATAACCTGCGTTGTCCGTTGCCTTGGTGAAGAAAACGACGCCCCGTGCCATGTTGCGCTCGGCATCCTCAGGCACCGCCGGTGCCGGTTTCATGGCCAGTGCGGCCTTTATGATCTTTTCGCGCAGGGCCTTGTCGCCCGGATTTTTCTGAAGGTCTGCAACAGACTGCTCGAACTGTTCCGTAGATGCACCGGATGCTTTTTTCGGTGCCGCTCCCGCAACACCCGGAAGGATGCATGCAAAGATCAGGATCGCGAAAAACAACCTGGTGCGAATACACTCTAACATGTCTTTCTCCTTAAACAGTGCTTCCGTGCGCCGGCCGCCATCACTAACTTAAGAAAGAACCTGCGCAACAATGCTGTTACCGTAATGCGACTTCGTAACCCGCTGATATCATGTGTCAAATCTTTACTCAGACCTGAATATTATCTGAAAGGCAGGGGAGAGTCAAGAATTGTTTTTAAAGAATCTTTGAAGCAAGAATAAGGGAGAATGTCGCCGTGGTCCCGAAGGGGTGAGGTAGTCGCGGAGTTAACCGCAGACGGGGTCAGGGTGTTACTCGCAATCACGACCTTTATGGTACTGCCTCTGCGGTAAAAGGAAAGGAGCATATGGTCAGAATCGGCCGGAAATTCATGGACGTTTTCACGGTAACGGGTTGGATATGCCATTGATTGACAGTCGCAGCTAATTCGGTAATACTATTGCATATACGGGGTAATGCCGCAGCGGCAATCACTTCGCGTTGCGACCAGGGAGGAAACGATGAAAAGAGCGATCATGCTGTTTGCAGTGCTGGGGCTTGCGATTGCCCTGTCAGGGTGCACATTCCTTAAGCTGAGCCTAACTCCGGAGATGGGGCCGCTCGAAGAACGGGTCCTTGCCGGCGAGGGCCGGGACAAGGTGCTGGTGCTCGACCTGTCCGGCATGATCACGAGCGAACGGAGCTCGTCAGGACTGTCGGGAGCAACGGAGATCGGCATGGTGCCCCTTCTCCGGGAGGAGCTTGATGTTGCGCGGCGCGACCGGTCGGTGAAGGCGGTGGTGCTCAGGATCAACAGCCCCGGCGGAGGGGTGACCGCTTCCGATGTGCTCTACCATGAGATAAAGAAATTCAAGCAGGAAACCGGCGTTTCGGTGATCGCCCACTTCATGGATACCGGCGCATCGGGGGCGTACTACGCGGCGCTCGCTGCCGACCGGATAACGGCTCAGCCCACCAGCGTGACCGGCAGTATCGGGGTCATCATGTGGCGCATCGACGCGACGGGGCTCATGCAGAAGGTCGGCATCCAGGCGGTGGAGATCGCATCCGGCGAGCGCAAGGGCATGGGGTCGCCTTTTCGCACGGTAACGACTGAGGAAATGAAGATCTTCAAAGATGTGGTGGACTCGATCTACGGACGCTTTGTTGCGTTGATCGTTGAGGAGCGCAAGCTGCCCCGCGAACGGGTGCTGCAGCTGGCCGACGGCCGGATCTTCACCAGCGATGAAGCAAAAAAAGAGGGCCTTATTGACGCGGTAGGCTATCTTGAAGATGCGATCGTTCTGGCAAAGAATCAAGCACACCTTACTCAAGCCCGTGTGGTCACCTACTCCCGCCCTGGCGAATACAAGGACAATATCTACTCACGGTTCTCGCTCGACCTGGGAAGAATGATGGATCCCGGGGTCCAGTTCATGTATATCTGGTGGCCGTAATGCGAAAGCCGCGGCGACGAACGCGGCCCCGCACAGGAATACGGCCCCGTTGGGTTCTTAGGGACAAAAGACAGCATACCGCAGATCGAAAGCGATGACCAGACCGGGATCATGATCGTTATCGGTATTTTATAACTGCCAAGGTCGATCAAGCAGATATCGCCGATATCAGTGTCGCAAGCCCTCCTGCCCGGTTTCGCTGGCAGAGGCGACCTGGTACCGGCGTTTTTTATGCTCCCTTCGCCCCAACCCCCGCTGCCATTTCATCTTGTCTAACGAATGCTGATGCGCTATAGTGTTGGAGATGAAGACCTGTCATGCCTGCAAAAAAGAAGCGGCACAAGGCCGGACCGTGGGCCGGCGTGACGTTTGCCCGGGTTGTGGAGCGGACCTCACGTGTTGTTTGAACTGTTCGTTCTACGATCGGGCAGCGTCAAAACAGTGCCGCGAGCCCATAGCCGAGTTGGTGAAGGAGAAGGCGCGGGCCAACTTTTGTGATCATTTCAAGTTTGGGGAAACGAGCGGGACCACGCGGGTGGTCGCTGCGGACGGAGCGCGGAAAGCGCTGGATGAACTCTTCAAAAAGTAGGCCGCCGGGAAATTTTCTGCATGATAACACTCAATAAAAGAGCGATCGCCGGACTGGTGGTCTTTGGCGCGGCCATTGCCGTCATGCTGTACCTGTTGTTCCCTCTGGGCATGGTGCAGTATCTTACGGACAAGCAGCGTCTCCTGGCGATGATCAAAGAGCACCGTGCCGACGCGGCCGTCATCTTTATCGGGCTCCAGGTGCTGCAGGTGGTTGCCGCGCCGGTGCCGGGCGAGGTGACGGGTTTCGTGGGAGGCCTGTTCTTCGGTCCGCTGTGGGGCGTGCTGTTCTCCACGATCGGCCTTACGATCGGGTCGTGGCTTGCTTTTATTCTTGCCCGGTTCGCGGGGCGCCCGCTGGTCGAGACGTTCGTCAAACCGGAAACGATCAAGCGCTACGATTACATCATGAAGCACAAAGGCCTGTTCCTGGCCTTTCTGATGTTCCTCATCCCCGGATTTCCCAAGGACCTGCTCTGCTATCTCCTGGGCCTCGGGCACATGCGGCAGCGGGATTTTCTGATCGTCTCCACGACCGGTCGTCTGCTGGGCACCATTTTGCTGACCATCGGTGGAGCTTTTTTCCGGGACCAGCGCTATGCTGCGTTCTTTACTCTTGCCGGCATCAGCGTCGCAGTGATCCTGGTCACCATGATCTACCGGGAGAACATCGAGGACTGGTTCCGCGGCATGCGCCTGCGGCATCATCAGAAGACCCGGGCAGAACGTACTGTGCGAAAAAAAGATTCACCCCGCTAGACGCCCCGCTTCCCCTTGTTCCTCCGGTCCATATGGGCCCCTGAGATCCGGTCCTTATAACGCCTGTTGATGATGGCGCATACTTCCTCGGGCTCGTCCACGATATGCAGAAGGTCGATGTCCTCGGGGCTGATGGCTCCGGTGGCGAGCACGGACGTCCTGAGCCAGTCGACCAGGCCCTGCCAGTATTCCTTGCCCACGAGCACCACGGGAAATCCCCGGATCTTTTTTGTCTGGATCAGTGTCAGCGCCTCGAACAGTTCGTCCATGGTGCCGAAGCCGCCCGGGAAAATGACATAGGCAACGGCATATTTCACGAACATGAGCTTGCGTACGAAGAAGTAGCGGAACTCGACCCTGATGTCCTGAAAATTATTGGGTGACTGCTCCATGGGAAGTTCGATGTTCAGTCCTACCGATGTCCCGCTCGCGTTCTGGGCACCTTTGTTCGCTGCCTCCATGATGCCCGGTCCACCGCCCGAGATGACGGCAAAACCATCCTTTGCAAGGTTCTCGGCAACCTTCAGGCATTTGTTGTAGTAAGGGGAACCCGGCTGGAGCCGGGCACTGCCGAAGATGGTCACGGCAGGGCCGATGTTGTTCAGTGCTTCAAATCCTTCTACGAGCTCTGCCATAATGCGGAACACACGCCAGGTATCAGATTTTGCCAGATCTTCCATGAACTATTGTCTCCCCTGTTGAGATACGTTGAATAATTAAAATAACGACGGTGCAGAAGTCGGTCCCGACCTTCTTTCCCTCATGTTGCGACGGGGTAGCCCGCTCGAAAGGGGCATGTCAATCCGACGACCCACCCGCATATTCCTCACGATAGATCTGGACAAAGGCGGTCAATAGCGTTACCACCAGCGGACCAAAAAGCAGCCCCAAGAATCCGTAGACCTGCAGGCCACCCAGCAGGGCGATGAATAAAATAAAGGTCGGGATGTTGGCCTTTCTTCCTATCAGAAGCGGCTTCAGAAAATTGTCCGGCAAGCTGACCAGCAGCAAACCCCAGAGCCCTAACAGGACCCCCGACAGAACGGACCCCGTCAGGTACAGGTAGGCGGCCCCGGGAAGCCAGACGAGTGCCGCGCCGCCCACAGGGAGAAGAGCCAGGACCGCTGCCAGGAACCCCCAGAAGACGGCATGGGGAATACCGAACAATGTAAAACCAATGCCGGTCATGGCACCCTGGAGCAGGGCGACGAGGAAAACACCGTTGATCACCGCGCTGAAGGTGTCGATGAATTTTTTGGAGATCTCATCCTTCTGCCGTTTCGTGAAGGGCAGCAGGTCGAGAAAGGCGCGGGAATAGCTCTCCCCATCACGATAGAAGAAGAAGAGGGCGATAAGCATGATAACGATGTTGATGGCGAAGATCAGTGAATTTCTAAGCACGCCGCCCAGCTGTGCGGCCAGTCCGGACGAGAGATCGCTGATCCCCTGTATGACCGTGCTTTTCAGATCAAAACCGGAGAGAAAGGGCAATTGCATGATCTTGTCAAAAAAGGAGCTGTTTATAGCATCCCACGCCCTGGCAAGTTTACCCGATTGAACGAAATCCGACAGACCATTGTACAGGTCGCCTGCCTGGGTGGCAAGGATGAACAGTAAGGCCACTACCGGCCCGATGACCAGCAGCAGCGTAATCAGGGTCATGATGCCGGCAGCCAGTCCCCGGCGATGTTTAAGCCGGGCAATGATCCTGTTTTGCAAGGGGTAGAGGGTCAGGGTAAGGATGGCAGCCCATAGCAGCGGAGAAATGAATACCATGAGTATGCGGCCCATCTGGTAGAGGAAGAACAGAAGGAGTCCGAAGAAAACAACGGCGAAAAGCGGAGATCGGGTAAGAAGAGGCTGAGACTGGGGGCTCACGATGCCTCCTGGGTACCGCGATGGCGGTGAGCGCTCATGAGGACAGCGAGCTTTACCGCTTCGAGCAGGCTTGTTGGATCGGCGCAGCCCTTACCGGCGATATCGTAGGCGGTTCCGTGGTCCACGGACGTGCGGATGATGGGAAGGCCCACGGTCACATTGACGGCATTGCCGAAGGCCAGCATCTTGAGCGGTGCAAGTCCCTGGTCATGATACATTGCAACGACAATGTCGTAATAATTGTTGCGCGCCTTGTAGAAGAGCGTATCTGCAGGGAGCGGATCGCTCGCATTGATGCCCTCCCCCCGCGCCTTGAGCACGGCCGGCAGGATCTCGTCCCACTCCTCCGAGCCGAAGAGCCGCCCTTCGCCCGCGTGCGGGTTCAGCGCAGCTACACCGATGCGGGGTTTGTCCATGCCGAATGACCGCATGGCCTGGTGCGCCAGGCGCAGTGTCTTCAGGACCGAAGCTTGCGTGATATGGCGGGGAACGTCCTTGAGCGCCACGTGGATCGTCGTCAGGATAACCCTCAGCCCGCCGCCCACAAAGAACATTCCGTAGTCGCGGGTGTTCGTGAGCTCGGCCAGCAATTCAGTATGTCCTGCGTAGTGATGCCCCGCCGCGTTCATCATTTCCTTGCTGATCGGAGCGGTCACGATGGCATCCACTTCGTTCCTCAGAGCAAGTTCTACAGCTTTTTTGATATACTCGACCACCGCGTTGCCCGATGCCGCGTTCGGCTTGCCCCAGACATGGGTCGCAGCGTTGACGTTCTGCAGGTCAAGTACATCGAGCTTGCCTGGACCAGGGTCGGCGCCGGCAATTGATGAGATGCTGCGGACCGCGATCGAAAGCCGTTGTTCTTCAACGAGCTTCTTCATCACCCCGGCATCGCCGATCACCAGGGGCCTGCAGAGCGGCAACAGTTCCCCGCTGTCGATCACTTTGGAGATGATCTCAGGACCGACGCCCACGGGATCGCCCATGGTAATGGCTATGAATGGTTTCCGTTCCATCTTGGTCCCTCTGCTTCGGCGGTGGTCGGTGAGTACCGCTAAGCGCTCGTTCTGCGCAGGATTACTTGATGCTGCGGCATTGCTGAGTCGCACGTAGATGCGCTCGTATCACGGGTGAACCGCTTGTCGCTTCGTTCGGCATGAAAGCACCGGGAGCGCGTCACGAAATGGTTTCTATTTCGCCATGCCGATCGCTGTCTCTATCCGTTTGATGGTCTTGTCTTTCCCCATGACCTCGATCACGTCGTAGATGCCGGGGCTGATGGTTCCGCCTGTCAGTGCCACGCGTACGGGTTGCGCGAGCTTGCCGAGTTTGATGGCCTTCTCGGTGACGAGGGTATTAAAGAGCTTTTCGATCTCATCATGCGTAAAGGATCCGAGGGTTTTGAGACGTTCCACAAGTTCGGTGAGCAACGGTGCCATGTCCGGCGTCAGGTGTTTGGCCCGCGCTTTTTCGTCCATGGTGATCTCGTCCGAAAGAAAAGGAACGGCGCCGGTCTTCATTTCTGCGAGCGTATGGCTTCGCTCCGTCAGTATCTTCACGAGTTTTATGAACCACGCAGTGTCCGGCTCCGACGTTACGATGCCGTCCTTCCTCAAAAGGTCCAGGACAAGCGTGGCCAGCCGTCCGGGATCAGCCTGCTGGATGTAGTGGTGGTTCAACCAGAGCAGCTTTTCCGGGTTAAAGACCGATGGTGCCTTGCCCACGTTTTCCAGGGAGAACTTCTCGATCAGCTCCTGCGGCGTGAAGATCTCCTGGTCGCCTGCTGACCAGCCGAGGCGCGAAAGATAGTTGACCAGCGCCTCGGGCAGATAGCCCAGGTCAATGTACTCGGTCACTGCAGTTGCACCGTGCCGCTTCGATAGCTTGGTCTTGTCGGAGCCGAGGATCATGGGCAGATGGGCGAATAGCGGCGGCTCGTACCCGAAGGCCTGGTAGAGCTGGATCTGGCGCGGCGTGTTGTTCAAATGATCATCGCCCCGGATGACATGGCTGATCTTCATGGTGACATCGTCGACAACCACCGCGAAGTTGTAGGTCGGCAACCCGTCGGAGCGCTGGATGATCAGGTCGTCAAGCTGCTGGTTCTCGAAGGTGACGGCGCCGCGGATCATATCGCGCACGACCGTCTGGCCCTCATCGGAGGACAAAAAGCGTACTGCCGCGGTCCGTCCGGGTACGGGAGCGGTGAGCGAGCGGCACTTCCGGTCGTACTTCGGCGGCTTGCCCGCGGCCATTGCCTCTTTTCTTCTTGCCTCAAGTTCCTCGGGCGTGCAATAGCAGCGGTAGGCCTTGCCGGCCTTGAGCAGCTGATCCACATGCTCCTGGTAGATCGGCATCCGCTCGGTCTGGCGAAAGGGGCCCTCGTCCCAGTCAAGGCCGATCCATTTCATGCCGTCGAGGATGATCCTGATGGATTCGTCCGTGGAGCGGGTCTGGTCCGTGTCCTCAATGCGGAGGATGAAGGTCCCCCCATGATGACGGGCAAACAACCAGTTGAAAAGGGCGGTCCTTACGCCGCCGATGTGCAAAGCCCCAGTCGGGCTGGGGGCGAATCTGACACGGACATTGCTGTTAGTACTCATTATACGAAACTCCTCAATGTGTAAAATAATTCTGCATCACCGAAAAGCAGTTGTACTGCAATGCAGCTTAGACACATAACAATCACTGGTGGAAAGCATTACCTTTTCCCAAGTTACACTTCTTACATTTTGTCTGTAGATTTTCAGCTACGGCCTCTCCGTCCTGAGGCCACGGGATGATATGATCAACGTGTAGTTCAATACCGGGCGACTTAAGCGGACTTTTCCCGAATGATTGACAACGAAAGCCATCGCTCAATAATATTGCAAAACGTAATCTTTCGGAAATGTCCCTTTTGGTTTTATTTTTTGTTACTATTACCGGTACCCGTTAATTCCAGGAATCTTGATGGAGATTGTATTGCTCGGCACTTCTTTTGGATTATCGCTGTTGATATAATTAACGAATGCTTCCAGTGCCCTGTCGCCACGAACCAAATCTTCAATGCAGCATTATATCATAATGATGGTGCAGTCAAAAGTAAATTGAGAACTTATTCAGTTTCAAGGAGCAGCATTTTAAAAATAAAAAAGGACGGTCTCATGGACCGTCCTTTTGTTTGATACTTTTTGTATCTCCGTTAGCTTATACGCCGAACGGCTTTGCGTAGAGCAGGATGAGCACCACGACCAGGGTGTAGATCGCGAGCGACTCGATCAGAGCCAGACCGACGATCATGGTGGTCATGATCTTGCCCGATGCTTCGGGGTTGCGGGCGATACCTTCCACCGCGCGGCCGACGCTGAGGCCCATGCCGATGCCGGTGCCGAGCGCTGCGATCCCGATGCCGATCGCGGATGCTGCTGCAACGGTGCCGAAGAACGCGAACTTGGCTGCATCAGGAGTTGCTGCCGTTGCCTCCGCAAATGCTGCTGTGGCGATGAGCATCAGACCGAACACCAGTAACATGATTGCTGTAGCTTTCTTCATTGATTCTTCTCCTTTCTTAATGAATTGGATGCATCTACCCGGATATGACCGGAGTGAAACCACCCGAAGAATCCCTTCTGGGAACGCCTTCTCCGGGGTTATGAATTCTTAATGGTGGTCTCCGCCCAAGTGCGCTGCTTCGATCGAACCCGACAGATACAGCATGGTCAAGAGCGTAAACACGTACGCTTGCACGAAGGACACCAGAAGACCGAGCCCGAGGATCGGAATCGGAGCTCCGAAGGGCATCAGGAGGGCCAGCACCAGGAGTAGTTTGTGTTTGGCCACCATGTTGCCGAAAAGACGAAAGGTGAGCGACATGATGCGTGCTAAATGGCTGATGAGCTCGATAGGGAGCATGAGCGGCGCGAGGCCCCACATGGGTCCCATGAAGTGTTTGATATACCCTATGCCGTGGCGTTTCAGACCGATATAGTGAGTTGCCGAGAATGCCACGAGTGCCAGCGAAAGGGTCGTGTTGATGTTTGCTGTCGGTGAATCAAATCCCGGTACGAGACCCTGAAGGTTGCAGACGAGGATAAAAAGGAACAAGGTCCCGATCAGCGATAAATAATGTTTACCTTCAGGTCCCATGAGCTCCTCAATAGAGTTGCTGAGAGCGCTGACGACCGTTTCCAGAAGGTTTTGCACGCCCGTGGGCGCCGTTTTCTTGAGTGAAAAACGGGCCACCAGTGCCAGGCCGATCAGGATCGCCATGGCAAGCCATGTGTACGTGACCTGCTCGGGTATACCGTGTATTTCAGGTAAAAGCAGCGGACCTTCCTTCATGACACACTCCTTCGATACGAGTCTTATGCTCGAAAAATTTACAGGAAGCCCTGTTTATTGTCAAGAAAAAACCCGGGATTGCTTTATAAAATTTCTTAATAATCATATGGCTGTTTGCTAATGAAAGAAAAGCTGAGGAAAACAGACCGGAATGAATTCTCCTTCACGGTGATATGGGGAGTCCGCGAAAGAAACGCGGGCGTTGTTGGAAAACCGAGGCGGTCATGCAGAATCTGCGACAGTGCCTGAAAAGTATGTTCCGCATGAGCAGATGGCCGGTGAACTGTTTCTAAACAGAAAACGCCTGGCCGTTATAAAAACGGTCAGGCGTTCGTGATCCACAATAATGTCCAATTCGACGATCACACGGTCATGATCTCTTTTTCCTTCTGTGTCAGCACTTCATCGATCTTCTTGATATAACTATCGGTGGTCTTCTGGATCTCGTCCTGCAATTTTTTTACATCGTCCTCAGAAACGTGGACATCCTTGTCTTTGCTCTTCTTCTTGATCTCGTCGTTGATGTCCCGGCGGATGTTTCTGGTAGCGACGCGGGCGTCCTCGGCGAGCTTCCTGGCGTGCTTCACGATCTGGTGTCTTCGTTCCTCGGTCAGTGGCGGAATGCTGAGGCGGATGATCTTGCCGTCGTTGTTCGGCGTAAGCCCCACATCTGATTTGAGAATGGCCTTTTCGATCTCGCCCAGCATCTTTGCCTCCCAGGGCTGGATCGTGATCTGGCGCGCATCGGGCACTGCAAGATTGGCGACCTGGCTGAGCTGCGTCGGTGTGCCATAGTAGTCGACCGTGATGCCGTCAAGCATGCCGAGCGACGCCCTCCCGGTACGCAGCGAAGTGAACTCTTTTCTGAGGGTATCGAGGGCTTTGCCCCTCTTCTCCTCGGCCTTTTTTTTCTGTTCACTCAGCATTATTGCCTCCCTGCGACCAGCGTCCCCACGGATTCACCCCTGACGATGCGGTTGATGTTCCCTGCGGTGTTCAGGTCGAACACGATAATCGGCAGATTGTTGTCCATACAGAGAGAGATAGCTGTCGCATCCATGACCCGAAGGTCCTTCTGGAGCACTTCAATATAGGTGAGCCTGTCGTACTTCGTTGCCGCAGGGTCTTTAACCGGGTCGGCGCTGTAAACCCCGTCGACCTTGGTCGCTTTCATGATGACTTCCGCACCGATCTCCATGGCGCGGAGAGCGGCGGCGGTATCCGTGGTAAAATAAGGGTTGCCCGTACCGGCCGCGAAGATGACCACCCGCTTCTTCTCAAGGTGCCGCACAGCCTTCCGGCGAATGTAGGGTTCCGCAAGTTCACGCATCTCGATGGCGGACTGCACGCGGGTGACGACCCCGATGTTCTCGAGTGCGTTCTGCAGGGCAAGGGCGTTCAGCACCGTGGCGAGCATGCCCATGTAATCGGCGCTTGCCCGCTCCATGCCCTTGGCCGAGGCCGCCAAGCCCCGGAAGATGTTCCCGCCGCCGATCACGACCGCGATCTCGATACCGAGGCCGTAGATCTCCTTGATCTCGGAGGCGATCTTGTCCAGGACGGCAAGGTCGATGCCGTACTGCTGGTCGCCCATCAGAGCTTCGCCCGAGAGCTTCAACATGATCCGTTTATAGGGGGATTTCGCCATAGTCAGTTATCCGTTGATCCAGGTCAAAATCAAATAAATACTGTTACGGGACCGGCATTTTTGCCGGTCCCGTGTTCTGATGCGTTGCTGTCCGGAACTCCGGTGGGTTACTTCAGTTGTGCGGCAACTTCCTCGGCGAAATTGGCTCTCTTCTTTTCGATCCCTTCGCCGAGCTGGTACCGGACAAATCGGCGGACCGCAGCGTTCCCGGTCGCCTTTTTCAAAAGGTCCTTGACCTTGAGCTTGCCGTCAGGATCTTTAATATATACCTGTTCCATGAGGCAGAAATCGGAATAGAACTTCTCCATCTTGCCGTCGATGATCCTGCCGAGGACAGCTGCCGGTTTACCCGATTCCTTGGCCTGGCCTTCGTAAACCGCCCGCTCGCGGGCGACGATCTCAGCAGGAACGGTTTCGCGCGAAAGGTGCTGCGGGTTTGCAGCGGCAATATGCATGGCGATGTCTTTGCCGAGCTGCTCGTCGCCACCGGCGAAATCCACCATGACGCCGATGCGATTGCCATGCAAATAGAGCGCGATCGAGCCGTCGGTCTCAAACCGCTCGAACCGGCGGATCGCGATGTTCTCGCCGATCTTCTGCACCAGGGTCTGGCGCCTGGACTCGACGGTCTCGCTGCCCAGCATCAACTGCGAAAGAGCCGCAACGTCTGCGGGATTCTTCGCTGACACCAGTTCGGCCACTGTCTTGGCGAACTCCTGGAACTCGATGTTCTTGGAAACGAAATCTGTTTCACTGTTGATCTCGGCGAGCACGCCGATCTTGCCGGAACTGTTGAACGCGATCATGCCCTCGGATGCTACACGGTCAGCTTTCTTTGCAGCTGCAGACAGTCCTTTTTTCCTCAAGATATCGACGGCCTTCTCAAATTCGCCGCCAGCTTCTTCAAGGGCCTTCTTGGCATCCATCATGCCGACCCCGGTCTTTTCTCTCAGATCCTTGACTGCACTTGCTGATATTGTGGCCATGCTGAAAAACTCCCTTCTGCCGTATCTTTTATCTTTGTTGTCTGGTGGTCTTTAAGCGGTGATGCTACTCCTCGATATCCGGCTCGGCAGCTGCGGCGGTATCAGGCATTCCCTCTGCCTGGGTAACACCGGCAGCCTTTGCGGCTTCCATTGCCTGACCGGCTTCCTTGGCGATCGCCTGCCTGCCCTCGATCACGGCATCGGCTATCTTTGAGGCCATGAGGCGGATGGCACGGATGGCATCGTCGTTGCCTGGAATGACATAGTCGATATTATCGGGATCGCAGTTCGTGTCCACGACGGCAACGACCGTAATGCCAAGCTTGTTCGCCTCGTGAACGGCGATCGCCTCTTTGCGGGGGTCAATGATGAAGATCACGGATGGAATGTCCGGCATGGTCTTGATGCCCGACAGGATCTTTTCCATCTTGATGCGTTCCTTTTCAAGGCCGGCGACCTCTTTCTTGGTCAGCTTGTCGTAGGTGCCGTCCTCTTTCATCTTCTCGATCTTCTTGAGGCGGTCAATGCTCTTCTTGATGGTCTGAAAGTTCGTCAGCATGCCTCCGAGCCAGCGGCTGGAGATATAGTACATGCCGCAACGCTTTGCTTCTTCGGTGATGGCATCCTGGGCCTGCTTCTTCGTTCCCACGAAGAGGACATCCTTCCCCTGGGAGGCGGCGGTGCGCACGAAATCATGCGCTTCCTTGAACAACTTGAGCGTTTTCTGGAGATCGATGATATAGATCCCGTTACGCTCGCCGAATATATACTTCTTCATCTTAGGGTTCCACCGCTTGGCCTGATGGCCGAAATGTACCCCTGCTTCCAACAACTCCTTCATGGTGATCGCTGACATTGTGCTCCTCCTGTTTTGCCTCCGCGCCGATCATCCCCGGGCAGACCCGACACCGGGTGTCGGGACATCTGCCTGCAGGTCCTGGCGCGTGCGAATTTAGAATATGCCCTAAAAGGGCGACCCATAAAATAGCATAGGTTCGCCAGCAATACAAGAAAAATTTGAGGGCCCCTCGAGAAGCCTGGGGCAGGAGGCGGACAACCGAACTAACCGATGTTCCGGCTACAGATCTAAAGACGCCGGAAATAGAAGAACGTGATATGCCACCGTGCTGTTTTTAGTCAGCGAAAGTAATGTTGGTTTATCGGCAGGAAATACATATGTTGTTGATTTATTGAAATATTAACTATCGGGCATCGGTTCGGTCCTTAATCTCTACGTTGGTCAATATAAAATGCTTGACAAACCTGGTGAATTTGTTTATATTCGCAATTCTTAAAAAAACTACACCTGAACAAGCAAGGCGGGAATTATGGGTACGTACTCAGCAAAAAAAGAAGATGTCGTCAGAAAATGGTTTGTCGTTGATGCGAAAGGCAAGACCCTTGGCAGGCTGGCCACCGTAATTGCTTCGGTATTGAAAGGCAAAACCAAGCCGATCTATACCAAGCATGTTGACACTGGCGATTTCGTGATCGTCGTGAACGCTGACAAGGTGCATCTGACCGGCAGGAAGCTTGACCAAAAGATGTATTACCATCACTCGGGATTTCCGGGCGGACTGAAGTCCATTAATGCCGGAACGCTTCTGAAGACGAAGCCCGAAGATGTGATCACCAAGGCCGTCGAGGGCATGCTGCCCAAGACACAGTTGGGCAAGCAGATGATGACCAAGCTGAAAGTGTATGCCGGTGAAACCCATCCGCACGATGCGCAGCAGCCGGCAGCGATGACGATTGACGCATAGAAGTACGCGGTATCATTGAGGAGGAAGTTTGATGGCAGCTGCGACAGTATCGAGATTTTACGCGACAGGAAAACGGAAAAATTCAATCGCCCGGGTGTGGATGATGCCCGGCAACGGCAAGATAACCATCAATGAGAAGTCCATTGACCAGTATTTTGGCCGGGACGTTCTTAAAATGATTATTCGCCAGCCTTTCGAAGTGACCGGCACGATCGACAAGTACGATGTGCTCGTGAGCGTGCTTGGCGGCGGCAATTCCGGACAGGCCGGCGCCATCAGGCACGGCATCTCCAAGGCGCTGCTCACGATCGACGAAGAGTCGAGAGGCAAGCTGCGCAAGGAAGGCCTCCTGACCCGCGACCCGAGATCGAAAGAGCGCAAAAAATACGGTCAAAAGGGCGCACGGGCACGGTTCCAGTTCTCGAAGAGATAAGGGATCAGATACCTACTGCTGTCTATGTTGCATATCCTGTTTCGATGCAAGGGAAGGTAGAGATGCCTTCCCTTTTATTTTGCCCGGTGGGAACTCCGGGCCTCAGGTCAGGTGCTCATGGGTAAAGAAAAACTGAATGTGGCGATCGTCGGCTCGAGCGGATATACGGGCGGGGAGCTCATGCGGCTCCTGCTCAATCATCCGAACGTGACGGTCAGCGCCATTACCTCTGAACGGTCCGCAGGTCAGCCGATCACCACATTGTTCCCCCATTTGGCCAGCCTGACCCGGCTCGTCTGTGAGCCCCTGGACCCGGTAATTATCGCGAAAAAGGCAGATCTGGTGTTCCTCGCCCTTCCGCATGTGACGGCCCAGGATGCGGCGAACAGATTTCGGGCACTCGGCACAAAGGTCATCGATCTTTCCGCGGATTACCGGATCGCCGATCCGGCGGTGTATGAGCAGTGGTATGAACACCGACACCAATACCCGGAGCTGCTGAAACAGGCGGTCTACGGATTGCCGGAGCTGCGGCGGGAGCAGATCAAAAAAGCGGCGCTGATCGCTAATCCGGGATGTTATCCCACCAGTGCCATCCTGGGACTGGCACCGCTCATTAAACAGGACATGGCGATAGCGGACCCGGCGAGCATCATCATCGATTCAAAGTCCGGGGTCACCGGTGCCGGACGAAGTCCGGCGCTCGCCTATCATTATCCCGAAGCGAACGAAGGACTGATGGCATACAAGATAGGCACCCACCGGCATACGCCGGAGATCGAGCAGGAGCTGAGCGTACTTGCGGGAAAACCGGTAACGGTATCGTTCACGCCGCACCTTATCCCGATGAATCGGGGGATCCTGACGACCATCTATGCACGGTTGACGGAAAACACGGACACGACGGCTCTTCATGCGCGCTATGAAGAATTCTACAAGCACGAGCCCTTTGTCCGCGTGCTGCCGCTGGGGCAGTCCCCGAACGTACGGAACGTACGAGGCTCGAATTTTTGCGATATCGGCGTCACTGCCGACCCCCGCACGGGGCGCGCAGTCGTGGTCTCGGCCATCGACAACCTCGTCAAGGGGGCAGCGGGCCAGGCCGTACAGAACATGAACCTGATGATGGCCTTCGAAGAAACAACAGGCCTCGCGAACGCCGGCCTTTTTCCGTAAATGCAGACAGGACCGCCTATTCTTCTGACAGGGGTAGAACAATGAGGATTCTGGATACGAAAAGCTTTTCCATTCCCGGCTTTAAGGCTTGGGGCATCCACTGTGGCATCAAGAAGACCGACAAAAAAGACCTTGCGCTCATCTATTCCGACCGTGATGCAGCCATGGCCGGGGTCTTCACAAAGAACCGTGTAAAAGCAGCCTGCGTACTGCTTGATGCCACGAAGGCAAAATTGGGCAAGGGCAGGATCATTGTGGCCAATAGCGGCTGTGCCAATGCCTGCACCGGGAAACAGGGATTGGCTGACGCGCGCGCCACGGCCGACCTCGCTGCAAGGGAACTTGGCGTCAAGCCTGACCAGGTATATGTCGCATCCACCGGCGTGATCGGTGAGTTCCTGCCGATGCAGAAGCTTGAGACCGGCATTGTCACCGCTGCAGGGCTGCTCTCTCCCGCGGGATGGGAGCAGGCTGCAGAGGCGATCATGACCACTGACCTCTATCCCAAGCTCTCGATCGTGCAGGAAGAGATCGGCGGCAAAACCATCACGGTGGCCGGCATTGCAAAAGGCTCGGGCATGATCCACCCCGATATGGCAACGATGCTCTGTTTCATCATGACGGACGCGAACGTTGCTTCGCCCCTGCTCAAGAAGTGCCTGCTGGCCTCGGTGGAAACGTCGTTCAACAGCATTACCGTCGATGGTGACACGAGCACCAACGATATGATCCTCTGTCTGGCAAATGGTGCAGCCGAGAACAAACGGATCGCCGCAGGTACCAAGGAACACAAAAAGTTCCAGGCCTGCCTTGATGCGGTGACGAGATCGCTTGCGCGGCAAGTGGTCCGCGACGGCGAAGGCGCGACCAAGTTCGTCGAGATCGTGGTGCGCGGGGCGAAGAACCCGGCTGAGGCAAAGCGCGCTGCTGTTACCGTGGCGAAATCAAGCCTTGTCAAGACCGCTCTCTTTGGGGAAGACGCGAACTGGGGCAGGATCATGGCTGCCCTGGGCTACTCCGGTGTGGACATGGATGAAAGCCGCACCGATATCTCCATCGGGAAGGCAAAGCTCGTTGAAAAGGGGCTGGGGCAGGGCAAGGCTGCTGACCGCGAGGCCGCGCTTGCGCTGAAGCAGCGAGAGGTGCAGATAACCATCGACCTGCACAAGGGCAAGGCCGATGCGACCATATGGACGTGTGACCTTTCGAACGAGTACATTAAGATCAACGCTGCCTATCGGAGCTGAGTATTTTTTTGATCCGATCCAAAAAGGAGAGCCGACAAAGTATCGAAATTAAAGAAAATTTCTCTTGACATTCATCAATGGACTTGTTATTTTTTCTGATTATGCCGCTCCTCACCTTTTTGATGAGCGGTTTAGCTGTTTTAGGAAATTATCTGCTGATCTGTCTTCGCGACTAAACTTATAAATCATCGTTAAATCAATAAGTTGTGTTTGGGAGGGGGGTGTAGGTAGGGTGCCGAGCATACGATTACGGGACAATGAACCTTTTGAGGTAGCTTTGCGAAGGTTCAAGAAGAACATCGAAAAAGAAGGTGTTCTTTCCGAGGTCAAGAAAAGAGAGCATTACGAAAAGCCCAGTGTAAAAAAGAAGAAAAAAGCGCTGGCAGCACGCAAGAAGGCGGCTAAGACAGCGCGTATCTCCAGACAAGGTTAATAACGCAGGGAGCAGCTCTTGTTGCTCATGCTAAAATTAAGGAAATGCACGGAGGGGGCCGGATGGGTTTACGGGAGCAGATCGACGCAGACACAAAAGGTGCCCTCAAAGCAGGAGCAAAGGAAAAGGTCTCAACGCTTCGCATGTTGAGCGCTGCCCTGAAGAACAGGCAGATCGACAAGCGGGGACCGCTGACCGAAGATGAAGTGCTTGAAGCCGTTCGCTCGCTGATCAAACAGCGGAGAGACTCGGTCGAGCAATTCACCAAGGGCGGGCGGCAGGACCTGGTTGACAAGGAGTCTGCAGAGATCGGGTTCCTTGAGGTCTATCTGCCTCAGCAGCTGTCGCGCGAAGAACTGGAGCCTCTTGTCCGTGAGGCGATCACCCAGTCGGGCGCCCAGGGCAGCAAAGATATGGGCAAGGTCATGAAGGTACTGATCCCCATGGTAGGCGGCCGCGCTGACGGGAAACTGGTGAGCGAGCTGGTAAAAAGTGCGCTGGGTTAAAGGCCTGCTTGCCGGAGCGAGCTGCATTCTACGATAAGGCTGAACAGGGGGCCATAAGGACCAGGCCCCCTGATTTTTTTTAGGAGTCCCGCAGTGACGCTTCAGGAACTGTTCCATAGTGCGATCCAGCACGGCATAAATGCCGACCCGCGAGGCAGGGCGGCTGTTGAGCAGGAACTGCAGGAGAAGCGGGCCTCTTTTGACGAGCTGAAACCTGACGAGCAGGCCTCCTTTGATCCTGATCAGCTGACCAATCCCTATGCCGATAGCAGGATCCTGCATGGCAGTCCGGACCAGCCGGTACGGAAGGTCCTGGTCGGGATCGACATCGAATCACCTGAGTTGCTGCTCGCCGACCGGCTGAACGAGAGGGGCGCCGGGATCGATCTCGTCCTCGCCCATCATCCCGAAGGCCGCGCCTATGCCAATTTCTATGAAGTCATGAAGATGCAGGCCGATATCCTGAACCGTTTCGGTGTGCCGATCAATGTTGCCGAAGAACAGCTGAGCAGCAGAATCAAAGAGGTCGAGCGGAGCCTGTCGCCGGTGAACCACACCCGACCAGTCGATGCAGCACGCCTGCTCGGAATTTCCTATTGCTGCATCCATACGCCGGCTGACAACCAGGTGTCAAGTCATCTGCAACAACTCTTCGACCGCACATCACCGCAGCGGTTAAAGGACATACTGAAGCTCTTAAAGAGCATCCCCGAATACCAGGAGGCCGGAAGGAACAATGCCGGCCCTCGCATCCTGGTCGGTTCAGAGGAGCAGCGCGCAGGCAAGATCTTTGTGAAAATGACCGGAGGGACCTCAGGCTCGAAAGAGACCCTCGAAAAACTTGTGCAGTCCGGCGTCGGGACCCTTGTCGCGATGCATCTGCCGGAGGACCACCGGAAGGAAGCGGAGAAACATCATCTCCATGTGGTCATCGCAGGACACATCGCGAGCGATACCCTTGGCCTGAACCTGCTGCTCGACAAACTCGAGGCCAGCGCGCCGCTGCAGATCATGGAGTGCTCAGGGTTCAAACGGGTCACGCGGGCAGCGTGACCGCTCGCGCGCTCCGCCACGGTCTATGAATGAACATACCCTGAAGGTCCTGGAGTATGACAAAGTGCGGAGCCTGGTGGCCGGATTTGCCGCATCGGAGCCGGGGCGGGCCTCGGTCTTAGAACTGCTTCCCGCGCTGTCGCCGGTCGTTGTGGCGGAACTGCTTCAGGAAACGCAGGAAAGCATCTCATTGTTCATGAGCGGTGAGAACCTGCCGCTTGACGGGATCATGAACATCGGTCCATCGGTCGCAAAGCTTCGGATGAACGGCACGATGCTGTCACCGCAGGAACTGCTGGAGATCGCAGGAACGCTCGGAGCCGGCAGGCGGATCAAAGGTTTTTTCGACCGGATCGGGAATAAGGGCACATTGCCGCGAGAGGGTTTTCCGCTCCTCCGTACCCGCGCTGCGGTCATCCAGCCGCTGCCGCAGATGGAAGAGGCGATCGGCACCGCCATTGATGAGAAGGCGGAGATCAAAGATTCGGCCAGCCCGGCGCTCCGCAGGGTACGGAAGCAGATCAGCCGGATGCGCGACGATATCCTGGGTCGTTTGTCCGGCATTCTGCAGGACGGGGCCCTGCAGAAGGTCGTGCAGGAGCAGGTGATCACCATGCGGGACGACCGCTACGTGCTCCCGCTCAAACCGAACTTCCGGCAGAACATCAGGGGTGTGGTGCACGGACAATCGGGTTCGCGGTCCACGCTTTTCGTCGAACCGCTCGAAGTACTGGAGCAGAACAACCGCCTCGCCGAACTTCGCATGGAAGAACGCGATGAGGTGGAACGAATCCTGCGGGAACTCACGGGCATGCTTGCGCAGGAGGTTGAACGGATCGAGGTCATGATCGGCGTACTCGCGGCGATCGATGCGATCGCTGCCCGCGCCCGCTTTGGCATCGAATACGGCGCTGCGGTGCCGGTGGTGTCGCAGCAGGGTGAGGTCCGGTTCCGTTCCGCTCGGCATCCGCTGCTGGTGTGGAAAGCAAAGGCCGGGGGTCGTGCGGACCGGATACAGCCGAACGATATTGTGATAGGCAGGGACGCCCGGGTCCTTATCCTGAGCGGACCGAACGCCGGCGGCAAGACGGCGGTCCTGAAGACCGTTGGTGTCCTTTGCCTCATGGCGCAGGCAGGAATGCCCGTTACGGCGGCAGCGGGAAGTGAGCTTCCCTGCTTCGGTTCGTTCTTTGCCGATATCGGCGACGAGCAGAGCCTGGAGCAGAACCTGAGCACTTTTTCGTCGCACGTCAGCCAGATCGCAGAGATCCTCCGGCTGGCAGACGAGCACTCCCTGGTGCTTCTTGATGAGCTCGGTTCCGGTACCGATCCGGCAGAGGGAGCGGGTCTCGGTGCGGCAGTGCTCGAAAACCTGATCGAACGGGGATGCGTCACCATGATCACGACGCACCAGAATGCCCTGAAGCTTTTTGGAGCAGAGACCGGCGGTGCGGTCAATGCGGCCATGGAGTTCGATCCGGAGACCTTGCAGCCCACGTATCGCCTGACTCCGGGCCGGCCGGGCAGAAGCTACGGACTGGACATGGCGGCCCGCCTCGGGATCCCGGATGCCGTGATCAAGCGTGCCCGAGCCCGTCTCAGTGATGACGAGGTCAGGCTCGAAACGCTTTTGCGCCAGGTGGAGCAGGACGCGCAGCAGCTTGCGAAAGAACGGGAAGTACTTGCCACCGGCGTTGCATTGGTCCGGCGGCAGCAAGGTGAGGCCGAGGCAGCACTGCAGACAGCAAAGAACGAGGCCGTCGAGGTCAGGGGCCGGGCGCACCGGGACGCCCGCGAAGTCCTTGCCCAGTTGCGGCAGAAGCTCAGGGAGTTTTCATCGGTGCAGGTTCTGGAACCGTCCGTGATCAAGAGCGTCCGCTCGGACATCGAGTCCCTTGTGCGAACGCTTGAGCCGGAGCCGGTTGAGCGAGGACGGGTACCGTCCGGCGGCAGAGCGGACCTGCATGCGGGCGACCAGGTCAGAGTTCCCCGCCTTGCCAGGAGCGGCACGGTCCTCTCGTTGCAGCACGGCGTACTGGAGATCGAACTCGACGGAAAGACGGTGAAGATCGCGGCGGAAGAGGCCGTGCCCGGCGAGAAGGGACAGTTACGAAAAACCGCGGCACCAGGATGGAGTGCCGACCTGCACGAGCAGGAACAGGCGCCGGACCGGTTGAACCTTCTCGGACTTCGCGTAGAGGAGTCGCTTGCCGAGGTAGATCGATACCTCGACCGTGTGGGGCTTACCGGCCTGTCCGTGGTCACGATCATCCATGGACTGGGCACCGGGGCGCTCAAGACGGCTTTGACCGGCTATCTGAAGCATCACCCGCTGGTTGCGGCAACGCGGACGGGCGAGCCTGCTGAAGGCGGCGCCGGAGTCACTGTCGTGGAGCTGAAGAAATAAGATGTATTCCGAGGATGTCATACGGCGGGTACGGGACAGTATCAATGTCTACGACCTGATTTCAGGATACGTCGCGCTCAAGAAGACGGGCAAGAACTGGCTGGGCCTCTGTCCCTTTCATTCGGAAAAGACCCCGTCGTTCAACGTGAACACGGAAAAACAGATCTTTCACTGTTTCGGCTGCGGCGTGGGCGGTGACGTGTTCAAGTTCGTGGAACTGCAGGAAGGGCTGAATTTTCCCGAAGCGGTCAAGACCCTGGCGGCGCGCGCAGGCATCACCCTGCCGCAGGATACGCGGGACCACCGGCAGGATAAAAGGACCGAGGACGAGAAAAAGACGCTGCTCACGATCGTGGCCGAGGCGTCCGAGTACTTCAAAAAAGAGCTGGCAGGCCCTGCCGGGAGCGGCGCGCGGGAGTATCTCAGGAAGCGCGGCGTCAGCGATGCGATCGTCCGGGAGTTCGGGCTCGGCTACGTACGGCCCGAATGGGACGGCCTGCTGAAGCACCTGAAGCAGCAGAACTATACGCCTGCCCAGATGGAACGGGCCGGGCTGGTGGTGAAGCGGAGCGAGGGAGAAGGATACTACGACCGGTTCCGCGGCAGGCTTATCTTCCCGATCCGCGACATGACCGGCCAGGTGATCGCCTTCGGCGGCAGGGTGATGGACGATTCCCTGCCCAAGTACCTGAACTCGTCGGAAACCGCGCTGTACAGCAAGAGCCATGTCCTGTACGGATTGGATATGGCCAAGGACCACGGCCGCAAACAGGGATATTTCATCATCGTCGAAGGCTACCTTGATGCGATCGCCTGTCACCAGTACGGCATCAGGAACGCAGTGGCAACGCTCGGGACGGCATTGACCGACGGGCATCTTCGCCTGATGCGGAGGTTCGCCGACAAGCTCGTATTGATCTTCGACCCCGATCCGGCCGGCGTAAAGGCCTCGCTCCGGGGTTTCGATCTTTTTGTTTCGAGCAGCATGAAAGTGAACGTGGTGTCCCTGCCGGGCGGCGACGACCCGGATACGTTCCTGCAGAAGCAGGGGCAGGAGGCCTTTGCCGCCCGGCTTCGCGAATCGTCCAAGTTCATGGATTTCGTGATCGAGCAGGTGGTGAAGAACAGCCCCAGCAGCGGCATCGATGAGAAAAGAGAAAAAGCGGAAGAGATGCTCTCGTATATCTCCCGGTTGCCGAGCGTCATCGAGCGCAATCATTACATTAAGAAGACGGCGGAGACCCTCGAGTTGGATGAAACCGCTCTCCTGGAGGAGATGCAGAAGCAGGCGGCAAAGCATCCTCATGTGCAGGCTGGTGCGGTTCCCGCGGCCACGGCTCGTGTGCGGCGACCGCAAGCAGAGGAGATGCTGATCCATCTTATCCTCAGGGACGAAGAGATTGCGAAGGAAGCAAAGGACCGACTCCAGCCGCAGGATTTCACGGAGCCGCTCTTCCAGCGCGCGGCGGAACGTATTTTCAGTGTCCTATCTGAACACGGCAAGCTGGATGCGGTTGTTCTGTTACAAGAAGAAGATGAGGAACTTCGGAAACTGATATCATATTATTCCGTGCTCGAGATTCCCTATGACTTTCAGGAGAAGTCTTCCCGTGACGACATAGAACAGTCTTTCAGGGACTGCGTCGCATTGATCAAACAGAAGGACCCGGAAAAGAAGATGAAGTTGTTGATCAAAGCAATGCAGGAAGCAGAGGCACGAGGCGACGCCGCAACGATAAAACAACTCATTGAAGAACAGCAGGAACTGAGCAGAAGACCGGGAAGAAAAATTCCCGGCAAGTCAGGTACGAGTATACAGTAGTAACCAATTTTATCGCTATTGGCGATAAAGAGATGATGCAGCACGTAAAGGAGCACCAGCATATGGTAAAGAAGGGCAAGGCAGGGGAGACGAAAAAGCCGGCAGCGAACGCAGATCGGGGCTATATGCCTTACGAGGAAGCCAGCGACGCGATCCCGCCGGAAGATGTCTCGACGGAACAACTGGACAGCATCATCTCGCTGTTCGGCGATGGCGAGCTTGACATCGACATCACCGATACGCGGCACGACGGCAAGACGCGTCAGCCGGCCGAGGATGAGCTGGAAGAAGGCGCTGATGCCGAGGAGGCAAGCCTCGACGATGCCGCCGAGGAAGAGGCCGAGGAGGAAGAGGTCGAGGTCGGCGTGGGGAAGACCGATGACCCGGTCCGTCTGTACCTCAAGGAGATGGGCACCGTGCCCCTCCTGTCCAAGGAAGGCGAGGTCTCGATCGCGAAACGGATCGAAGAAGGAAAGCGCGAAGCGTCCCAGATCCTGTACAGCCTTCCTTTTTCGCTCCAGGACGTGCACGACCTGGGCGACAAGCTGCGGAAGGGAAAGATCAGCATCCACGAGGTCGTTCATGCCGGTGAGGACGACCTGGAGGACATCCAGACCCAGAACGAGGAAGAAGTGCACGCCCGGGTGCTCAAGCTGATCGGCGAGATCGACCGGCACAGCAAGGACCTCAATACCCTCGTGAACCATGTGGCCAGCAGCCGCTGCACCGAGGCGAAGAAGAAGGACCTGCGGGAAAAGATCCAGACCACGCGGTACGCTCTTTTCGACAAGCTCGAGGCGCTGAACATCCATTGTCGCCAGACGGACCGGGTCGTCATGAAGCTCCGGGAGCTTGTCAGCGAGGTCCTGCAGTCGGAGCGCGAGATCCACGGGCTCGAACGCAAGACCGGCCGGTCCCTGACCGACCTGAAGGATGCCTTTAAACGGATGCGCCAGGGCGAGCGCGAGCTCAAGAACGCAGCCCGGCGGTTCGAGATGCGGCAGGAAGCGCTGCTCGCGGTCGAGCGCACCTATCGCAATGCCGTGAAGCGCATCAAGAAGGTCGAGACCGAGTGCGGTGTCCCGGCCGAGGACCTGAAAAAAGCGCTGCGGTCCTATGAGCGTGCCGAAGAGCGCGCAAAGTACGCCAAGAGCGAGCTCGTTGAGGCCAACCTGCGGCTGGTCGTCTCGATCGCCAAAAAGTACACCAACCGGGGCCTCCAGTTCCTGGACCTGATCCAGGAAGGGAACATCGGCCTCATGAAGGCGGTCGACAAGTTCGAATGGCAGCGCGGGTACAAGTTCAGCACCTATGCCACGTGGTGGATCCGCCAGGCCATCACCCGGGCGATCGCGGACCAGGCGCGGACGATCCGCATCCCCGTGCACATGATCGAGACCATGAACAAGCTGATCCGCACCTCACGCGGACTGGTGCAGGACCTCGGGCGCGAGCCTTCCACGGAAGAGATCGCCGCCACGATGAAATTGCCGGTCGAAAAAGTGCGCAAGATCATGAAGATCGCCAAGGAGCCCATCTCGCTCGAGACGCCGATCGGTGAGGAAGAGGACAGCCATCTGGGCGATTTCATCGAGGACAAGAAGGTGGCCTCGCCGCTCGAATCAGCCATCCGGAAGAACCTGCACCAGCAGGTCCGCAAGGTGCTGAACACGCTGACCGAACGGGAAGAGAAAGTGCTCCGCTGGCGCTTCGGTATCGGCGAGCAGACGGACCATACGCTTGAAGAGGTCGGCCAGGAATTCGACGTGACGCGCGAGCGTATCCGGCAGATCGAGGCGAAAGCCCTCCGAAAACTGCGCCACCCCAGCAGAAGCAAGCAGCTCAAGAGCTTCATGGAATAAGGGGCCGTTCCACCGGCGTTTCCTTGACATTTTCCAGGCGTTGTGGCAAGATGCACGCGTTGTGACACAGCCTGCAGGTCACATGGTTCATTCCGGAGCTCACGCATTAGCAGGGCCCATAGCTCAGTTGGTAGAGCTACCGGCTCATAACCGGTTGGTCCCAGGTTCGAGTCCTGGTGGGCCCACCACTCTCTGACGGAAGGATGTACAACAGATGCAGGGGACCTCAACGACAGTGACATTGAACACGGGTATCTGCCTGTTTACCGCACGGTAGGTCTCAATCACCAGAATGCGCCGCGAGGCGCATTTTTATTTTTCGGAGGCGCAATGGACGAACAGCTCAACATGCTTGTGCAACTGCAGGAAATCGATGGAAGGATCAGATCGCTCGTTGATCAGAAAAAGCACCTGCCCGAGGTCCTTGCGGGGCTCGAAAAAAAGCGTGCTGCCAATCAGGCCAATCTTGAGACCGCAAAAGAAGGCCTCCTGACGGCACAGAAGAACAAGCGGGACCGGGACAAGGACCTGGAGGCGGGCGTTGAAAAGGTCGAGAAGCTCAAGGCCCGCACCTCGGAGATCAAGAACAACAAGGAGTACCAGGCGCTGCTCAAAGAGATCGAGACCTTTGAGCAGGAGAACAAAGCCGTTGAGGACAACATCCTGGTTCTGATGGACAAGATCGATACCGCCACCGCAGGGATCGCGACGGCCGAACAGCGGGTGCAGGAAGAGGAAGTTGCGATCCAGGCCGAGCAGAAGCAGGGCGAGGCAGAGGTCGCGAGGATCGAGCAGGAGCTGAAGGGGGTCGAGCAGGAACGGCAGAAGGTCGCCTCCCGTGTCCAGCCGGTCGTGCTCACCCTGTATCAAAAACTGCTCGCCACGAAGGCGGGTGTGGCCATTACCGAGGCGCGCGGTGAGTCCTGCACCGGCTGTTACATGAGCATTCCACCCCAGGTGTACGTGAACGTCAAAAAGAATGAGAGCATCATCACCTGCCCGAACTGCAACCGCATTTTGTACTTTAAGGAAGTCGTCGTTTCATAAGTTCCTGTTTTTATATTCAGAGCGGGTGAGGTGATCGCTCTCCGGCAACGGAGGGAGGAAAGTCCGAGCTCCGCAGGGCAAGGCGGTCCCGAAACGGGACAGGGGGTGACCCCATGGATAGTGCCACAGAAAAGAAGACCGCCCGCAAGGGTAAGGGTGAAACGGTGGG
>JBGQDI010000005.1:0-27419 GCA_041495765.1 Nitrospirota bacterium
ACGATCGTACTGGACCAGGAAGGCAAGGGTACGGTCACAATCGCAGTGCCGAAAGGCGACATTTCCCGTCCCATGGTCTACAACTTCGATATCGAGGTCAAGGACCCGAGCGAGCAGACCGTAGGTGCATCCGCCGCGGCAACGGTGCTTCCTGACCCGGTATTGCTCGGGATGAAGATGAACGACTGGTTCGGAGAAGCAAAAAAACCGATTTCCGTCGCTGCTGTTGCCGTTGACGCAGACGGCAAAGCTGTTTCGGGAACACCCGTGCTTATGAAATTGATCAAGCGTGACTGGCACGCGGTGCGCAGGGTCATTCGGCCCGGCCAGGAAGCGACCGAGAGCCAGATGGTGGATACAGAAGTTGATTTCTGTGAGCTCCTCAGTGGACCGAAGCTCGCATCATGCACCATTACCCCTCCTTCGGCAGGCTATTACATCGTGCAGGCCGGTTTTAAAGGCCGGGAGAACGTGGGGACCGAGGCAAGGCTTACGTTCTATGCAGCGGGCCACGAGATGGTGGGCTGGTCAGGCACGGAATACGACCGCGTTGAGGTACTGCTCGACAAGGACCGCTATGCGCCGGGCGAGACAGCGCGGGCACTGATCAAATCGCCCTATCCCGCTGCTGAAATGCTCTTTACGGTGGAGCGCGAGAGGTTCTTTGTCAAAAAACAACAGTTGGCAGAAGGCGGTGCCGTGATGGTGGAGTTCACGGTGACCCGGGAAATGATCCCCAATGCCTATGTCGGCGTTGCACTCGTACGAAAAGGCGCAACGGCATCGGGTCTGGAGCCTGATGATGATCATCAGTTCAAGGTCGGCTATGCCCCTTTTACGGTATCTACCGAGGAGAAACGGCTTCAGGTGCTGGTTGCTCCCGACAAGAAGACCGCCCGCCCGGCTGATGAGCTGAAGGTGGATTTCCAGGTCAAAGACCAGGCAGGAAAACCTGCGGCAGGCGAGCTCGTGGTCATGGTCGTTGACGAGTCGATCCTGGCGCTCACGGGATATGCTCCGCCCGACCTGGTCTCGATCATCTATCCTCATCGCGGACTGTCTGTGCGCATGAGCGACAACCGCCGGTTCCTTTTGCATCAGCAGAAGTTCTCGGAAAAGGGAAATGACGGAGGCGGCGGGGATATGATGGCGCCGGGCGTCTCGGTGCGCCAGCTCTTCCAAAACCTGGCCTACTATAATCCCTCGCTTATTACCACTGCTGAGGGCAAGGCAACGATATCGTTCAAACTGCCCGATAATCTGACCCAATGGCGGGTCATGGCAGTCGCCGTGACCAAGGACGATCGCTTCGGCGATGGAAAAGCCGGCGTGACCGTTTCGCTGCCGTTCGTGACGAGGCCGGTAATGCCGCGGTTCACGCGACTTGGCGATACGTTCAAGGCGGGGGCAACCGTTCAGGTCTCTGGCGACGAGAGCGGCAGGGTGACGATCAAGGCAGCGCTCCCGGAAAAGGGGGGTGCTATCGCCTTCTCCGGCGCAGAAAATGAGCTTGCCTCATCAATTGAGTTGAAAGCAGGCGAGACGCACAAGGTCCTGTTCCCGTACATAGCGAAGACAAAAGGAAGCGCACTCCTCAGGTTCAGCGCTCACTTCGAAGGGAAGGACAAGAACGGAAAAGCGCTGACCTACGACGATGCCGTCCAGGTGACGCTCACGGTCCAGGACCTGCCGCCGACCGAGACCACCGTGGCGGTCGGTGAGACAATGACGGAGAACCTTGAAAAACTGAGCATTCCTTCCGGGGGAATAAGGGCTGACACTGGCGGCCTGTCTCTGGCGCTGGCGAGTACGGCACTTTCCCAGCTCGATGAAGGTGCTCAGTATCTGGTCCAGTACCCCTATGGCTGCCTTGAACAGACCGCAAGTCTGCTCTTGCCGCTTATGGAGCTGCAGGAACTTTCGAAGACTTTTTCCTTCGATCTTCGTGCCTCGAAGCCGGTCCCTGAGGTGATCGAGGCGAACCTTGCGAAGGTGCTGTCGCTCCAGAACTCAGACGGAGGGTTCAAATACTGGTCCTCGGACCGGGAGTCGGACCCCTGGATATCGCCCTATATAGCGAAGGTCCTCTCCCGCGCCGAGGAACTGCATTACGATGTCCCGAAGGAGGCGAAGGAGAGGCTCGGCGCCTATCTCAAGGACAAACTCAGGAACGTACCCGCATATATGCGTCTTTGCTCGTGGAGATGTATTGCTTATTACCGGATCAACATTTTGACCGGCATGCGGCATCTGGGCCTGTCAGATGAATCCTACTATCAGGATTACTACAAGCGGCGAAAGGAACTGTCCTTTGACACGCATATCAGACTTGACGCGCTCTTGTCGGAGCTGCCTGCCTGGAAGGAACAGTCTGCCACCCTGTTCAGCGAGATCAAGAAGGGCCTGTTCATCACCGCAGCAACGGCCCATGTGGAGGACCGTGTCGAACTGCCGGGGTCCTGGAGCTGGATGTCCTCTCCCGTTATCAATACGGGCCAGGCCCTCGACCTTTTCCTGAGCAGGGAACCGAATGACCCTTTTGTGGCAAAGATGGCGCGCTACATCCTCAATGCGCGCAAGAACGGACGGTGGCGTTACACCTACGAGAATGCGGCGGCCCTTGATGCGCTCCTCATGGTGCTCAAGAAAAAAGAGGCCATTGAACCTGACTATACTGCGACGGTGCTTCTTGCAGGGAAGAAGGTCATGGAGGCTGTTCGCAAAGGGTATGATACGAAACTGGTGGAAGGAACTATCGAGGCAAAGGAGCTTCCCGTGGGAACCTCGGACCTGTTGGTCCGGAAAAAAGGGAAAGGCACTCTCTATTATACGATGCGCTATTCTTACAAGCTCGCCGGGCCGCAACCGCCGCGGCAGGAAGGATTCTATGTCGAACGCAAGATCTCTCGCTTTGATGCGGTTAAAGCACCATCTTCCGAGCGGGAAGCGTTACGGGATATCCCGCTGGGACAGGTGGCAGTTGTGGAACTGACCATCATCGTCCCCCAGGCTGGATTTCGTTTTGTGGTCGACGACCCGCTGCCGGCAGGTTTGGAACCCATCGATACCAGCCTCAAGACCACCTCAAAGCGATATGAGACGGACGAAGAAGAACAAGGCAGTGAACGCAACGAGTATGGATGGAAATATAATTACAACCCCTTTAATCATGTGGAACGCCATGATGACGGGGTGAAACTCTTTGCCGATGAGATAGCGGCAGGCGTATACCACTATAAGTACATGGCGCGTGCCACCACGCCGGGCGTCTTTGAGCTCCCGGGTACAACGGCAACTCTGATGTATGAACCGGAGCAGTTCGGCCGAGGAACAGAGGGGACGTTCAGTGTTACGGAGCCGTAGCTTAAATTATTCAGATCGAAACGACAAAGGTATCTCTCGCAAAGGTCGCAAAGGACGCCAAGAACACCCAAAGCCAAAACTTGCTCTTGGTTGCAACCCGAAAAGATTTTGGCTCAATGTTCCCTTTGCGCTCTTTGCGTGCTTTGCGAGAAAGTGCTCTGCTTTGTTTCGGCAAGTTTAAACGAAACCGTTTGCGGCACCACAAAACAGGAGAACCCATCAATGACCCTACACGTACTGAAACGCTTCATCACCTCCATTGCACCAGCAGTTGCTTTACTACTGCTCGGACCAACGGCCCATGCCGAAGACCGTCCGCACCAGCCTGCGCAGGCTGGAGAGGCGCAGTCCATCGAAGACGTCATTCCCTTGACCATGGGCAATCTGCGCGGACATAAGATGCTGTACAACGAAGGCTGGTTCCTGACCACTTCCACCAGCAGAGCCCTGGACTATGCAAAAGAACGGTCCTTTGTTTCCTCCCGGACCGCGCTCGAACAGGTCCTTGCCGGATACAAAAAGCATTCTTCCGAATATGCAGGATCGGTCAAAGAGGGGCTGCAGGATTCGGTAAGGACCGGGACCGATGTAGTTAAAACCGGCACTATCTTGTCCGGCGACATCCTGGCATCTACCCAAACGCTCGCAAAGGCAGAACTTTCCTATGCTCAGGACCGGTATAAAGAAGCCTTTCATTCCTTCGTCCAGGGGAACCTTTCCATCGCTTCGCGGACGGAGAGTGAACGGCAGGAGCTCATCGCGCTGCCCGGTGATTATTACCGGACGCTCAAGGGAGATTTCAGCAACATCATGGAGCTTACGGTGGAAGCGCGCAGGCGTTTTTCCGGCCGGATCGATGCGAACTGGGAACAGGCCTTCCAAAAGGCAGGCAGCGAGTTCCGCATTGAATATGACCGGTCGGGACAGCAACATAATTCACTGATGGCCCTTGGCCCCATCCTCTATGGCTACCTGAAGTCGTTCTACTACGGACTTGCTGCGCCGGCCTCCAAAACGATCGTGAAGACCACAACAGCCGGGGCAACCTATGCTGTTTTCCTGCCGATCAGCGCAACCTCGATCGTGGCAGGCAGGACCGTGCAGTCCGTGGGACTTACGGTCTACTATGTGGGGAAAACAGGGGTCAAGATCGTGTCACCCACGGTGGAAGGCGGGTTCCTGAGCGGGTTGTCCCTTCTGTCTCTCACTTCCGTGCCCATCACCTATACTGCAGGCGGGACCCTGGGCGCCATAAACCAGGTCGCGTTCTCGACTGCGGGCCCTGCAGTCGCTGTTACGGAGGCGGCCGCGGCAACGACCGTGGATTCCGCAGCATATGTCGGTTTCCTCGCCTATGACAGTATAAAAGGTACGACCAGGGTCGTTATCAATCAGGCTGCTTCTGGGATCGTGCTGGGCTATAATGCTTTGACCGCCATTCCAACCCATGCGCTCCTGGGCGCAGGCGATGTTGTGGTCCTGGCGTGGGAAGGTCCCCGACTGGTCATTGCCGCTGTCTCGGGAAAACTGAAAAGCAGGGACAATGCTGATAACGGGACCTATTCTCTTGGTGAACTCCCGGTCAATACGGTCATCGACCTGAAGCAACTGCAGCAAATGGACGGCGTGAAGGTCGATGTCCTGTCCACGGACATTGGGGTCATAAGAGAGGTGCTTGAAAAAATACCATGTGATGCAAGGGGGCAGCATGAGAAATGTGAACCATAATCGCGGCGTTCTTTCGTTCCTCTTGGGTTCAGTACTGATGGGAGCGGTCCTGACCGGATGTGCGACAACCAAAGCAGATCCGCTGGCAAATACCCGAAAACTGGTCAACGAAGGGCACGTATCGCTGTATCAGAACGGCGCCTTTCAGGTTCCCAATACGTCGATCTCGCTCATTCCCGCAGGACCAAGTACGCGCGAGTTCGTGGGCGAGCTCATGGGCATGCGCGCCAGCCAGTCATTCTCGACATCTGTTGAACATGCGGCGCAGTCCGTATATATCGTCTCGGAAGGCACGAAACTGACCTACAGCCTGGCGAAGAACATCAGTGTGTCCTCCAATTCCGGAGCTGATGCGATACAGAACTATACCCATGACGCCAAAACACTGCTGGTTTACCGCTCCTCTGAAATCGGAAAGAATATCATCGGCAAGTCATGGGACCTCTCAAAAACAACCTGGAAGAGCGGTGAAAAGATCGATGAATCGATCTCGGGCAGGTCTCAGCAAATGGGGAGCCTTATCGGTGATAAAGGAATGGAGCAGGGGAAGGCACTGGCCCAGGGCGCTCAATCAGCAGCAAAGGATATTTCTTCTATAAGCGCTTCCCGCAGCTCGTCAACGCTTGCCTATGCCAAGGATAGTTTTATAAAAGGCTATGTCACAGTTCCGGCAAAGCTGAAAAAACGGGCACACGACATGGGTGATAGTCTTGCCGATGCGAAACTTACTGATATTGTCAATGACGAGAATGAAAAGCGGAAGGGTCGGTCGAAAAAGACCGTGAACCTCATATCGAACACGGTCAGGAACTACCCGTCGAATGTGGCGGACAGCTTCGACAAGGCAGGGAAGGAACTGAACGGGTCTTACAGCACGACGGGCCTGAGCTTTGCCGTACTGAAATCCCTGCGCTGGGTACTGCAGGGCATCCTCTGGGATGCGACCATAGAACCGGCCGTAAGCCTGACCACAGCGTCGGTCGGCTATATCGGTGTTAATTTTCTTGCCTTCCCGTCAATGGTCGTCGTTCGCGAAGGGGTGGCTACGACCAAACTGGCCGTAGAGGCGACCTGGAACACCGCACGCATGGGGTATGACCTGGTAGCGCCCACCGGCACAGCAGCGGTGGCAGGCGTTTTGAGCCTGGTCGACTTCACGGGTTCGAACCTTGCCGCAGGAGGGACGGCTGTCGCCGGAAGTGTGGCCGGATATACCGAAGCTGGGCTGAGCCAGGCGGCAGAGGTCATTGTAAAGGGAGGAGGTTTCGCTGCGGGAAAGAGCGTCCATTACATCGGCGTACCCCTCACCAGCGCCGGCATCGCACTGGGCGGCGGCACGATCGGGACTGCCGTGGGTGCAGCGGGAATGGCAAGCGGTGGGGTCGTCTATGTGGCAGGAGAAGCCGGGCATGCAGCGACGCACGTTCTGGGAAATATTATAGCAGGAACAACATTGGTCGGGGGCACCGCTGCTTCTGCCGCAGGGGGAGCTGCCTATGGCGTGTACGAACTTTCCAAGGCAGTGGTAGTGCCCGCCGGGTATGAACTGGGGGGCGGCATCGTTCTGAGCTATGGGACCCTGAGTCATCTTGCGGCACATTCTATCCTGGCAGTATCGGACTGCACGTATATGGTGCTGTCGCTTGAAGGCCCTCGCTGGGTCCTTTATGCAGTGCAGGGGAAGCTGGGAAGAGGGGATGATATCCCTCCGGGAGCGATCGTCGATCTCAAAAAAATGCAGGAGTCCGGTGAGGTGATATATTACCTGCCGGTTCCTGATGATGAGATGACAAAGGTGGTGAATTCCGTCTATGAAGAACTGCCGGAAATGAAGCCCGAGGTGAAACCAGTCGAGAATAGTTTATAAACATGGTCAAGTGAAAGAGGCTCGGTTGGTCGAAGAACTGTTCAGGTGACCCTGATATTCACTGATTTATGCTTTAAAAAGGTCGGCATAAGGTTTTATTCCGTCCCCCGTCGTGGTCAGATATAAAGGACCTATTCTTGCTATCTCTTGAGAAGGAGTACTTATGAAACAGATCGACAGCACGTTGCTGGACTCTTTAATAATGCAAGCGAAAGCATCGCCAAGGCAGCGGGCGCATTTTAACCTCCATCCCGAGCTGAACGATACTGTTCAGCGTTTATGCATTGCCATGGAGCCCGAAACTTACGTGCGGCCGCACCGTCATGCGGACCCGGAAACCTGGGAAGTATTGATGATCCTTCGGGGTTCTCTGGCACTCAATATATTCGATGACCAGGGAACGGTCATTGAACGGACCGTCCTGAAAGCAGGTGGGCCGGTAACAGCGGTGGAATTTCCCCGAAACACCTGGCATGCTCCAGCATCCCTTGAGACCGGCACCGTCGTGTTCGAGGTAAAACAGGGGCCCTACCGCCCGATCTCCGAAAATAACCTGGCTGCCTGGGCGCCGGCAGAAGGCACGCCGGCAGCAGCAAAATTTCTTGAATGGTACGGCCTTGCAAAGATGGGGGACAGGCCTCCGAAAAAGTGATTCTGCACCGGAGATGGAATAGCCACGAATCAATTTTACTACTGAGGCACAGAGGATACGGAGAATATCCATATTGAACGCGATGGCATTTCTCCTTGTCTCCGCGTCTCCGCGCCTCAGTGGTAGATCACTCTTTTGTGTATGCAATGCTCACGAGATCATGACCCCTCCTAAACCGCGCACGGTCCTTTACGCTTTTCTCGCCGTACTGCTCCTCCTGGTCCTTTTGAGCGGTGCTGCATTCTACGGCAACATACGTTCCGAGGCGCGCGATCACCCTGTCCATAGCTATGACATCCCTCCCTTTCATTCACTCAGAATAACTGACCGCCACGGGAGCCTTCTCCAGGAAGTGCGCTGCCGTGACGGCAGGAGCTTACCGGTTCCGCTCAAGAGCATCTCTCCACACTTCATAAACGCCCTGATAGCTGCAGAGGACCGCAGATTTTACGAGCATGACGGCGTGGATTGGAAGGCAGTGACCCGGGCAGCCGTTCATAACGCAATTCCCCATCATCGCCGGTCCGGGGCTTCGACCATCACGCTTCAGCTCGCCAAAATGCTCGAACCCGGCCCCCGCACTCTTTGGAAAAAGCTCCAGGAGGTTCGACTGGCCTATCGTCTCGAAGCGGGTCTGATGAAGAGTGAGATACTCGAACAGTATTTCAGCAGGCTGCCCTTCGGAAACCATCTCTACGGGATAGAATCCGCTTCCCGCGCCTATTTTCGGAAGCCCGCTTCCGACCTGTCGCTTGCCCAGGCAACCCTTCTTGCCGCCATCCCGAATGCGCCATCGGAGCTTGATCCCTATAAGAACATTGAGCTCGTACGGGCAAGGCAGTCCTTTATTCTTGAAAGGATGATGGCCCTCCGCTCCATCACGAACGAGGAAAAGAACCTGGCCCAGGCAGAGAACATTGTTGTTCAGGAACCTGAGCGGCCGCGGCTGGCGCCGCATTTTATTCAACGACTGCTTTTGTCACTTCCCGTCACGGAATCTCAGGTCGTAACGACCCTGGATAGCGGCCTTCAGCGTTCCGTTGAACAACAGGCACGCGATGTGCTGTACGAGCTCAAGGGCCGTGTTGTATCCAATGCAGCGGTGCTGGTCCTTAATAACCGGAACGGCGAGGTCCTTGCCTATGCAGGCTCAGCGGATTTCAATAATACTGCCGCTGAAGGGCAGAACGACGGCGTGCAGGCTTTACGCCAGCCCGGTTCAACGCTGAAACCGTTCATCTACGGGCTTGCGCTTGAACAGGGCATGACGCCGGCAACGCTCCTGCAGGACCTCGAGGTCCATTATGCAACGCCGATCGGTGATTTCTCTCCCCAGAACTACAGCAAACAATTTCACGGCCCGGTGCGGCTCCGGGAGGCGCTGGCCAATTCTTTGAACGTGCCGGCCGTGCGCGTGACCGCTGAACTGGGGCCTGAAGCGGTCCTGTTGAGGCTGCGCGAGGCAGGATTTACGTCCTTGTCTGCTGATTCAGAACATTACGGCGTTGGGCTTGCACTGGGCGACGGTGAGGTCACGCTCTATGAGCTGACCAGGGCATATATGATACTTGCACGAGGCGGGTCGATCGTGCCCGTACAGGAACGGTTATGGAGTAGATCATTGAAGCGTCGGCGGGAGGGCAAAAAACGCATCTTTACACCCGAAGCGGTCTATCTCATTACGGATATCCTGAAGGACCCCTATGCCCGCGCCACCGAATTCGGGACGGAGTCCGTGATCCGCATGCCTTTTTCCTGCGCGGTCAAGACCGGCACTTCCCGCAATTACCGTGACAATTGGACCATCGGATATACCAGGGACTATACGGTCGGCGTCTGGGTCGGGAACTTCGACGGTGTGCCCATGCAACAGGTTGCCGGCGTTACCGGGGCAGGGCCGCTCTTTCGCCGGATCATGCTGATGCTGTATGACAGGAGCGAACCGGAGGATTTTGAACGGCCGAAGGGACTGGTCGAAGTAGAGGTCTGCGCGTTGTCGGGTAAAAAACGCGGGCCAGATTGTTTGCACGGAGTGAAGGAACTTTTTGTGCGGGCTGATATTGTGGAGAACGGGCTTGCTCCCTGTGATGTTCATCGCCGCCTGCTGGTCCGGGATGGGGAGCATGAGGGAGCCAATGTGTCCCGTGTGTTCGAAGATCTGCCGCCCACCTATGAGCCGTGGCAGCGCCAGACCAACCGTCCCATGGCACCGAGAGACCGTTCGCAATACGCTGGTCGCGAACTCTTTGAGATCGTCAGGCCTGCGTCGGGCTCGGTGTACAAAAGACCGCTCGATCTTGCACCACCTTACCAAACGCTTCGCTTTGAGGCCATCGGTGCTCCTGCCGGGGCGGTCGTGACCTGGTCGTTAAACGGCACTGAAGTAGGCCGCACCGGTGACCGACACTATCTCGACTGGAGCATTCGGACGGGTTCCTTCAGGCTGAAAGCCGAGACAGCAGAAGGGCAGGTCAGCGAGGTCCGATTCTCCGTTGACTGATCTATTACGGGTTCCCGGCATTTTTTTCTTGCATTCCCGGGGCCGGTATGTTAAATAAAGCTATCACTCTGGGGAACATCCTGAAGGGTGGGCATTTCTTTTGCCCACTCTTTTTATTTGGGGGACGCAATGGCTGACATCGTTGATCAGATACGACAGCTCCTTGACCCGATACTGGCCTCCCTGGGTCTGACGCTCTGGGACCTGGAATTCCAGCGTCAGGGCCCGAAGTGGCTGCTCAGGATCTATATCGACCGTGAGCAGTCAGGAGTCACCCTCAGTGACTGCGAGTCCGTGAGCCGCGACCTGAGCGCAGCCCTGGATGTGGAAGATATCGTCATGCATGCCTACCAGCTCGAAGTATCGTCACCCGGACTGGACCGCACGCTTTCGAAACCGGAGCACTTTACACGGTTTGCCAACAGCACCGTCAAGATAAAGGTCTATCAGCCCATCGATGGGCAAAAGGTCTTTCGGGGCAAGCTCCTGGGGCTCTCCGACGGGGGCAATGTCAAGGTAGAGACCGAAGAAGGAACGGTCATGGAATTCGGCGTGAGCACGATCACGAAAGCCAACCTCGAAGTAGAACTGTAAAAGATCGATCTTCAGGATCTTATCTTACGCATCCGCAGGATGCACATAATGCAGCCCCGGTTTTACAGAAGCCTGATAAGGACTGCATATATTTTCAGGAGGCCACGGAGTCATGAGTCAAGAATTAATTCAGGTGATCGACCAGATCAGCAAAGAAAAGGGCATCTCCAAGGAAATGGTGATCGAGGCGGTCGAGTCCGCCCTGGTGAGCGCTGCCAAGAAAAAACACGGCGCACAGCGGATCGCCGTTCAGATCGACCCTAAACGCGGCGATATCATCATGTATGCCTACAAGAAGGTCGTGGCCGAGGTCGTGAATCCTGAAGAGGAGATCACGCTCGAAGATGCCCAGGCGCTCTTTGCTGATGCCCAACTGGACGGCGAAGTGCCCCTGCAGATCGAGTTCCACGGTTTCGGCAGGATCGCTGCGCAGACCGCCCGCCAGGTCATTGTTCAGAAGGTGCGAGAGGCAGAGCGCGACGTCATTCTGAAGGAGTTCAACGACAAGATCGGACAATTGGTGAACGGGATCGTCCTGCGCCACGAAAAAGGCGCCTACTACATCGACCTCGGCAAGACCGAAGCGGTGCTCCCGGCACGCGAACAGGTGCCGCGTGAAAGCTACCGCAGGGGCGACCGCGTCAGGGCCTATGTCATGGAAGTACGCGACACCTCCAAGGGGCCGCAAGTGGTGCTTTCCCGTGCCCATCCCGATTTTGTGTCCCGACTCTTTGAGATGGAGGTCCCCGAGATCTACGAGAACATCGTCGAGGTAAAGGGTGTCGTGCGCGAGGCCGGTGACCGTACGAAGATCGCCGTTGCTTCGAAAGAGTCCCAGGTCGACCCCGTCGGCGCCTGCGTCGGCATGAAAGGCTCCAGGGTACAGGCGGTCGTCCGGGAGCTCCGCGGCGAAAAGATCGATATCATCCCCTGGTCGGCTGACCCGCGTATCTTTATCGCCAAGGCGCTCAGCCCGGCCGTGGTAGAAAAAGTGGGCGTCACCGAAGAGGACCGCTCAGCTCTTGCTGTGGTCGCCGATTCCCAGCTTTCGCTTGCAATCGGCAAGAAGGGACAGAATGTCCGTTTGGCCGCAAAGCTGACGGGCTGGAAGATCGATATCCTGAGCGAATCAGAATATGACCAGGAGCGCCAGAAAGAGCGCGAGCAGGAGATCGAGGCGGCCATCGTTGAAGAAACACGCAAGATGGCTGAAGAAACCGAGGCCGCAGAGAACCTGGAGGCAGAGGTTGCGGCAGAACCGGCTCCTGGGTCAGGATTATTGAGCATCGAAGGCGTTGGCAAAAGGACCGCAGAACAGCTGGCACAAGCCGGGTATGACACGGTGGCCAAGGTCGCTGCAATGACCGACGAGGATATCCTGGCGGTTCCCGGGATCGGTGAAAAGACCGCACAGAAGATACTGCTGGCTGCACGGGCCATGCTCAAGAGCTGAAGGCCGGTAGATCAGTGAAAGAACAGAAACGGCAGCCGGAACGGACCTGCATCGGATGCCGGGGAGTGTTCAAGAAGGACGAGGTCATCCGTGTCGTGGCCGGTCCGACCGGGTTCGTCATCGATTATCGCGAAAAGCTGCCAGGCCGAGCCGCCTATGTCTGTCCGCGCATCGACTGTATACGCAAGGCTCTTGGCAAAGGGAACCTGTCCCGGTCCCTGAACAGCAAGGCTATTCCTCCGGGAGAGCAGGAGTTTGTATCTCAGCTCACGGCCAGCGGAATGGAAAAGATAAAGTCCCTGATCGTGATGGCGGCAAAAGCGGGGAGGCTGTTGTCGGGATATTCGGCGGTGCATGATGGAGTGGAAAAGGGAAGGGTCAAGGCGCTGCTATTTGCTACCGACCTCTCAGACGGCACCCGTGAAAAGATCATGGGCTCGGAAACTGCGCCAAAGCGGCAGGCTGAGCTCCTGACCAAGGATGAGATCGGGGCTCTGCTCAACCGTGAATTGGTCGGGGTCCTCGGCATTACGGACAAGGGTTTTGCCGATGCCATCTTCAATGAAACAGACAGATTAAAAAACTTGATAAGCAGGCCAAAATAGAGTAATATAACCACCTATTTTCAGGAAGTTTCGGGGGTATGTGAGTTTATGACAGTGATCAGGGTACATGAGTTGGCCAAAAAGATGGGTGTCGAAAGCAAGGACCTTATCCTGGTGCTTGAGAAAATGGGCATCACGGCAAAGACACCGTCCAGCGGTCTCGATGACAAGGAATCAAAGTCCCTGATCGAGAAGCTCAAGGCCATTCGCAAGGAAAAAGAAAAGGACAAGGTCAAGAAGGAGACCACGCCTGACCCCCTGGCTTCCGGAGAAGAGCGTAGGAAAAAGGCAGCTGCTCTTATCGGTAAGTTCTCTTCTACCCTGGAAAAGCCGGGTGCAAAACCGAAGCCAGCACCCGTTATCCCTCCGCTACCGAAGCCGGAGATGCCCGCACCTCCGGTTATTCTTCCTCCCGGACAGGCTAAGCCTGCCCCGATTGTTGTCGCTGTAGAGACCCCTGCGCCAACTCCAGTGGCAGCCGCGCCCGCAGCTTCTCCAGCAATTGCAGCACAGCCGGAGAAGATCGTGACCACGCCTGCTGCGGCTCCTTCAGCCCCGCCCCGGCCGAATACTCCTTACCCTGCAGGGGTCCGTCGTCCTTTCCCCGGTCAGGGACAGCCCCGGCCCATGGGCAGCGGTCCCCGGCCTTCACGGCCTTCGGGCTTTAGTTCTCCCGTTCTGCAGCCGGCACAGGTTCCGCCTTCATTGATACCGACGAAGCCGTCCAAGAAAAAGTGGCAGAAGAAGGAGTTCGAGACCAAGAGCGACCGCGAATTCCGCGAAAAACCATCATTCAAGAAGCTGCCCGACCTGAAGACCCTTCCCACAGGCAAACGGCCGCATAAGAAGGACGACCGTTATGCGCCGCAGACCGATGTAGCCGAGATCACCAAGCCGCGGAAGAAGGTCGTTAAGATCCAGGAAGGCTGCACCATAAAGGAATTCGCCGAGGTCATTGGCCAGAAGGTGAGCGATGTCATCAAAAAACTGATGGCCAACGGCATCATGGCGACGCAGAACCAGCAAATGGATACCGATGCTGCAATGATCCTTGCCGAGGGCTATGGCATCAAGGCTGAGATCACGAATATAGAGACGGCCGAGGATGTGCTGGAAGAAAAGGCCGATACAGTCGAATCGCAAGTGCTGCGGCCGCCGGTGGTCACGATCATGGGCCACGTGGACCATGGCAAGACCTCGCTCCTTGATGCTGTCCGTGAAACGAACGTGGTCTCGCGGGAAGCGGGCGGTATTACCCAGCATATTGGCGCCTATCAGGTGAGTCTGAACGGCAGGGATATAACCTTCCTTGACACCCCGGGACATGCGGCGTTCACGGCAATGCGTGCGCGCGGAGCCCAGGTGACCGATATCGTGATCCTCGTCGTTGCCGCTGATGACGGCGTGATGCCGCAGACGCGTGAAGCGGTCAACCATGCTAAAGCAGCAGGCGTGCCGATCATCGTGGCGATCAACAAGATCGACAAACCCGAATCCAAGCCCGACCGCATAAAACAGGAATTGGCCGAGTTCGAACTGACGCCTGAAGAATGGGGCGGCCAGACCATCTTCTGCGAAGTATCAGCAAAGAAAAAAATCGGTCTTGAGCATCTGCTCGAGATGATCCTGATCCAGGCCGACGTGCTGGAGTTGAAGGCCAATCCCGACAAGATGGCGCGCGGGACGGTCATCGAAGCCAAGCTCGACAAGGGGCGCGGACCGGTAGCCACGGTCCTCGTCCAATCCGGCACGCTCAAGGTCGGTGATTTCTTCGTGACCGGCGCCCAGTTCGGCAAAGTGCGCGCACTGATCAACGACAAGGGTGAGCGCGTCGAGAGCGCCGGACCGTCCATGCCTGCAGAGGTCATTGGTTTTTCCAATGTGCCGCTTGCGGGAGACCGCTTCGTGGTGCTGGAAGAAGAGCGCAAGGCCCGCCAGATCGCCGAAGGCCGCCAAGCCAAGCAGCGGTCCACTGAGCTTGGCTTGATGAAGAAGGTCACGCTGGAGGACCTGCATACACAGATCCAGGAAGGCGTGGTCAAGGAACTGAATATCGTTATCAAGGCAGACGTGTCAGGTTCAGCCGGCGCCATTGTTGATTCGCTCGAAAAACTATCTACCGCAGCGGTCAAGCTCAAGGTGATCCATACCTCGGTAGGTGCCATCACCGAGACCGACGTGATGCTCGCCGCAGCATCGAACGCCATCATTATCGGGTTCAGCGTCCGTCCTGAGCCGAAGGCATCGGAGCTCGCGCAGCGCGAAGGCGTCGATATCCGGCTGTATAATATCATTTACAACGCCATCGACGATATCAAGGCCGCCATGGAAGGCCTGCTCGAACCGACGCTCAAAGAACGCATCCTGGGCAGGGCTGAAGTGCGCCAGACCTTCCATGTCTCCAAGGTCGGCACCATCGCCGGATCATACGTGGTGGAGGGCATGCTCAGCAGACAGTGCGACGGCGTTCGCATCATCAGGGACAACGTACTGGTATATACCGGCAAGTTCCATTCGCTCAAACGTTTCAAGGACGATGCCCGCGAAGTGCAGGCAGGTTATGAATGCGGCATCGGCATTGAGAATTTCAATGATATCAAGGTAGGGGATATCGTCGAATGCTTTGTCATCGACAAGGTGGCGGCCAAACTGTAAGGTCCTTTTTCCCGCCGCGGTGCTGCAACTATGGCAATGTTCATTGGCGTCTGCACCTTTGAGGTGCATATCCCGGACAGCGGGTCGCTCAAGACCAAGCGTCAGTCGCTCCGCAGTCTTAAGGACAGGATCCGGAACAAGTTCAACGTCTCGGTGGCTGAGATCGAAGACAACGACCTCTGGCAAAAGGCCATCCTGGCTGTGGCTGCCGTCAGCAACGACAGGACCCATCTGAACCAGACGCTTGACCATGTGCTCGACGTGGTACGGGCCGTTCCTGAGCTGGATCTGATCGATCATCACATTGAGCTATTCTGAAAGGCAGAACACAGAATCCAGAAGCCAGAAGGAATCATCTGAATACTGGCTCCTGACCCCTGTCCCCTGATTTTATCATGTCAAAACCGGCCTTTAAAAGATCGGATCGCGTAAGCGACCAGATGAAGCAAGAGATCGCGGAGATCCTGATGCGGAAGATCAAGGACCCGCGCATCGGGTTTGTCACGGTCACCGATGTCGAGGTTTCGCACGATCTGCGAAATGCCAAGGTCTTCGTGAGCATCTATGGGGATGAAAAAAGCAAGAAGGAAACCCTGAAAGGCCTGGAAAGCGCTGTTCCCTTTATCCGGTCCGAACTGGCCGGACGGATGCGCTTGCGTATCGTGCCGGAGTTATTAATCCGTTTCGACCCCACGCTGGAGCGGGGAGCTCATATCATGGAACTGCTGCATTCGATCGAAGAAAAGAAAGATCCGAACAAGCCTCACGATGAGTGATCCCCGTCAGATCATTGCTGCCCTGCAGTCCTGCAACACGATCCTCATTTCCGTTCACAAAAGTCCGGACGGCGACGCACTGGGCTCCCAGATAGCGCTCATGCTCGCTCTCGAAAAGATGGGCAAGAGCGTGACTGCCCACAATCTTGATCCTGTCCCCGAGATTTACCGTTTCCTTCCTCACCAGGCCCGCATAACTTCCGGACCGAATGTCCCGGGACGATTTGATGCGATGATCGTTCTTGATGCCGACCCGCCACGCACTGGACTTTTCTCTGGCAACTATCCGGCCGCCACACTCATTAATATCGATCACCATATAACCAATCCGCGCATCTGGCCGCTCACCTGGCTCGATGCCGAAGCTTCTGCCACCGGAGAGATGATCTACAGGCTTATCGTTCAGGCAGCATTGCCTTTGGATAAGGAGATGGCGCTCTGTCTCTATACCTCTATTTTTACGGACACGGGATCCTTCCGCTATTCCAATACCTCTCCCGAGTGCATGCGAATATCTGCCACATTGCTCGAAGCCGGTGCCGACCCCTGGCTGGTCACTGAGAATGTCTATGAATCCTATTCCTACAATCGTTTGAAATTGCTCGGCACGGTCCTGGGAGCTATGGAACGTTCCCCTGACAATAAAATGGCATGGGTCGTGGTAACGGAAGAGCTTTTTCAGAAAACCGGCACTACTGCCGAAGATACTGATAATTTCGTCAATTACGTCAGGTCGGTGAACGGCGTCGAGGTCGCCATCCTGTTCAGGCAGACGGGCCCGAAACAATATAAGATCAGCCTTCGTTCAAAGGGACGCGTCGATCTTTCGAGCCTTGCACAGTCCTTGGGTGGAGGGGGGCATAAGAACGCCGCAGGAAGCACGCTGGATGGAACGCTCGAGGATGTTAAGAGAAAGGTCCTCGGAGAGGTTGCGAAGGTCATTTCGTCGCAGATGGGAAGCTGAGTGCCCATGGACGGCATTCTGAACATCCACAAACAGTCGGGAATGACGTCGCATGACGTTGTTCAGGCAGCGCGCAGGATCCTCAAGGAAAAACGGATCGGACACACCGGTACCCTCGACCCCATGGCCACCGGCGTACTGGTGCTTTGCGTAGGCAAGGCAACGCGTATCGCCCAATATCTTGAAGCAGGGGAAAAAGAGTACCATGCGGTAATGCGACTGGGCCAGACCACGGACACGCTCGATGCCGAAGGCCGCATTCTTGAGACGAGGACCTACGTACCACCAGATCGGGCACAGGTGGTTGACGCACTGAAGGGCTTTACCGGTGCTATCATGCAGCAGCCGCCCGCCTATTCCGCACTCAAGGTCGGGGGGGTTCCGTCCTACAAACTGGCTCGGCAGGGGAAAGCAGAACCCTTGAAGCCGCGAGCGGTCACGATCTTCAGCATTGAACTACAGTCCTTCGAGGACCCCCTGCTCAGCCTGGTTGTGCGCTGCTCCAAAGGCGTATATATCAGGACGCTCTGTGCTGACCTGGGGGAGGTCTTGCTGGCCGGTGCACACCTCACGAAACTGGAACGGACCCGTTCCGGCCGTTTTACCATAGACCACGCAATGTCGCTGGACCGCCTGGCTGAACTCGTTACTGCCGGAAATCTGGACCAGGCCCTGGTCTCCATGGATGAGGCGCTGGCAGATATGCCTTCCGTTACCCTCAATGAGGTCGAGGCAGGCAGAATACTGCACGGAAATAGGGTTCTGTGGCAGGGAGAGCCCAGAACAATTGATTCTCTGGTGCGAATTCACGGCCCCTCAGGGGGGCTTCTGGCTCTGGGAAGACCGGTCAAGGGCGAGATAAGGCCCGAACTTGTCTTTTCTTGAGCTCTCTGAATAAAACGCTTTACAACATCCTGAAAATATGATATTTTGTCTCGCTTTGGAACGCTTTGAGAAAGGAGGGACGGTTGAATGGATAAGGAACAGAAAACAGGTCTGATCAATACGTATCGCAGGCATCCATCGGATACAGGTTCACCGGAAGTGCAGATCGCACTTTTGAGCGGACGCATCACGCATCTGACGGAGCATCTGCAGGCGCATAAGCATGATCATCATTCACGGAGAGGTCTCCTGAAGATGGTCGGCCAGCGTCGTCGTCACTTGGATTATCTCAAACAGAACGATCTGGACAAGTATCGTCAGGTCATCGAACAGTTAGGCATTCGTAAGTAGACGAAGGCATCTAACGAAGAGCGAGGTTTCATGGTAACAACTGTTGAAATTGAAATAGGCGGCAAAAAGCTCGTGCTCGAAACGGGCTTGATGGCCAAACAGGCAAACGGATCGATTGTCGCCCGTTATGGCGATTCGGTCGTGCTCTCGACCGCTGTTGCCTCTAAGGTGGAGCGTCAGAACGTGGATTTTTTGCCTCTGACCGTTGACTACCAGGAAAAGGCATACTCGGCAGGGAAGATTCCCGGCGGTTTCTTTAAACGCGAGGGGCGGCAGAGCGAGAAAGAGATCCTCACGTCACGTCTCATCGACCGGCCGATCAGGCCGCTGTTCCCTGAGGGGTATTTCTTTGATACGCAGGTGATCGCATCGGTTCTTTCCATGGGGGACGAAAGTTCTACGGACCTCATGGCAATGATCGCATCGTCGGCTGCTTTGGCGATCTCGGATGTGCCGTTCAACGGCCCCATAGGCGCCGTCCGCATCGGCCTTATCGAAGGAAAGTTCGTCGTCAACCCCGGACATAAGGACATCGACCTGTCTGCACTGAACCTCGTGGTTGCAGGCACGGCCGACGCCATCATGATGGTCGAAGGCGGAGCGAAGGAACTGACGGAAGACCAGATGCTGGAGGCCCTTGAGACCGCCCATCGCGAGATCAAGAAGATCGTGGCACTCCAGAACGATCTTGCAAAGAAGGTCGGGAAGGCCAAGCGGTCCGTCAAGACCATTGAGACCGATAAAGAGCTGGCAACACAGGTCTCCGCGCTTGCGATGGAGCGGTTGCGTGCTGCGACCATCATCCCGGATAAAATGGAACGCCAGCGATCGCTCGATGCTATTCTGGACGATATCAAACTGCAGCTCAAGAACGATGATCCCACGCGCAGTCTCCAGATATCGAAGATATTCCATGATGTCGAGAAGGATGAGGTTCGAAATACCATCTTGAACAAGAACACCCGTGCAGACGGACGCAAACCTACTGAGATCAGGCCCATCAGCTCGGTCGTCGGAATGCTGCCGAGAACTCACGGCTCCGCGCTTTTTACCCGCGGCGAAACACAAGCGCTCGTCGTGACGACCCTTGGTACGTCCGAAGACGAGCAGCGCATCGATTCGCTTGAAGGCGAATACTACAAGACCTTCATGCTCCACTATAATTTCCCGCCCTTCAGCGTAGGAGAAACGAAACCCCTTCGCGGGCCGGGCAGGAGAGAAGTAGGTCACGGAGCATTGGCAGAACGGGCGCTCAAACCCATGCTGCCGACGAAACAGGAATTCCCGTATACCATACGGCTGGTTTCGGATATCCTCGAATCCAACGGCTCCTCGTCGATGGCAACAGTCTGCGGCGGGACCCTGGCATTGATGGACGCCGGCGTTCCGATCAAAGCTCCGGTTGCCGGTATTGCCATGGGCCTCATCAAGGAAGGTGACAAAGTAATTATCCTGTCCGATATCCTTGGCCTTGAGGACCATCTGGGCGACATGGATTTCAAGGTCACTGGTACGAGCAAGGGTATCACTGCACTGCAGATGGACATGAAAATAGAAGGTATTACCATCGAGACCATGCGTACGGCCCTGAACCAGGCACGCGAAGGGCGGATGCATATTCTCGGAAAAATGCTCGAGGCGTTGGCCGAGCCGAGAAAGAGCCTGAATCCCTTTGCACCGCGGATCATTACCATGCAGATCAATCCCGACAAGATCAAGGACGTTATCGGGAGCGGCGGCAAGGTGATCAGAAGCATCGTGGAACAGACGGGCGCCAAAATCGATATTGAGGACAACGGTACGATCAATATCGCATCGTCCGATGAGGCGGCAGCCAATAAGGCCAAGGAGATCATCCGCGGCATTTGCCAGGACGCCGAGGTCGGCAAACTTTACATGGGCAAGGTCCGGAAGATCATGGATTTCGGTGCTTTTGTCGAGATATTCCCCGGCACCGACGGCCTGCTGCATATTTCGCAGATATCTGAACAACGACTCGAAAAGGTGACGGACGCACTCAAGGAAGGCGACGAAATCCTGGTCAAGGTACTTGAGATCGATCGACAAGGGAAGATACGCTTGTCGCGCAAAGAAGCGATCCGGGACAAAGAAAAATCAGGGTAAGTGCGATAGCAGGAACGATGCATGGTTGCTCAATTATTTATAAGGAAATAGGAAGCTTGGAAAGAGCCTATTTCCTTTTTTATTTGGCTGGTCGCAGTATTTGATGTTTCGGCAGTTGTGATTCTTAATCCGTTGATTTTTAGAAAGCGTGTAGTAAGCTTCTGCAAGGGGGGGGGAACTTGTCGAAAGTAGATTTGACCGTTCTCGGAGCAGGTCTTGGCGGGCTGGCAGCAGCAGCGCTACTTGCCAGACAGAAGAAGAAAGTCATTGTTTACGTACCAGGCAATGAGGTAGGAGGCGCCTTCGTGCCAGCCGGCAAGGGTGGCTATCGGTTCTCTCTGGGTCCGACCTTGTCGTTCGGATATGAACGTGGAGGTGCGCTGCATAAGCTCTACACAGAAATGGGGATCTCACTCGGTGATATGGTGCGGTCCAGCAGTTATCAGGTCGCATTGCCGGACAGGCGCCTCACGGTCTACCCGGAAAAGAACGAGACCCTGGAAGAGCTCCGCCGGGAATACCCTCAGGATATCGACCGAATAGTAAGGCTCTTTCATGCTGTAGATAAGATCGCCGTTCGCTCTTCCAAAAGCCGCTTAACATCATTCTTCTCACGCCGCCGCCGTAGCAGTTCTTTGCTGCAACGGTATCGCTTTAGCACTGAACTTTTGAGTTTTTTTGACATTCAGTCGCGGTATTTCTTCGGTCAGACCGTTCATGATCTGCCGATAAACAAACTGGTGTCCATGATGACCACCTCACCATTGTATGAACCGCAGGGCTTCAAGAAGATCGCAGATCTTCTTCTGGAGACCATATTACAACATAACGGGACCGTACTTTTCTCTGAACCTTTTCCGGAACTGATCGTGCAACGAGGGAGGGTCGGGCTCCGGGTCAGCGGCGGACCTTCAGGGTCAGGAACTGTTCTCTTGAATACCAGCGGGCACCACCGGGACACCTTTCGTTTTTTCGGCATCGAAGACCAGGGCATTCCTGTTGGAATGCGGCATGAGGTCATCTGTCTGCCTGAATACGCACGCCCCGATGAGCTTTTCAGCCTGACCGTGAGCATGCACGGTGACGGAAGTGCGGCACCACAGGGAAAAAGGGCCGTGACCGTTTGGTTCCCTTTCCGCGGACCTGATGATGGCCAGACTGGAACTCTGCTTGATCCGGTCGGGGGGATCATGCCATTTCTCGATCGCTTCAGTGAGACGATTGCGGTGCAGAGGCCAGATGACGCGCAGTACGCGACACCGCCCGATCTCTTTCTCTCAAAAGAAGTCTCCACGGCCGTATTGGAACGGGGAATAGCGAAGAACCTGTACGGTATCCGAGATGATGCAAACCACCCTGTACAGGCACTCGCTGCTGCAGAACGTATAGCGGATTTCCTGATGTAATTTCCTGATCGGGGTGATTCGTCCTGATGCTTCCCGATATTGTTCAAAGTGGACGCGGGATGACGCTGGAGGTAGAGCTTGGGAGGTTTGTTGCACCTGATAGGGAAATGCGCTCTTTATATGACGGGTTGTATTGTTTTCTTGATTTTATCAGCACTGCCACCAAACGCTGCTGAAAGCCCGGCATTACCGGTGAACGCCTTCTTTCTCCGGTCCATTCCTGAACGCTACCATGACCTGGAGATACTGTCTCAGCGCTTGAGGTCAGGCGGGGCCAATACCGTCATCACACGACTGCCGAGAAAGAACGGCGACATCCATGCCGCTACACTGACCAATCTCATTTTTCTTTCCCATCAGAATGGACTGCGTGTCTACGTGGTCCTACCGACCCGTTTCGACAGACGCGCACTTGTTTCACATCCTGAATGGGAAGATATCCGGTACGACCCGAGAACGGGCAAACTGCACCCCGATGGCAGCTTGGACCTTGCGAACCCAGAGGCTGTGATGTTCCTGGTACAACGGGTCAAAGAAGTTGCTGCCTTTTCCGTTGATGGAATATTGCTTGACGAGGACTTCGGTTTTGGGATCACGGACGGTATGGGTTCTTCAATGCTGAAGGAGTTTACACGAAGATATGGATCGCCGTTTGATGCCCGGAAAGTTTTTGAAAAAATATCTACTGAAATATCGGATGCCGATATCAATGCTTTCGATAAGAGCTTTTGGCAATGGTCGGAATTAAAAAAGGATGTGATCGCGAATTCAGTTCTTGAACTTAGCAGGGCCTGCCGTGGTGTTCAGGGTATGATAAAATTTGGGATTCCGTTGCGCACTCCCGGCGGTGAAACTCCGCAGCTGTCGCTGGCCCGGTTTTCCTATGATATGAAGGCGTTGAAGAAACTTGATGTGGATTTTTACTGGGCTGAACTTCGATCGGCCGAAGACGCAGTGTGGAAAGGAGGGAAGAGCTACAATAAGGATCTTGAGTACTTCTCACGAATGGTGAAGTCAGTATCATCGGTGCAAAAAGAGCAGGAAAAAAACATTATCGTAATTCCCGCAACTGCATCCGGAAAAGCGCTGCCGATGTTTGCTCTTGAAGAGATAACGTTTCTCGTACAAATGGAGGGAAAAACCACCGGCATCGCTTATCTAATGGATCAGACGGCGGTACCATCTGATACCCTGACAAAAAAACTGTTTAAAAGGGAATAGACCAGTTACGACGGTTGCCGATTAGAGTGACCCTTCGTTCCATCAGACCTTTGCAAGCAAGCCTGCCTCTTCTTCTTCAAAAAAGACCACTCCGTCTTTCCGTTTCACTTGTATCCGGTGAATATCTTTGAATCTGCCTCTCAGGATCTCTTCAGACAGCGGATCAGCAATGAACTTTTGTATGGCCCGGCGCATGGGTCTGGCACCGTAGGTAGGCTGATAGTTCTCCTGGATGATCCATTCCTTCACGTCCCGTCCGACCTCCAGCTGTATGCTGCGGTCCCCGATCATATGGCTGTTCAGTTCGTCGATCAGAAGGTCCACGATCGTGAGCAGGTGCTCGTTGGTGAGCGTATGGAAGACGACCACGTCGTCGATCCGGTTCAGGAACTCAGGGTTGAAGGACCGCTTCAGTTCCGAAATCACATTGTCCTTCATCTTTGCATACTGTGTTTTTGCCGATGCCTGCTGGAAACCGAGCGTCGTATCCTTGTCGATCATACGCGTCCCGAGATTTGAGGTCATAATGATGATCGTATTGCGGAAGTCGACCTTCCTGCCGAAACTATCGGTCATGAACCCGTCATCAAGGACCTGCAAAAGCATGTTGAAGATGTCGGGATGCGCCTTTTCAATCTCGTCGAAGAGTACGACCGAATAGGGCCGTCGACGGATCTTTTCCGTTAACTGTCCGCCGTCATCATACCCCACATATCCAGGAGGCGAACCGACCAGCCTTGATGAGCTGAACTTCTCCATATATTCCGACATATCCACACGAATGAGAGCGTCTTCTGTGTCAAAAAGGAAGGAGGCCAGCGTGCGTGCGAGCTCGGTCTTGCCGACCCCGGTGGGGCCAAGGAAAATGAAGGATCCGATGGGCTGCCTGCGTGTCTTAAGGCCGACCCGGGAACGTCGAATGGCGCGCGATACGGCTTCGATCGCCTCATTCTGCCCGACGATCCGCCGGTGCAACTCTTCTTCCATGCGAAGCAGCCGAGAGGCTTCTTTTTCCTCAAGCCGGGAAAGGGGAATGCCGGTGATATGGGAAATAACAACCGCTATTTCCTCTTCGCCGATCAGGGAAACGTTCTTCTCCTGGGAATCCTTCCAGTCCTTATGGATTCCCTCAAGCGACTCGCGAAGTTGCTCTTCCTCCTCATGGATCGACTCGACCCTGACATAATCCTTGATGCGTGAGAAAAGGCTCTTTTCCTGTTCGAGCTTCTTTAATTTCTTTTCGATCGTTTTTATCTCTGCAGGGCACGTATACCGATTGAGCTTTGCCTTGGCACCTGCCTCATCGATGACATCAATGGCCTTGTCCGGCAGAAAACGGTCGGTAATGTAGCGTTCGGAAAGTTTGGCAGCAGCTACGACCGCCTCGTCAGTGATCTTGACCTTGTGGTGCGCTTCGTATTTTGAACGGAGGCCCTTAATAATGTTGATGGTCTCGTCCAGGCTCGGGGGCTGCACATAGATAGGCTGGAAGCGGCGTTTGAGCGCCCCATCCTTCTCAATATGTTTCCTGAACTCGTCAAGCGTCGTAGCACCGATGCATTGCACTTCTCCCCGTGCAAGTGCCGGTTTCAGCATACTTGATGCGTCGATTGACCCTTCGGCCGCGCCTGCTCCGACCAGCGTATGCAGTTCATCAATGAACAGAATGATGTTCTCCGCCGTTACGATCTCTTTCATGACGATCTTGAGGCGTTCCTCGAACTGTCCGCGGTACTTGGTGCCTGCAATGAGTGCGCCCAGATCGAGCGAAACGACCCGTTTATTTAAGATATTCTCGGGCACGTCGGTATTGACGATCCGCTGAGCAAGACCCTCGACGATGGCGGTCTTCCCGATGCCGGGTTCTCCAATGATGACGGGATTGTTCTTGGTCCGACGGGACAATATCTGCAGAACACGGTCGATCTCCTGATCGCGGCCGATGACCGGGTCCAGCTTACCGTTTTTTGCGAGCAGGGTGAGGTCTCGGCTGAATTCGTCGAGCGCCGGCGTCTGGCTTTTCTTTGCGCTCACCTGGGTTGCTGCGCGCCGCAGGTAGTTGATGACCAGCTGGCGGGAACCGAGCAGGTTGACGCCAAAGCTGCGCAGGATCTTTCCGCCGATCCCTTCCTCTTCACGGATCAGGCCAAGAAGCAGGTGTTCGCTCCCAATATAATTATGTCCAAGCAGGCGGGCTTCCTCTACCGCATATTCAAGGACTTTCTTTGCGCGGGGAGTGAAAGGGATATCGCCGAAGGTAAGGGTATTGCCGCTGGACGGCAGGTTCCGCTCCACCTCCATGCGGATCTGGTCGACATCGATCCCCATCTTCCGCAATACCGCTACCGGTATCCCGTCCTCTTCGCGCAAAGCGCCGAGCAGGATATGCTCCGTCCCGAGATAATCGTTTTGGAGCCGCTCTGCTTCTTCGCGGGCATAAACGATAACTTTTCTGCCACGTTCCGTAAATTTTTCGAACATCATTCTTGATAACCGCCTTCTGATGACGTGCGTTTCGTTTACCTGATTAAAATATACTCCAATCGTATTGTTAAAGTCAAGAGTGCTTTTCTCAAGCGCATGAGCCGCAAGCGCACTCGATAACAGTGTTTCGTTCTGCGGTTTATCATCAGCAGCATTGCTTCTGTCACCGATGTCCGCTCATGGTGATTTCTGCGAATTGTTGCTAGGAAGCATTGCCTCCTTCCGCTCGGTTCTTCACGGGCGGTGAAACCTCTTTTTAGTTGACATTATTGAGACAAAAGGGTAGCTTTCGCACTATGATTCGCAAGGCAAAGTTAACAGATGTGAAAGCGATCCAGTCGCTGGTGAACCAATACGCCGATTCCGGGCAGATGCTGCCGCGCACCCTCAATGAACTGTACGACCATCTGAGGGATTTTCACGTCTACGAAAACCAGAACGCACTGGTAGGAGTTTGTGCGTTGCATGTTAGCTGGGAAGGGCTGGCGGAAGTACGCTCCCTCGCGGTGCGCAACGACAACGTAAAAAAAGGTATTGGTTCAGAACTGGTGCGCCACTGTCTGGAAGAAGCCGCTCAGCTTGAGATTGCACGGGTCTTTGTGTTGACCTATCAGGCCGGTTTCTTTAAAAAGCTCGGTTTTACCGAAGTTGATAAAAAAGAACTGCCGCATAAAATATGGACCGACTGCCTGAACTGCGTCAAATTTCCGAACTGCGATGAGATCGCCCTCGCAATGGACCTTCCTTTCCGACCTTCCTCGAAGTAGTGGCATCGTGTTTGCACATATCCCGCGAAGTAAATGCGATAGAACAGCTCAAGTCGCCAAAATCTGTCTAATCAATATGTTATCACTCTATATCCATATACCATTCTGTGTAAAAAAATGCCTTTACTGTGGCTTTTATTCAACACGGTATTCCGCACAGAATGCCGATCGTTTTATTAATGCCCTTCGCATTGAAGCGCGCAGTAAAGCAGCGGCATTTGCAGGACAAGAATTCGGGACATGCTATATCGGCGGCGGTACGCCCACGGTCCTCTCCTCCGAACAGCTGACGACCGTGATCTGGATCGTCCGCTCGAACTTCGCGATAGCAGCCGATGCCGAAATAACGGTCGAGGCAAATCCCCAATCGGGCACAGAGCCGCTGCTGAACGCCTTGCTCCGGTCCGGTGTGAACCGCTTAAGTATCGGCATACAATCATTCTCGGACCGGTTGCTTGCCACACTCGGCAGGCCGCATTCTGCGGCGCAGGCGTCGGAGGTTTTTCAGAGCGCCCGAAGGTGTGGTTTCGAGAACATCGGGATCGACCTGATCTACGGGATTCCCGGACAGACCGATAAGGACTGGGCTCAGACGCTTGATCGTGCTCTTACGCTCAGACCGGAGCATATCTCGGCCTACGGTCTTTCCCTGGATGAAGGCTCGAGCTATCACCGCCGGGCGGCTTCCGGGTCGCTTCAATTGGCTGATGACGATGCAGTAGTGGAAATGTATGACAAAGGCGTTGAACGTTTTTCTGCTGCAGGTTATTTTCACTATGAGATATCGAATTTTGCGCTGCCGGGATCGGAATGCCGTCATAACCTGAATTATTGGCACCGTGGTGAATACCTGGGGCTCGGCCCGGGCGCATGGTCGTTCATCGCTCCGCGGCGGTCCCATTCGTTCCCCGATCTGAGTTCCTACTGCGATCGGTTGGAGAAGGGTTTTTCAGCCCCGGGAGAGGAAGAATCGCTTGGCCCGGCCGAAGCCTCCCTTGAAACGCTCATGCTGGGTCTCAGGACC
>JBGQDI010000006.1:0-27293 GCA_041495765.1 Nitrospirota bacterium
TCTCGCACAGCTACACCAAGGCGGGGACCTTCACGATCATCCATACCGTTACGGACCTCAGCGGTGCGGGTAATACCGAACGGGCGACCGTCAAGATCGTGCCGCCGGTCGTCACCGTATCGGGCCTGGTCACGAACAATGTTGGCAAGCCGCTCTCCATGGCGAAGGTGACCCTGAAGAGGGGTCTCACCACCAGGACGGCCTATACGAACATTACCGGAACGTACAAATTCACCAAAACGCTTCCCGGTATCTGGACGATCACGGCGACGAAGACCGGCTATACCTTCTCCGGCTCCGTGACGGTAAATGCGCCGACCGGATCGGTCGCTCCCACGATCACGGCGAACTAGCGCTGTGAAGCAGTAAGCTCCCTGCACACCACAGGCGGGCGGAAGGTCTCCGCCTGCCTGTGTTATTAAAAAGCTGTGTATCATCTCATCCCAGGAGGGGTCTGCTATGAAATTGTCATCCGGATGTATTGGGACCATGTTCATGCTTTTCCTCGCGGTAGTCCTCCCGACCGGGTGCGCGACCTTCCCGCAGATCACCGGGAAACTGTCGTCGCCCCCGGTCGCGAAGGCATCAGTACAGAAGATCGTTGTGGCCAGGGTAAACAATAGTGAATTGTTCATGGATGACCTTGTCGAAATGATGAACCGTCTCCCTTCTAAAAAGGACGGCAAGCCGGAGCAGCTGGAAGAACGCAGAAACCGGGCATTAGACAGCCTGATCCTGCTTGAGATCGCGTATCAGCAGGCGAAGACCAGGGGCTTCGGAGTTGATGTTTCCACGGTCGACCTCGCGATCGGCAACTTGAGGGACAATGTGGGCGGACAAAGGGAATATACGGACTATCTGAACAGCCACAATCTGAACGAAGCTGACCTGCGGGCGCAAGTAGAGAGAAGCCTCACCATAGAACGCATCTACGCCCGAGAAGTGGTGGAGCGGGTCACGACCACCGAAGAAGACCTGAGGCAGGAATATGAAAAGAGAAGACGTGGATTCGTCCGGCCCGAGAAGGTGACGGTCATCGACGTCTTTGTGCCCAAAAAAGAAGGGAACGACGCATTGAAGAAAGCCGGTGAATTGCTCGCCTTGGTCAGGACGAATGCCGGACAAGACCCCTGGAAGCTCGTCCTGGACGGCACCTTCGCAGTCCGCAGGCTCGCCGTCAGCCGGGACCGTGAAAAAGAGCTCTATCATGCGGCAAAGCTGCTGCTGCCGCAGGGCCTCTCCGATACTATCGAGACACCAGAAGGCGTTCATCTCATCAAGCTGGAGACGTGTGATCCCGAAAAACAGCTTTCCTTCGATGAGGCAAGGCCTGAGGTCGAAGCACAATGCAAGAACGTCGCACGGGAAAAACGCACGCGGGAATGGGAGCAGGAACTCAGGCAAGGTGCCCGGATCGAAATAATCAAGCAGGTGCTGGTATCCGGACAGGGTTGAACAGGAGGTCTTGAGCGGTATGGCAATAACCAATGATCTTCCCGGTCGAGTGTCGGAAAGATTGTTATTTGAGTGCATTACCTCCCGCTATTCGACATGAACGTGTCCAGGGATGGTTCCGGAAATGAGGCAGGGACCCAGCGATTTCGACCGGTTTACCCCATGGCAAAGTTTTAATTTGACACTATTGTTCTTTTGAGGAATAATCACCGCATGGTCCAACGCGACGAGGTGAACGGCTTTCTCGCGGCCCGGCAGCAGGGGTATCTGACAACTCTCGGTCAGTTCAGGTCCCCACGAGGTTGAAGCACCATGCATAAAACACTGCCAAGGTCCTTTTTGCTGGGATTTGTCCTCAAAAGCACGCTCATCTTTGCCGGCGGAGCACTTTCGACGGCGGCACTATTCTTCCTTTTTCGTGGAGAACCGGGAACGTCGTATGTCGATAGCTACAAGCTCCTGGCCGAGTTGAACCACGTCCTCGTTAACCGATCGCTCATTTTATTTTCTTTCAGCCTCCTGCTCAGCCTCGCGGGGATCATTGTTCTTGCGATCGTCTACTCGCACCGCGTTGCAGGCGCACTTCATATGCTCGGCATGCACACGCGAAGGATCGCATCGGGCGATCTGACCAGGACGGTCCGGTTGAGAAACACCGATGTCGTCCATGAGCTGGCCGGCGATTTTAACAAGCTCTCCGACCACTATAAGGGACTCCTTGTCCAACTGGAAGTAAAGACCCGTGAACTTTCGGTCAGCATAAATAGCCTTGAGATGCAACCTCCCGGGGAAGGCGATCCGGGATCATCGGGACGGCTTTCGGAAAAGGTCACTGAGATCAGGGAGCTTCTGGACCAGATCAAACTATGAGGCAAAAAAAAGCGTTTGCCGTTCTGCTGCTGCTCCTGCTTTTGGTCCTGGTCGTCTTCAGTCTGGAGGATCGGCCGCATGCTTTCAAGAACTGCGCCTCCTGTCACGTCATGCCGGAGCCTTCAGGGGCCAGGGCGCGAGAACTGACCGAGCCGGTCACGCTTCTTTGCAACCGCTGCCATGAAAAAAAGCTCTCCGAAGGGTATATGCATCCCGTCAATATCAGGCCCGGCAGCGTCGTCATTCCGCGGGATATGACGCTTTCCCGCTCCGGACAGCTCGTCTGCACGACGTGCCACGATGTGCATGCCGAGTATTTTACTCCCTACGGAGCACCTACCCACTTTCTCAGGCGACAGGAGGCCGGAAAAGCGTTCTGCGCGATCTGCCACGACAACCTAGATGCATTGAGCAAAGGGCACCAGGCATCATTGGGTGAAGCGCATTTCCGGTCCCAGTATATCGTGACCGATCCGCGCCAGGGGATCGATCCCATGTCCAGGAATTGCCTGACCTGCCACGACGGGTCCTACGGGAGCTCGGTCTCTATCCAGGCCGGTGTTTGGAGGCATGGGAAGGAATTTATGCGGCATGATCAGGGGAGTCATCCCATCGGCATGGATTATGAAACGGCACGGATCGCCCGGGGGTCAAAAACAGACCTGAGGCCCATGGACATGGTCGATCGAAGGGTTCGGTTCTTCCAGGGAAAGGTGGGCTGCGGATCCTGCCACGACCCTTATTCGACCATTGAAAAAAGACTGGTCATGAGCGATGTGAACAGCAAGCTTTGTTTCACCTGTCATATCGTATAGGCAGGTAAGGGGGCAGCATGGCAACCGCATTTAAAAGAAGAAATTACCTGACAAAAAAGGACTTTCAAACAAGGTTCATGCTCCCTTTTCTCGCGGCTTCCCTGCTGGCGAACATCATCACGGTCACGCTGTTCATTGTCCTTGCCCGGAACAAGATCGACAGCCTGCTCTTTTCCATGCGGATGCCCGACCTCAGTGCAGGCGCTCTTCTTTCACCGCTGGCATTTCTTGCAAGCATCGCGGCTGTGGCTGCCCTCAGCCTTGTGTTCCTGTGGGCGGCACGGGGCATGTATGGTAAAATAGCCGGACCGCTCCAGCAGATCAGGGGCCATCTTCACCAGATCGGCAGCGGCGACCTGAGCACCCGGATCGTCCTGCGGGAGAACGATGAATTCAAGGACTTCGCCGGGGAGATCAATGCCATGGCCCTGTCACTCAACCGCAGCTTCACCGTTCTGCAAGATCATACCGCGGAGCTGGCCAAAGCGGCTGAGGCATTGAGAACGTCGCCACCGGCAGAGGATGCTGCGGCCATACGCCGAAGCATGGCAACGCTCGTCAAAGACATGGAACAGCAGCTCGGTGCTTTCAAACGGTGATCACTTCCAGCCTCATACTCTCCCTCCTGCTTGCGGCCTCCTCCCCGGAGGGCAAGGCGGCCGCGCATAAAGGGCTGCTGCAGGTGGCGTGCATCGAATGCCACACCCACCTGCCCTTCCCCGGCAGCAGGCTGGCGCTCCGCAAGGATATCGGCGGAGTATGCAGCACCTGCCACCCCCGGCATCACGGCACCGATAGCATGCGGTCCCATCCCGTGAACCTGACCCCTTCCTTAACGGTCCCGCCTGATATGCTCCTTGATGGACGGGGAAAGATCGGATGCATCACCTGTCATGCTTTCCATGGTGAGTATCGCGATGACGACGGCAATAAACGGTTTTATTTGAGACGGACGGCGGGGAAGACCTTCTGCTACAGTTGTCACAAGAAATTGCCGGGACCTTCCATTACACCCTGACCTGGTCAGGCGGAACACGATGCATGCATCGTCGATGCACTGTTCTGGAATAAAAAAAGCCTCGCGAGGAGCTCGCGAGGCTTTTTCTGTATCACTATCATCTACCTGTTTTTGAGGTACTCCTCCATGATCGCCGCGCCCGCACTCGTGCCGATGCGTTCAGCTCCTGCTTCAACGAGCGTCGTCAGCGTTGCCAGGTCCTTGATCCCGCCCGAGGCCTTGATGCGGCACTGGGAGCCGACGGCCTTGCGCATGAGCAGCAGGTCCTCTACCGTTGCGCCGCGGGCGCCGAACCCGGTCGAGGTCTTGACGAACTCGGCTCCGGCCAAGGCGGCGATCTGGCAGGTGCGGGTGATCTCTTCGGGCGTGAGCAGTCCGGTCTCGATGATGATCTTGTGGACCTTCTGCGGGGTGAGAGCGAGGACGTTCTTGATGTCGATCTCGACAAAGTCGAATTTTCCGGACTTGATCATGCCGATGTTCGCGACGATGTCGAGCTCGGATGCGCCATTCTTCATCGATTCCATGGCCTCGACGATCTTGACCGTGGTGGTCGATGCGCCGTGCGGGAAGCCGACGACCGCACACACCTTGATCAGGGTGCCGCTCAAGAGCTCCTTGGCCCGGGCAACATAGGAGCTGTTCACCACAACGCAGGTGAATCCATATTTCCGGGCCTCGGTGCAGGTCCGCTCGAGGTCACTGAGGGTGGCGTCGGGCCGCACCAGGGTGTGGTCGATGAGCTGGGCTAACTGGCTTGCGTCGGTATACATCTCCGGACCTCCCTGGTATATGCCTGGCTCAGCAGGGCGGTGACCGGCCCGGGCAATCCCGTTCCAATGACCGAGCGGCCGATCCTGGTCACGGGCATGATCTCCATGGTGGTGTTGGTGATAAAACATTCATCAGCCGCGAGGAAATCCCGCGGTTCGAGCAGGGCTTCCTTTATCGGAATATGTTTCTTCTTTGCCAGGCTGAGCACCAGGTCGCGCGTCACACCCTTGAGTATGCCGGTCTTCAGATGCGGCGTATATAAGATGCCTTTTTTAACCATGCCGATGTTGCTGATGGTCCCCTCGGCGACATAGCCCTCCCAGTTCAGCATGATCCCTTCATAAGCACCGGCCGTGATCGCTTCGATCTTGGCCAGGATGTTATTTAGGAAGTTCGTGCTCTTAATGGAAGGGGAGAGGGCAAGCGGATGGTTGCGGCGTGTCTTGACGAACGCGACCTTGACTCCGCGGGAATAGTTCTCGGCAGGATAATCATGAAAAGGCTTCGCAACGATCACCATGGTCGGCGCATTGCACAGGGCCGGGTCCAGTCCGATCTCGCCGGGACCGCGGGAGAGGTGGAGCCTGATGTACGCATCCTGCAGTTTGTTCTTCCGGACGGTAAGGTTCAATGCGTCAGCGATCTTGTCGATCGGCATTGGAAGCTTGAGGGAGATGGCGGACGCAGAATGCTTTAAGCGGGAGAGGTGCTGCTTCAGCTCGAAGATCGTTCCCCGGTAGGCGCGCATGGTCTCGTAGATGCCGTCGCCGTACAGAAAACCGTGATCAAAGGCGGAAACAAGCGCTTTTTCCTTCGGCACGAAACGACCATTCAGGTAAACAAGCATGCCGAAAAGTATCATTAATGCCCAGGGGTGTCAAGAAGAACCATTGGTGAAACATTGCGGAATGAGGATTTCGGATTGCGGAATAAAAACCTGAGGCCCTACGGGGTCAGGAGCAAAAGCGGGATTCCCGAAGCGGACTCGAAATCGAACGTCAAGCGGGTTTGTGCAGCCAACGAACGATGGCGGGGAGCAGCCATCTTGGCGCGGTCCTGAGGCTTTGGGTCATGATCTTGTTCAGCATGCCGTGAACAGCCACGACCTTTCCCCGTTTCATGGCTTCGTAGCCATAGCGAGCGACGTCTGCTGCCGATGCCGGTGCTATATATTGGAAAAGCCTTGATCGGTCAACGCCGGCGGTCGAAGCCCAGCCCGTGGCGGTGGGACCGGGACAAAGCGCCGTGACCGTGACGCCGGTCCCCTGCAGTTCGTTCGCGAGCGCTTCCGAAAAAGAGAGCACGTAGGCCTTTGAAGCGTAATAGGCGGCCATGAACGGTCCCGGCAGGAAGGCGGCGGTCGATGCCACATTGAGGATCCTGCCGCTTTTGCGGGCGACCATGCCTTTTGCAAAGACCTTGGTCAGGTGCGTCAGCGCCGTGATATTCACGGCGATCATCTCCGATTCGTTCTGCCATTCCCGGTCGATGAATGCGCCGGAGCCGCCAAAGCCTGCATTGTTGATCAGGATATCAACGGTGACACGCGCCTGCTCGAGCTCGTTGTAGACCTGAGCAGCCGCGCCGGGAATGGACAGGTCCCAAGGAATGACCAGCACCTTCACGGGAGCGATGGCTTCAAGTTCTTTTTTTACCTCATGGAGTTTGGTTTCGCTGCGAGCGACCAAGACCAGGGTATCGCAGTCCTTTGCCAGCAGTTTGGCGAATTCGTAGCCGAGGCCGCCCGATGCGCCGGTGATGAGTGCCGTTGTCTTTTGCATGATGGTCTCCTTGGGGGAATGCCGATTATATCAACCACGAATGAACGCGAATTAACGCTAATAGTTATGATTCTTCAAACATTCGTGTTTATTCGCGTCCATGAGCGGATCCTTCATTTTGCGTTTACCTTTTGCAGGTCAAGCAGTTCGCCCCGGAGGACCGTGACCGCCTGTCCGCCAAGCAGAATGCGATCGCCCTGAACGGTCACCCGCACGATACCGCCCCGGGCAGAGGCTTGATACGCGGTGAAGACGTCCTTTTTAAGCCGTTTCTGCCAAAAGGGGCCGAGGCAGCAGTGAGCAGAACCGGTGACCGGGTCCTCATCGATCCCCAGGGCAGGCGCAAAGAAGCGGGAGACGAAATCAAAGTCCTTCGAATCCGAAGCCGCGGTTACGATGACGCCGCGCGCAGAAAGGGTCTTGAGCAGGGAAAAGTCGGGACGCAGAGCGCGAAGGGCCGCTTCGGACTCGAGCTCCACCAGAAAATCAAAACGGTTCTTGCCAAGATAGACCGGCGCCACGCCGAGGGCCCTGGACAAAGCCGGAGGGGCGATGGCGGGCTTCTGTGGTTCCGCCGGGAAGTCCATTTCGATCAAGCCATCTTTCCGGCTCGCCGTGAGAAGCCCGCTGCGGGTGTGAAACCGGGCACTTTCCTGCTTATCAAGGATCTCCTCTTCCCAGAGCACATGAGCGCTGGCCAGGGTAGCGTGGCCGCAGAGATCGACCTCGGCTTCGGGCGTGAACCAGCGCAGGCTGTATCCGTCCGTGCGCTGCATCAGAAAGGCGGTCTCCGACAGGTTCATTTCACGCGCCACATACTGCATCCAGCGGTCATCGCGCGGCGCATCCAGCAGGCAGACCGCTGCCGGGTTCCCGGCAAAAGCACGGTCGGTGAACGCGTCAACTTGAATTATGGGGATAGTCAAGGGCACTCCTTATGAAACAGTAATGACCGCGAATGGACACGAATTAACGCGAATTTAAAAACAAGTGAATTTATTAGCGTCTATCCGCGTTCATTCGCGATTGATCCGGTCTGCATCGGTCTTTACCAGAGCTTCCGTATCCACTTTAGATGGTCCTTATAAGGCGGGTAGCGGAGCTTTATGTCGAAGAGGAACCCTCGTTTGATGATGCTTCGCTGATGCGAAAAGGTATCGAAGCTCAGTTTGCCGTGGTAGGCGCCTATGCCGCTCTCGCCAACACCTCCGAAAGGAAGGGCTCCCGACGTTTCCTGGATGACCACGTCATTGATGCAACCGCCGCCGGAAGAGGTTTCACGAAGCACCCTTTTCTGGAGCTTTCTGTCGCGCGAGAACAGATAGAGCGCCAGCGGTTTGGGCTGTGCGTTCACGATGGCAAGGGCCGCATTGATAGCATCATAGGTCAGCACCGGCAGAAGCGGTCCGAAGATCTCTTCCTGCATGATGCGGCTGTCCAGGGCAATGTTGTCGAGGATGGTCGGCGCAATATACCGTATGGACCGGTCAACCGTCCCGCCCATGACCACGGTGCCGGAAGCGAGAAGGCGCATGATGCGGTCGAAATGTCCATTATCTATGATGCGGCCGTAGTCCGGGCTTTGAGAAGGGTCGCTGCCATAGAACTCCCGGATCGCGGTCCCTATCCGTTCGAACAGGGCATCCTTGATCTTCCGATGGACCAGCAGATAGTCAGGGGCAACGCAGCTTTGTCCGCTGTTGAAGAACTTTCCCCAGACGATCCTCCGCGCAGTGATGTCGGGGTCAACGTTCTCATCCACAATGCAGGGGTTCTTGCCTCCCAGTTCGAGCGTGACCGGCGTCAGGTGCCGGGCCGCTGCAGCCATCACGATCCTGCCCATTGCAGGGCCGCCGGTAAAGAAAATGTAATCGAACCGTTCATCGAGCAGCAGTTTTGTCGTTTCAGCTCCGCCTTCGACCACGGAGATATAGGCCGGGTCGAAGTGATCCGTGATGAGCTGCGCAAGCAGGTGCGACGTATGGAGCGCTGTTATTGATGGCTTGAGCAAGGCGCAGTTCCCTGCTGCCATGGCGCCGACGAGAGGATTGAGCATCAACTGGACCGGGAAGTTCCAGGGGCCGATGATGAGCGCCACGCCATAAGGTTCCTGATGAACGAAGCTCCTGCCCGGGAAATGCACAAGCGGGGTTCTGACGCGTTGTGGTCTCGCCCACCGATCGAGGTTCTTCAGGGCGGCATCGATCTCCCTGATGACGAAGCCGGTCTCCCCGCCGTAAGCTTCAACCGCGGGCTTGCCCAGGTCCTCCTTGAGCGCTTCGAACAGGGCCGCCTCGCTCTTGACGATCATCTGCCGGAGCTGGTACAGTTGTTCACCCCGAAAGGAAAGGTCTTTTGTTCTGTGGGAGGCGAAAAAGGAGCGATGGGCAGCCAGGCGACCGGTGATCGATGCTTTGTTCATAATATATAACGTCCTTCATTGGGCAAGAGCGAGGCGGAACCTGAGGAGCACTTTAACCGCGAATGTACGCGAATTACTGGTTTGAATTTATTAGAGTCCATTAGCGTACATTCGCGGTTGATCAGGTCTGGATCGCTCTTCGGTCCGCGGTTACACCTTACCGAGCTTCTTCAGGAACCCATACATATCGAAACCCGCACTGATAAGCTCCCGCGCCCGTTCCATCTTTTTCTTTTCGCGGATGCTGGTCTTTCCCATCTGGAGCTCGATCTTGTTGATGGCGCTGAAGGTATCGTCGGGAACGGACAGGATCGGAACTCCCCGCGCCTGTGCCTTGCCGAGCACTACTTCGTTGGTCTGGAACCCGCCGGTCAGGATGATGCACTTGGTCGAGGTCTCCAGTGCGGCCAGCTGGATATCGGAGCGATGCGCGCCCGTGATCACGGCCTTGTTCGGCGTCCTGCGGAAATAATTGAGCGCGCTGTCCACGTCCATGGCCCCGATCAGGAAATTCTCCACGAACTCATCAAGCCGGTTCTCGCAGCACAGGACCTTGCCGTTCAGGATCTCGTTCAGCTGGGCCACCGTGGTGGATTCCAGGAACTTGTCCTTGGGGATGACCCCGAAGACCGGCACGCCTTTCTTTTCCAGGAACGGCCTGACCGTCTCTTTGATGTGGTCCATCATGGTCGCCGGGATCTTGTTCAGTACGCCTCCCGCGAAGCGCTCGCCCAGGAGGGTCCGTGCCCCGAAAAGAGCATCGACCGAACCATCGCCCCGCCAGGGTTCGACCATGAGGACCTGCGCTTTGAGCGCGGCCGAAAGGGAAAGGGTATCGAGCCCGAGCAGGGAGCCGTCAAAAAAGTCACCGCCCCCGCAGAGGATCACGAAGTCCTTCTTCTTCATTGATCTGACCGCTGCGAGGACCTCCTTTTGCGCCTCTTTGATCTTTCCCTGGTACATCAGCGTCTGGTTCTCGAAGGTCTGCATGAAAGGAGTGATCGTCTCGAGCGGCTCGTCCAGATCCAGGACCTCCTTGATGAACATTGCGTCGGCATCATGGACGCCGGTGGCCGATTTTACCGGCACCGTGCCGATGGGCTTCATGAACCCGACGGTGTGGCCCATTTCCACGAGCTTCATGGCAAGGCCAAGGGAAAGGAACGTTCTGCCGGCATAGCCGGTGTTGGATGCTACCAGGATGGGGATCATACTACCTCCTTACGTAATTGCGGATTGCGGATTTCGGATTGGGGAATGAACTGCGATGCCGATCTCCTTCAATTGTGTATTGCTATTGTTTTGTTCGTTCTCAGTCGCTGTCGGAAAAAATCCGAAATCCGCAATCCGGAAATCCGCAATTAGGATCATTGTCTAAAAATGATCCTCGCGTCGAGCGCCATGGCGCCTTTTTCCATCACCACCAGCGGGTTCACGTCCAGTTCCTGGATCTCGGGGAAGTCGGACACGAGGCACGACAGGTTCACGATATAGCTGGCAATGGCGTCGATGTCCACCGGCCGCTCGCCCCGGGCGCCCCGCAGGAGCGCCGTGGTCCTGATCTCGTTCACCATGGCTACGGCATCGCGCCGCGCCACCGGCACGATCCGGAAGGACACGTCTTTCAGGACCTCGACATAGATGCCGCCCAGGCCGAACATGATCATATGGCCGAAGGTGCGGTCAAACGTGACGCCCAGGATCACTTCCTTGCCGCCTTTTACCATTTCGCTGATCATCACGCCCTTGATAAAGGCGTCTCGCATGATGCGCCGAGCGTTGGTCGTGATGTCCGTGAACGCTTCCTCCGCCTCATCTGCGTTCCTGACATTGATGCGGACGCCGCCGACGTCGGTCTTGTGCAGGATATCGGGCGACAATATCTTCATCACCACCGGGAACCCGATCCGGGCAGCCTGTTCAGCGGCTTCCCGGGAGGTCCGGGCCACCGCATGTTTCGGGAACTGGAACCCGTAGTAGGTGAGGATCTTCATGGCTTCTTCTTCGCCCACCTGGTAGATGCCCTGCTTCAGGATGGAGCCGACGGTCTCGGCAGCCGCGTCGAAATTATACCAGCAGGTGGAAAGCTCCTCCTGCACCACATTCTTCCAGGCATGCTGGTCCGAAAGCCTTTTGAAGGCCTTCACCGCAAGCTCGGGATAGGAGAAGTTGGGGATGGACGCATCCTTCAGCTTGTCGATGGCGGACCGCACCCGTTTTTCCCCCATGAAGGACGTGATGATCGGCTTGTCCGTGGTCTGCGCCGTCGCGATGACCGCATCGGCGGTCTTTTCCATGTCCGTCATGGCCTGGGGCGTGAGGATGACGAGTATGCCGTCGACGTTGGGGTCCTTCGATGCCTGTTCGAGCACCGCCGCATACCGCTCCGACGTGGCATCGCCAATGACGTCCACGGGATTAAAAAGCGTGGCGTTGGGCGGCAGCTTCTGCGCCATGGCCTCGATGCTCTCCCGGGTCATGTGCGGAAGGGCGATGCCCAGCCGTTCGGCCGTGTCCGCCGCGATGATGCCCGGTCCGCCGGCATTGGTGATCACCAGCAGGCCGTTCCCGTCAGGGATCTTTCCCTCGGAAAAGGCCATGGCCGTGTCAAAGAGGTCCTGTACCCCCTGGGCCCGCACCACGCCGGTCTGTTTGAAGGCGGCGTCGAAGGCAACGTCGGAACCGGCAAGTGCCCCGGTGTGGGACGATGCCGCGCGCGCTCCGGCCTCGGTTCCTCCGGATTTGAGCAGGATGATGGGCTTCCTCTTGGTCGCCTTCTGGGCGATGTCCATGAACCGCTTGCCGTCGACCACGTCCTCGATGTAGCCCAGGATGAGGCTTGTCTCCGCGTCGTTCATGAAATATTCGATGAAGTCGATCTCCGACAGGTCGGCCTTGTTCCCGAGACTGATGAACTTCGAGAAACCTACTTCGTTCCCGATGGCCCAGTCCATGATGGCGATGCCCATGGCGCCGGATTGGGAGAAGAAGCCGATGGAGCCCCGGGGCAGCATGTCCGCGGCAAAGGTGGCATTCATGTCGTTGGCGGTATTGATGAGCCCCAGACAGTTCGGCCCCAGGATACGGATGTTCTGTTCTTTTGCTATCCGGGCGAGCTCTTCTTCGAGCAGGGTCCCTTCCTTGCCGGCTTCCTTGAACCCTGCGCTGATGACGACCGCCGACCTGATGCCGGCGGCGGCGCATTCGCGGAGCGAGGCAGGAACGATTTTGGCGGGAATAACGATGACGGCAAGGTCGATCTCTTTACCGATGTCGGCGATCTTTGCGTAGGCCTTGAGGCCCAGGATCTCCCCGGCCGTCGGATTGACGGGGTAAAGACCGCCTTTGAAGTTGAACTTCCGAAGATTGTTGAGGACCGCGAAGCCGACCTTTTTGGGATCCTGAGAAGCACCGATGACGGCTATGGAGCGGGGATTGAACAAGGCATCAAGCATGGTGTAAGTGTAGTAGAGAAACAGCTAGGGGTCAAGGGCAGAAAGGGAAAGAAGGACTGAAAATCGAGGGAGGGCAGTTTTTTTTCGTGCTTCGGTCACTGACCGCTGCCCCTGGCCCTAGTTCGTGGCAAGCCAGTTCTTCGCGCTTTCGATCGTGTCGAAGGTATGGAACTTCCGCTTGGAGAAGAGCATGACGGCGTTCAGGATGATCTTTTTGACCCCCTCGACACCGACGACCGCTGCCGCCTTGACATAGGGTCTGTTGTGAGCGGTGAATTCCTTCATCTGCTCGCTCACGCGGTCGTCAAAACGCAGATTTGTCACATCGGTGAGCGTCAGGATGCTGTTCTCCGGGCGTGACCGGATGTTCTTTTTTGCTTCGTCAATGATCAGAAAAACGTCCCCGGGCTTGCAGTTCGAAAAATCTACAAAGAGGAGCTCTTTCCCGTTATGGGTGATGAAGGTACAGCGATCCATCCCTGCCTCCAGGCGCACGGTTCCTTGTCTCATTGTCGAACCGGATGAGTAAACTATAGCATAAACGGTATTAGTTTGAAAAGCGCTTTACAGGAGGATGGCCTCGGTAAGCTTTGGGTACCGGACAGGGCCCTTTGCTGTCCGGAGAAATATGCAGGCGATTTTTTTCAGGAAGTATTACTGCTGTCCTAAGGCCCGGTTTCCACGCAGAGACGCGGAGAATGCACCTTAAAATAGCAATGATTTTCTTTGTGCCTCAGCGTCTTCGCGGTTAAAACCGCTTCTTCTGAAGGCATCAGATGTTCTTGAGCGGCCCTTAATTATTGCTCGCCAGCCAGTGCTTTGCCTGCTCGACGTCGTCAAAGGTCTCCAGGTTCCTGCGGGAAAAGGTAACGACGGCGTTGAAGATGATCCGCTTGAGGCCGGTGACGCCCACAACGGCGCCAGCCTTTACGTAGGGCTTGTTGTGGGCCGTGAACGCCTTCAGACCGTCGCCCACCGCTTCATTGAACCGGGCGTTCGTCACATTGGTCAGGGTCAGGACGGAATGCTCCGGCCTGGTGCTGATGAGCCGTTTTGCATCGTCGATGGCCTGCAACACTTCCTGCGGCTGGGTGTTCGAAAAATCCAGAAGCAGGATCTCCCGGTTCTGGTGAGTTATGAATTTTACGCGATCGGTTTGCATTGCAGTTCTCCTCTTTGCACGGTCTGGCATCATTACCAAAGTATTTACTCTATACTACAGAAATTGGTTATGACGGTCAATAGCCCGACCGGGGTAATTTCAGGGGATATCCCCCCTGGGGCCGAAGAGCCGAAACTAAAGCGAACAGCCCGTCGGATTTTTGCTATACTCTGCAGTGGGACATCTGTAAAGCGAGGTCGGAAAGGTATTATGCAGGTAATTCACAAGCAACTGGAGATCATGCGGGCACTCTATCCGGAGAAGTTCCCGACGGAGGACCGGATCTTTAAGAACATCCATCCCGGCAACCGGATCTTCATCGGTACGGGCTGCGGCGAGCCGCAGTGCCTGGTCCAGGCGCTCATCAACTACGTTTCATCCAATCCCAAGGCCTTCTTTGATACGGAGCTGCTCCAGGTCTGGACCCTGGGCGTGACACCCTACGCCGACGCAAAGTTCAAGGAGACCTTCCGGCACAATTCCTTCTTCATCGGCAACAACAGCCGCGAGGCGGTCAACAAGGGGCTGGCGGATTACACGCCCATTTTTCTCTCCCAGGTCCCCGGCCTGTTCCAGAAGAAGCTGGTACCTGTGGATGTGGCGCTGATCCAGACGTCGCTGCCCGACGAGCACGGTTTCATGAGCCTCGGCATCAGCGTCGATATCGTGAAGTCCGCCGCCGAGCATGCCACGCTGGTTATCGCCCAGGTCAACGCCAATATGCCGCGCGTGCTCGGCGACACGTTCATCAATATCAAGGACGTGGATTTCATCATCGCCTGCGACGAGCCGCTCCTCGAATTCGAAGCCATCGTGGCCGACGATATCGCCCAGAAGATCGGCACCTATGTTGCCCGCATCGTCCAGGACGGGGACACGATCCAGGTGGGCTACGGCAGCATCCCGAACGCGATCCTGGGCCACCTGAAAAAAAAAGAGCACCTGGGCGTCCATACCGAACTGCTGACCGACGGCATCGTGGACCTGATCCGGGAGCGGGTCATCGACAACTCGCGCAAGGAGCTGAACCCCGGCAAGACCGTGGCGGCCTTCTGCATGGGCAAGAAGGACACCTACGATTTCCTGCACGATAACCCCGGCATCGAGTTCCGGCCTGTGAACTATACGAACAATCCCACCGTGCTGGCGCGCCAGAAGAACATGACTGCCATCAACAGCGCCCTGGAGATCGACCTTTCCGGCCAGGCCACGGCCGAATCCCTGGGCAAGACCTTCTACAGCGGCATCGGCGGCCAGGCGGACTTCATGCGCGGCGCCATCCTGTCCCAGGGAGGCAAGACCATCCTGGCGATCCAGTCGACCGCCGAGAACGAGACCATATCGAGGATCTCTCCGTTCCTGAAGGAAGGCGCCGGGGTGACGCTTTCGCGAGGCGACATCCACTATGTGGTGACGGAGTATGGGATAGCCTATCTGCACGGCAAGAACATCCGGGAGCGGGCCATGGACCTGATCGCCATCGCGCACCCCAAGTTCCGGCAGTGGCTCATCGAGGAGGCGAAGAAGCAGAACCTCATCTACAGCGACCAGGCCTTCATTGCCGGCGTGCAGGGCGAGTATCCCAACGAGATCGAGGCCTTTAAGACCACGCGCACCGGGCTGCGCCTTTTGCTACGGCCGGTCAAGCTCTCGGACGAGCATCTGTTAAAGGATTTCTTCTATTCGCTTTCGAACGATTCAATGTACAAGCGTTTTATTTCCACGCGGACCGACATGCACCATGACCGCCTCCAGCCCTTCGTCGTGATCAACTACATGAAGGAGATGGTGATCCTTGCGGTGCTCGAAGATGACACGAAGGAGATGATCGTGGGCATGGCTCAGTACATCATCGATGAGAACGCCCACACGGCGGAAGCCGCCTTTGTGGTGCGCGACGACCATCAGGGCAAAGGCATCGGCCAGGAGCTTTTGACCTACATCACCTACCTTGCGCGAAAGCAGGGTCTCCTCGGCTTTACCGCCGCCGTATTGATGGAGAACCGGTCCATGCTGCAGCTCTTCGAGAAGATGGGATTCATCATCGAGAAGCGCGCAGAAGGCGGGATGTACGAACTTAAGATGTCGTTCCGGGATTAAGAAAACAACGACATGACGCAGAAACCTTCCCCAACCCCTCCTTGGCAAGGAGGGGCTAAAACAGTTCCAGCCGTCCCCAGGTGCCGCAATCCGCATGCATATCAGCAACCCCCCCCCAAACCGTTCTAGCACGTTGACATCACGCCGAACCAGGAATATACCTATACCAGAAAGGCGATCATGCTCCTGCCGGATCCCGGCAGGGAAGCGTTTTCGCGTGGCCGGATCGCTTGTTGGTCCAAAGGAGGTATACGAAAATGTCCAGAAAGACCTTTTTGACCGTTGCCGTGCTCTGCGCAGCCCTGCTCGGTGCAGGCCCTGTTCGTGCGCAGCAGTCCCAGCAGCCGAACCCGCTCGATACGGTACCGGAAAAGATGCTGTTCGATATTCCTTATGGAATGCCGATCTCCCTTGAACGCTCCCAGGCGGTCATTGCGGCGGCCGTGGCCGAAGCGAAGAAGCGGGATTGGAAGCTGAACGTGGCTGTCGTGGACTCCGGCGGCAATCTTGTCGCCTTCCAGCGCATGGACGGGGCGCAACTTGCCTCGATCCCGATATCGGAGCACAAGGCGCGCACGGCGGTGAACTTCCGTCGGGAGACAAAAGTATTTGAGAATGCCGTCCAGCTGAACGGCCTGAACTATGTCCTGACGCTTGATGGGGTCATTGCCTCGCGCGGCGGTATCCCGCTCGTGGAGGGAGGCAAGATCGTCGGTGCCATCGGTTGTTCAGGCGGGACCGGAGCTCAGGATGAGGTGGTCTGTAAGGCGGGCGCTGCGACCGTCAAGTAAATTTTGTCCAAAAAACAAGCCGCATGTCGAACGCAGGATTGACAGCGAATGCAGCTCAGGAGCTCAGGGGGGGCTTGGACATCTTCGATAGTGTTCACGATTGCAGCGTGAAGGAGAAGCGAGCTCCCTTTCCCACTTCGCCCTCGGCCCAGGCCCGCCCTCCGTGGCGTTGAATGATACGCTGCACCAGGGCCAGGCCGATCCCCGTGCCGGGAAACTCCTTGTTGTCATGCAGGCGCTGGAAGGGCTTGAACAGTTTGTCGGAGTAGGTCATGTCGAAACCCACGCCGTTGTCGCGCACGAAATAAGCGGGCGCGCCGTCGTGGTGCGCACGGCCGAACTCGATCACGGCGTTTGTCTGTTTCGCCGAATACTTCCAGGCATTGCCAAACAGGTTCTGGAGCATGACCTTCAATAATCGCTCGTCGCCCTGATCGAGCAGTCCTTCGGCGATGACAAATTCAACCGTGCGTTCAGGCTGCGCCTTTTGCATTTCCCCGGTTATCTGCCGGGCAAGTTCGCTCAGGTCCACTTTCTGCGGGTTCATTTCGGAACGGGCCAAACGGGACAGGTTGAGCAGATCGTCTATGAGAAGGCCCATGCGTTTGCATGCCGCGCGTATTCGCTGGAGATTGTCCCTGCCGTTTTCATCCAGCAGGTGCCCATGGTCTTCATGGAGGACCGCGCTGAACCCGTCAATGCTTCTGAGGGGCGCCCGAAGGTCGTGCGAGACCGAGTAGCTGAAGGACTCCAGCTCCCGGTTGGAAGCTTCCAGCTGCGCCGTACGTTCGGCGACCCGCTGCTCAAGCTCCGCGTTCATCTTCCGGACCTTCTCTTCGCTCTCTTTGATCTTGCGCTCCTGGTTCTGCTTGGACCGTGAAAAAGCGAGAAGGCCGGCGCACCCGATGAACCAGATAAGGCCGTGCGTCAGGACCGAGTTCCTCCGGGCCTTGCCCTGTATCTCGTAATAGGGCGAAAGGGGGACCGCGATACTGATCCCTCCGCGGACGCTTCCTTCCTTATATCCCTGGGCCCCATGACACTTGAGGCAGTTCTTTTCCGTCAGGAAGGGCCGCATAAGCCGCAGATAGTCCTGCCCCTTTATTGTTGTGACCTCCCGGGCCTCTTGTACTCCCTGCTCAAAGGAAATCAAGACATCCCGCTCCCATGCATCGGGAGCGTTCGCAGGGTTATAGGGTTTTAAACTCGTTATTTTGTTTATGACCGGTTGCGCCGAACTGTTCTTGATCCTGTCGAAGATCAGCCTGGTCATATAGGCAGGGTTTAAGAGGGTGAGCCTGTCGCCCGTTCTTGTGGTGATGTCCCGGTTCGGTACGGTAAGGTACGGATTAGGCGCGATCCTGTCAACCGATGCATAGACCCCGCCCAAGCTCGCCACCATGGCCCGGTATTCGAGGTTCAGTCCCAGGTGGGTCCCGGCTTCAATGGCCGCGTTCTTCAGAACGTTGTCCCGGTACCCGGAAAAGGATACCATGAGCGAGAAAGCGATGACGGTCGACCACGCCAGGAACAGATAAAACCCGTAGCTTGTCCTATAGGCATTCCGCAGCCGGGCGAGTGTGGCCGGGGAAGGATCAGGGTTTTGTTCCTTGCGGTCCGTGTGGCTCATGCGGGTCTATTTCCCCTTTGACTGGATCTCAGAGGATCTCTGAGGGTGTCATGCGGTTTGACGGGGATGCATTTGGATCATTGACGCAGCAGCTTCGAGCAGAGGTGGTGCGTTTCCGTGATGAATGTACCAATTATACGCGAGCAAAATCCCTTGTCAAGATTTTCGATGCTATGCCTGAGGGGAGGGGTCGTGCGGAAAGGGGCTGACAAGGGACGCACTTCTGACGGGAACGGTCGGCCCCCTAGGTAGACCTCGTGCTCTTGCTCTCGTAGAGGAAGCGCGTGCCGAGCACGTTGTCCCAGAGCGGCGAGGTAACACCGAAATTGGAACCGGGGTGGTAGTGGTGGATGTGATGGTTGGCCGCCCAGTCCCGGGCAGGAGGATAGTGGAAACGGTGGTGGTGGATGGTGAAATGGCCCAGCCCGTAGGCAACGTAGTTCAAAGCAATGATGCCGGTCAAGAGAAAGGCAGTGTTCGCAGGCATAAGCAAAGCACCGAGGCCTGTTATTGCCAGCAGTGCCAGGGCGGGCAGAAAGAAGGGCAGGGAATCGTAGCCAAGGGGGTTCTCGTGATGCGCGCGGTGACCCTGTGCCATGATCTGCACCGGTCCGTGGAACACCCAGCGGTGAACGCTGTATTCAAAGATGCTGAACAGGAACAGGCCGAGCAGAATGGTGAGAAAGGTCGCGTAAGGGTAGTGGCCGGCCCCCCGCAGGCCCGCAAGGATCAGCAGCAGCCCGAAGGGGATATCGACAACAAATTCGGCCCAGTAATTCAAGGGGGTCCTGCACATCTTCGATAGGGCTCGCAGCATAGTGTTAAACATAGCTAAAGTATAGTGGAGGCTGTCGAGCGCGTCAAATGGAGGGAAAAGATTCCCGGGCGCCCTGCAGTTCCGGCGCTGTAACGGACCTGGCGAGGTTGTTGAGGTCTCCATCACTGCAAGCTTTCCACTCCTCGAATGCATAGCCGGTTCAATAGATCGAGGAAGACGAAGAGCATAGCGTCCCGATCACCTAAGCCTGCCGTTCAAAGACACCCCGAAGCTCACTGAAAGCTTATCCGAACAACGGTCCTCTCATAAGGAGTGCCCTGAAGGCCATCTCCGCGGGTGCCTCTTGCCGGCCGAAGCCGGCGAAAAGTCACACCGGAATAAACCGCGAGGACTACCTTTTTTAAATGTGCGGATCACTTGTGAAAAATTTGGTGGCGCAAACAATTTTTATTTCATGTACTTCGTTACCTGATTAAGCAATACTTTTCCTAATTCCCCATTAAGGCCCGACAATAACCGATTAAAAATTAAAAGAACCCCGGTGGCACCGGCATTGCAGCATTTACAGAGATCTCTAATACTTTATAACTACACGTCCTAAAACTCGAAGCAGCCAATGGTGTTCTAAGAGGAGGAGCGTATGAAAAAGTACATGTTGCGATCAGTTCTGGTCGTGGCGGCGGCATCCCTGTTCCTTTCCTGCGGGAGCGGGACAGCTGAGCTCAAGCCGGCGGCCCGGACATCGGCCGCCCCCTTGTCCCTCTCTCTGTCCCTGTCGCCGTCGCAGGTCCAGCCCTTTACCTGTTCCGGTGTAGCTACCGTTTCGGCAGGCGCCTATCATACGGTCGGGTTGAATGAGGATGGGACCGTCGTGGCAGTCGGAGATAACGGGAACGGCCAGCTGAAGGTCTCGACGTGGACGAACATCAAGGCCGTTTCGGCAGGCACCTACCATACGGTGGGGCTGAAAACAGACGGGACCGTTGTTGCTGTCGGCAATAACAGCTATAGCCAGTTGAATGTCTCCGCATGGACGAACATCAAGGCCATCGCGGCAGGCACGTATCATACGGTCGGGCTGAAAGAGGATGGGACCGTCGTGGCTGTCGGCTATAACGGCTACAGCCAGTTGAATGTCTCCACCTGGACGAACATCAAGGCCATTGCGGCAGGCGCCTTTCATACGGTCGGGTTGAAAGAGGACGGGACGGTCGTGACGATCGGCTATAATGGCTACGGCCAATTGGGTGTTTCCACGTGGACGAACATCAAGGCCATTGCAGGCGCCTATCATACGGTCGGGGTGAAAGAGGACGGGACCGTCATGGCCGTCGGCTATAATGGGACCGGCCAGTTGAATGTTTCCTCCTGGACGGGCATCAAGGCCGTTGCGGCAAGCATGTATCATACGGTCGGGCTGAAAGAGGACGGGACCGTTGTGGCCGTCGGGTCGAACAGCTATGGCCAGCTGAATGTCTCTCTCTGGACGAACATCAAGGCCGTAGCGGCAGGCACGTACCATACGGTCGGGCTGAAAGAGGACGGGACCGTAGTGGCTGTGGGATATAACGGCAACAGCCAGTTGAACGTCTCCACCTGGACGAATATCATGCCCATGTGCGATCCTGTCTGCCTGCCGCCTCAGGATATCATCCCGCCGATCACGGCAGCCTTGATCAACGGGACCTTGGGCCAGAACGGGTGGTATGTATCCGACGTGCAGATGACCGTGACCTCAATGGACAATGACGGCGGGTCGGGCGTGAAGGAGATCCATTACATCATTGATGCCGTTGAGACCGTGGTGCAGGGAAGTTCGGCCTCGTTCTCGATCGTGGGAGACGGGACCCATGCAGTGACCTGGTATGCGATCGACAATGCCGGGAATGTGGAGATGCCGGCGCAGGAGATGAACATCAGTATCGACAAAACAGCTCCGTCGGTCCCCGCCATGAACACCAACCCGTCGATCCTCTGGCCGCCCAACCATAAAATGGTGAACCTGGTGCTGGGAGGCTCGATCGCCGATGGAGCGTCGGGCATCGCATCAACGCTCATTACCGTGACCGACGAATACGGGATCTACAATATGACCGTTCCCGGATTCGGAAGCGTGTTCCAGCTCGAGGCCTCGCGTGACGGTTCGGACAAGGACGGCAGGCTGTATACCATTACCGCCGTTATAACGGACAACGCGGGTAACCAGTCGACCGCAACGACAACCGTGCTCGTCCCCCATGATATGCGGTAGCAGGCTCGTAACTTGACAACCCCGGACCGTAGAAAAAAGTAAGAATTTAGCGGGGACAGGCGATTCGCCTGTCCCCGCTTTTTGCTGAGTAGTTGCATTTCCTCGCCTATCCCCGGTCGCTTCGCATTACCTCGTTATTACCCATACCCTGACCCGGAATCCTGCAGTCAATACCCCATCGTTATCATTGACATCACCTTGCAGAGGGCATATATTCATTCAGTATTTTGCGAATAGCGTGGTATGCTCATGCGCGATACGGCGAATGACCATTTTGCATTTGAAAGATCGAGGGCTCACCAATGATGAGGCAAACGGGAAAGATCGGGTTTTGGTTATTCGTGGTCGTACTGTTCTCTTCACTCTCCGGCTGCGGACAGGCGAACAGCGGCAAAAACGTCATTATTGTCGAGAACGGCAACGGCGGCAATGCAGGTGGGCCGGCCATCGTCACGGTGACCGACTATTCGGGCATCCGCGTGCCGAATGTAACAGTGGTCCTGGGCGACAGCGACGGTGCGATGCAGGCCTACGGCGTGACCGACGCTGCGGGCCAGATCACCTTCGACAACGCTCCAACCGATGCGACCGTTACCGCGGCCAACAGGTGCCTGAGATCGGGATCGACAACAACGACCTATTCCATGGATATCCAGTACGACGTCAATGGTTCGGTCGTCCTGTCCCTGAACAATTGTGCGACCACAGCCGATCCTGTGCTCGGACCTCCGGCGGTCGATCCGCTCATAATCGGTACGGTCACCGTTAACGTGACCAATACGCCGGTCGGGGTTACCCGGAACCAGATGACCGTCGGCCGGCAGTACTTCTTCGGGTATGGGATCCTGTTAACCAGGCAGACCATTACCCTGCGGGAGAGCGACCTTGATCAAGACGGCACCTTTTCCGTCGTCGTGATGGGGATGGATGCTCAGTTTAACACGATTGCTTACGGTCTTCTGACGGGTCAGACGTTCACTGATGCGATGACCGTAGACGTACCGATGGAACCCGTGAGCTTCGTGCAGTATCAGATCTCGAACATACCGGCCACCGCTGTCGCGCTCCAGCCTTCTCTGAGCACTTACAATGGCAATCGGTCCTTCTGGTCGGGTCCGGTATATTCGCTTTTATCTGCACCGTCCTCTACAACCGTGGCGGTGGCTTACGTCCCCGCGTTTGGCGGCGAAGTAAATTATGGAATTGACGTAGAGCTTGACCAGGACCACGATGGCATCGCTGATTCCCGCTTCAGTTTAAGTCCGGCACTGTCGGAGAGCGCGCCCTCGGACCAGAACTTCGATCTCAGCACGGCGCTGTCGGCCCCTCTCGTGACCGTGACCGGCGCATCCAGCGCCAGGCCGACCCTGTCCTGGTCCGGCGTAGACCCGGCTTCGACCTCTGCCTCTCTCGGGGTGAATTTACATTCCCCGACAACATCCTGGTATTTCAGCATCCGAAATTTTATGCGCTCAAGGACCAGCTTAAGATATCCCCAGTTGCCCGACTCCCTTGCGGCCTTCAGACCGAACAGGGTTGATTACGTTGATCTCTACACTGCAGTTTCCGAGGGAGGCCTGTATAAATCGAGCTCCGGTTGGTATGCGGCGCCCTAATAGTGTCTTGAATAGAAGGGCAGGAGGCATCATGACACCCAGAACCGGTCTTATCATCTTTCTCATACTTTTCGGATCCCTGGCAACCCATGTTCAGGGCAAGACCGCGGAAGACTATTACGGCGAGGGCGTTGCCGCGGCAAAAAAGAGTGATTACGATGAGGCCATTGTAAATTTCACGAAAGCGATCGAATTAAGTCCGAATGACTTTAAATTATATTTTTATCGCGGCTTTGCATACGAACAAACAAAAGAGTACGATAACGCAATTGCAGACCATACCAAAGTGATCGCCCTCCATCCGACGCTCTATGATGTGTACATTAATCGCGGGCGGGTCTATCTCAACCTGGGGCAATATGATAGATCGATCAAAGATCTCGAGCAGGCCATGTCCATAAGCCCCGGCAGGTTTTTTGCGTACTATTACCGAGGCCTTGTCTATCTCAGGCTGAAAGAAAATGATGAAGCAGCACGGGATATCCGTAAAGCCCTCACCATTGATCCGAGCAGCAGCCTGGCACAGTTGGTCATGTCCGAATATTATGCAGTGGTAAATGATCCGAACCAGGCCTGCTCGTGGCTTGAAAAAGCCCTGAGATCCGGCAATGGCGCATCTGCGAGAGAGTATATAAAAGGATCCAAGAATTTTAGCAATATAAGAAACGAACAATGCTACAAGGACCTGGCAGCAGATAAATAGGACCCGTGGATCATTGCAACATCTTCTTGAATTTATATTGCTTTGAAGATCGATAAAAAAATAAAATACCGAAAGATATGCACCGGTGAAGAGGACAAGGTGTTTGGTCTCGTTCAGGCCGGATTCGAAGAATACGTTCTTTCCAGTCTGACGGAAGAGGGTTCGAGAGAGTTCTTCCGCGCTGCGCGAGAGATGATCTATGGAAAGCCCAAGGGCCATGTTATCATGGTTGCAGAATCAACGGACGGCATTCTCGGGATGCTCGACATAAGAAATTATGACCATATCTGCCTGTTCTTTGTCGCCAGGGACTTCCAGGGCAGGGGGATCGGGCGTGGTCTTCTTGATCGGGCAACGGCAGACTGCCTCGAAAACAATGCAAAACGACTGGACGTGAACTCCTCGTTATTTGCAGCGCCGATTTATGAAAAGCTCGGATTCATACAATCAAAACCAGAGCAACTCCTCAACGGAATTCGGTTCGTTCCAATGGTCAAAACGTTGAAAAAGGAGAAGGGTTAACCCCATGCAGGTCAAGGACGAGAGCGCATAGCAAAAACAAGACCCTTGGGTTCACTTCGACCAGAATGACGTCTCCAGAAGTACTCCAGGAGGAACAAAATGAGAACGACGGTCGTAGCGATGCTCGCCGTGCTGGTGCTTACCGCATTTACGGGTCATGTTCAAGGCGCAGAGCCGCTGCGTACGGAACCCTATCCCGTAGAGCTGCAGGTCGGTGAAGTGTTCCCGATCTGCAAGACCGGCGAGGTGATCTGTCCGGTGAGCGTCCCGCTGTGCGATAACGTAAAGGTCGTTGACTTTGTCGATACGCCGGACGGCCTGGCGTTCAAGGGCATTTCCCCGGGTGAGACGCTTTGCTCGGTAATGTCCGTCAATAAATTCCGACGTGTTTTCCGAGTCACCGTTCGATAAGTATTGTTCCTGATGCAGATACTGCGTGATGCCGGCGAGAAGGAGGAACCATGAAAGCGATCGTTGCGGATGCGGGGATGGTTGCCTACTGCGGATTGTATTGCGGAGCCTGTAAGGCATATCTGAAAGAGAGATGTCCCGGATGCCATGATAATGCCAAGGCGTCCTGGTGCAAGGTAAAAAGTTGCTGCGCCGAGAACAAATATGCATCATGCGCAGAGTGTACGAGCTTCCCGGACCCGGCAGCATGCGGGAAGTTCAACAACGTCATATCAAAGAGCATCGGATTTGTCCTGCGCTCGGACAGACGGGCCTGCATCCTTCAGATAAAGAAGATCGGCATTGCCGGGCATGCGCAGAATATGGCGGCGAGCAAGAGGCAGACCATCAGGCCGAAGTAGCTGTCTGAGGAAAGCATAGTTAGAAACAACGGCCCTAAGATCTTATGAAGAAGCTGATCGCAAAACTGATGGTCAAGAAGCACCTGTCACTTCTGACAGGTGACAGCGGGCAATAAATCATTTACAATCCTGCAACAATTTATGGGGAAGGCATCAGGAATACGAGGCCCCCATTTCTGCCCGGTTCCAACTCTGAAATATTAAAAAATTCGTAGTTTTCGCTGTCGCCACCAACAAGACCAGCTCTCTACTCTACCCAAAAGATCCTTTCCCCTCTCCTGAACTCCCGGATTGCTATCAACATACGCCCGTGTCTCAGCAATAAATTAACCTCCATTTTATAAACCCTTACCTGCCTTTTTTCATCAACAGCAAAAAAATCGATGTTTTGGATTTTCAACGGTTATTGATCTCGTCAGCGCCGATCCGCGCATTTCCCCATAAAAAGAGCAAAAAAAGCCCGCAAAAAGAGCAAAGAAAGCCGCGACAAGAATTGTTGATATCTGTATAGTTGCGCGACCGATAGAGAAGGCTGTTGTCTGCTAAGATTCTGTCCCATGCGATCCGGCCGTTTATTAGCAGGACACCATACCCGGAAGAATCCGTTCGCCGAAGCGCGTTTTGTGTTGTTGACCATTGCGGTTTTCTAATCTAAAGGAGGGTAATGTAATGCGCAAGACACTTTTCATTTTAAGCATCATGACAGCTGCATCACTTTTCAATACAGCGGTTTTTGCAGCGGTGGCAAATGACGAAGTAATATCTATTAAGCTTAAAGAAGCGGATGGGACGAGCGGCCAGAACACAAACAGCGGAAGCGGCGTCAAGACCGGGCATATTCAGGACAGTGCGGTAACGACAACAAAGATCGCCAATGGAGCGGTCACTGCCTCGAAACTCGGGATTACCTGTCCGGACAACTATTACCTGCAGTATACGGCATTGGGCGGCTGGATCTGCAGCATTGGGACGCCAGGCCTTCAGGGGCCGATCGGGCTTACCGGTCCTCAAGGTCCTCAGGGATCAACAGGCGCCACTGGTGCGACCGGCGCGCAGGGACCCAAAGGCGATACCGGGCCGATGCCTCATTACGGGAACAGGACCGTCGTTGCCAAAAGCGGCGGTGACTACACCGATCCGGTCGCTGCGATGAACGCTGTGACCACCTGGTGCGGGACGCCGTCCGCGATCAATCCTTGCCTCATCAAGATCATGCCCGGCGTCTACGACCTGGGCGCAGGTACGCTCTTCCTTCACAGCTACGTGGACATCGACGGCTCGGGTGAGAACAATACCGTCATCAAGGGCACCGGTACGGTGACCGAATACTACGACCGGCATATCCTCGTTTACGGCGCCCCCGCGGAATCGAACTACCAGATCAGCAATCTCACGATCGACAACATAGGCGACGGCGCATCAAGGCCCGTGGGTCTTTATGTCGGCGTCAATTCCAGGGTAGTGAACACAACGGTCCATGTCGGGGGGAACAGCGACATGAACATCGGCGTCTGGGTGTTGGGCGGCTATTTCTTCAATCTGACCGTGAACCTCGATCCCGTCTATGGGGCCAGTTATGCCTTTATCGATCAGTGGGCAGGCGGCCCGGTAACGGTAGAGAGCAGCAGGCTGAACCAGGGAAGTATCGGTGACTCGCCTGTCTGCTGCGGCGCCCAGGCCTATCCCTTCAACTTGGTAAACTCGCTGTTCAGCGGGTCAAACAATTACGGGCTGCTCAGAATGGTGAATGTATACGATGCGAACTACGCACCCCGGCAACAATAAGTAGGCCCTGGCTCGCCAGGATAAGGCAGGAATCGAGAAAGGCTTAGAGGGTTGGTTGGTCCTCTAAGCCTTTTCTTCGCAATTGACACCCACCTTTTCTTGGGAGAACATTGGGGGGGACGTTGCAGCACCCGTTGCGTTCCCCGTTCCTCCCTGCATTCATCCCTTGTTGCATCTTGCGCATCTTTTGGTCGAGCCGTAGTCCCCTTGACCGCAGTTCTTCCAGCTATTCGAAAATCGAATACCCGCCCTACGATAATCATATGCATTACTTCCCCTGATCTACCCCGGTCTCATAACACTGCCTGTTCATCAAAACCACAACCATCCGTAACCTAACGCCTTTCTTTCCCTTGCGCCCCATCACGCTCCGTCCCCTTATTTTGGCACAACAGATGCAAAATACAGGTCAGAGCATGCGGACGTTAATCCCAAAAGCAGGGGGCTGGCAATGAACATGACACGTGATTGGATGGGGTACATGAAGAACATACTTGCTCTGGAGGGTGCGTGGGGAATTCCGCAGGCAGTAAAAGCTGCGGGAAACGCATCA
>JBGQDI010000007.1:0-26819 GCA_041495765.1 Nitrospirota bacterium
AGTGGCGGGAGAAGACCGTGAACGCATCCTTTTCCTCATCAGGAACCATTTGATCATGTCGAACCTGTCGCAGCGTCGGGAACTGACGGACCGGAAGGTCATCGCTGATTTTGCGTCAGTTGTCGGGGACCACGAGAATCTTTCCCTGCTGTATTTGCTGACCTATGCTGATATTTCCGCGGTCAACCCGACTGCCTGGACGCAGTGGAAAGCGGTCTTGCTCCAGGACCTCTATCTCAGAACGGTCAAGTACTTCGAACGAGGCGCTCCCGCGGGCGTTGAGGAAGAGGCGCGTATGGTGACGGCTTCGTCGCGGATCCGATCTGCTGCGATGGGGCTCTTTCCTCAACGGGAGATCGATGATTTCCTTGCTGTCATGCCCGACCAGTATATTTTATACACGCCGATCTCCCGGGTCCTCGATCATATGGGAATGATGAAGCGTTTGCCGGAAGAGAAGCTCCTTATTCAATACCGCCATTACCCTGAAAAAGGCTTTACCGAGCTGACGCTGTGCGCTTATGATGCATACGGTATGTTCTACCGGACGGCTGGTACGATAGCATCGAAGAACCTCAACATCCTCCGTGCCCAGGTCTATACAACGAAGAGCGGCATCATGATAGATACCTTCCAGGTGACCGACCCCGATGGAACGATCTGCACCTATGACGAGGCCTGGGAAAGCGTTTGCAGGTCGCTCCGGTCCGCATTGATAAACGTGAGCCGTCCTCCGGAACCGGGTGTCTATCTGCCGGTCAGTGCGGCACATGCAGTGGTAACGCCCCTTGTCGCGTTCGACAATGATTCGTCAGGCATATTCACGATCATTGATATTACCGCCCGAGACATGGTCGGCATCCTGTACCGGATGACCAAGACGCTCTACGATCTCAACCTGGACATCGCATCAGCGAAGATCGTGACCGAGGGCGTGCGGGTCATGGATTCCTTCTATGTCACCGATCTGCTGAGAAGGAAGGTGACCGACGAGGTCCGTCTCAGCAGGATCAAAGAGGAGCTTCTCAAGATCCTTGCGTAACGCAGGCCGCGTGCCTTCCCCATCCCGCACGCCCGGGGTTCTGGTTTATTTTTTATGAAAAAACGTCTTTTCATCACCGCATGGCTGATCGCCATGCTGGTCATTGCGCTCGACTATTATGTCCAAAGCGACGCTTTCTCTGCACGCCTCAGGCCGTATATCCTCTCCCCGCTGCAGGAAATGCTCGGTCCCGGCGCCCGTATCGGCGTGATCAAGGCGAATGCGGTCCCGCTGTATCTCGAAGTGAGGGACGTCTTCATCCCGGCCGAGAGCGGTATTGATGCCGTTCATGTCCGCAGGGCCCGGGTATATATCAATCCCTTTCCATTGCTGCTGAACCGGATCAGCCTACCTTCCATAACCCTGCTGGAACCTCATATCCGTGCAGTTCGGGGTACGACCGGTAAACTACCTCTCTTGCAACTTGCCGAACGTATCAAAACCGCCGCGGAAAAACGTCCACAGGGCCCGTCGCGTTTTACTGTCCATGTCGGAACGGTCACGATCCTCAATGGCTCATTTTCTTTGCTGGACAAGGCAACGGAGACGGAAATCTCGGTCTCTGGTATCACCATACATGTCCGTTTCAAGGTGCCGGGAAATGATCTATCGCTGGCGGTACAAAGCGCAACGGTACAGATTGATACGAAAACACGACCGTCATTGACCTTCAATCTTCGCGGCAGGGTGGATTACGCTCATGATAAACTGACGGTCACCGGCCTTGAGATGCTGGCTCCTGATGTGCGGGTGACAGCTTCCGGTCAGGTGGGGACGGGGCCGGAAGGGAACCTGGACCTTACGATGAAGGGGCGATTCGGACAACAGGCACTTGGTCGGATTTCAGCACTTTTTAATAAGAACTTGACCCTGCGACTTCGACCACTGGTGGACCTGACCGTGTCGGTAAAGGGCAGGATGGCGGGTCCCGACGTTGACGGCACGATCACGCTTTATAATATTCCCTATCAGGCGTTCCTGGTACAGGATGCGAGCCTGGCGTTCTCGTACCGGAGTAGGATCATGACGTTGGCGGGGAGACAGTGGCATATTTCCCGGGGGCAGGACCGGGTCGTTGTGGGAAGCGTAGCCGCAGAACTTGAATATCGTATGTCGGGTTTTGATATTAAGCGGCTGGAGATCACTGCCGGAGATCTCATTGCGCGGGCAACCGGCAGTATCGACATGGTGAATGGTTATGCTGCCGAGCTCGAGATCGAATCCAGCGGCACAAGCAGAACGCTTTCTTTCATCACCGGGGTATCCATGGTGGGAAAGGCGACGCTTCGCGGCAAGTTGACGGGGAAACTGTTTGCACCCGTTTTAGAAGGCGACCTTTTCGCCGGTCCCGTGACCATAAAGGACATCCTTTTTCATGATGTTACCGGCAAGGTACAATTTCGGGACAAGAAGCTATCCTTCGACGGTATAGATATTCATCAACTGGGATCACGTTACGTTCTGGATGGATCCATTGATTTCAGTCACACAAACTTATTTTACGCCGCCCGGCTGAATGTGGTCCGCTCGGATGTCGTGAGCGTGGTTACCCTGTTCTATAGGCCCCTGCCACTGCAACTGTCCGCCACCGGCGAGATCACCTTCATTGGGACGAGCGATGATTTTGTAGGCAATGCCTCGCTGGTCCTGGGGCCCGGCTCCGCGTACGGAGAGTCCTTCTCAAAAGGTTCCCTCACGGTCACGCTCACCCCGGAACGGATCTCTTTCCCCCAGCTCGTGCTGCAGAAAGGAAGCGGGGTTATCCAGGGAAACGGCTGGATCGGGTTTACCGGTACGTATGCAGTTCAGTTGACCGGCAGGGGAGTGAACCTTTCAGAAGTGGATCATCTCGCCGGCTCGTCCCTGTCCGGGATATTCGATCTCGATATCAATTCCAACGGACCCTTTTCCGCCCCTCAGGTGAGATCGGCAATGACCCTTGATGATATTCAATATCGTCAGGTCAGCATGGGCGGATGTAAGGCCAGGCTTGCCATCGAAGCAGGTAAGTTGACCTTCTTTGCTGATCTGACCAGTGAAATTGCGCGTTTGTCTGCTGCCATGGATCTCCATGTCCCCTACGCCTGGAACGCCGGAATTGATCTGGTGTCCGCAGATATTGCACCGTTCATTATTCCGGGCAGCAGCGACCTGCTGTCTCGGGCGAAGATCATCGTTGATGGAAAGATGTCCGTTCAGGGAAAAGGATTTACATTCGCTACTCTGGTCGGAGCAGCGGCGTTCCAGAAGGTTAAGATCTCCATCGCTGATTACCGGCTTGAAAATGATGGTGATACCGTCGTGAACGTAGATGCCGGAAAGATCCTGGTCAAGTCGCTCAGCCTCACCGGACCGGGGACCCAGATGGCGGTCACCGGCGGACTGCAGCTCATGAAGAACTATGACCTCACGTTCATGGGTAAAGTGAACCTCTCTTTGCTGAGACTGCTCTACCGTGAGGTCGAACATAGTGACGGGAACGCGATCGTCAGTCTGGTTGTGAGAGATGCCTGGGATGCGCCTGATGTCTCCGGGGTACTGCGCATTGAGAATGGCGAGATCAAGATAAAGGACATTCCACAGAAATTCAGTTCATTGAACGGAGCTATTGATTTCAGCCAGGAGCGGGTCGTCATCAACGCTATCACCGGTGATGCAGGCGGCGGCAAAATGAAGGTGTCCGGCTGGGTGCAGCTGGCCCGTTTTCTCCCGAAAGAGTTCTCGACCAGGATGTCTTTTGACAATGTGACGGTGCGTTATCCTTCTGGCCTCACCTCTACGCTGTCTGGTGACCTCTATTACGACGGTGACGTTTCGGAACAGAACCTGACCGGAGACGTTCTTGTCAAGCGCGCGCTCTATGACAAACCCATAGAATGGAAAAGCATGCTGCTGGATGCGTTCAAGGGGTTTTCACAGAATAAAAAAATGGAAGTAGGCTGGATCGGCGAAACAGCGTTGAATATCCGTTTTCACGGCAAGGACAATGTCCTTATCCAGAACAATCTGGCAAAGATACCGATGGAGGTGGATGCCTTCATCCAGGGCACGCCAAACCAGCCGCAGCTGCTCGGGCGGCTTGAAGCCCGGACGGGAGTCGCCTATTTCAGGCGAAATGATTTTAAGATCCAACATGCCTCAGTGGATTTTGTCGACCCGAACCGGATCAACCCCATCCTCGACATACAGGCAGAAACGCGGATCCGGGAGTATACGATCCGGCTGTCGGTATCGGGAGCAACAGACCGCGCTACGGTGACTTTCGTATCTGATCCACCATTGTCCGATCAGGACATTCTCAGTATGCTCGCTCTCGGGAAAACAAGTGCCGATCTGAAAGGAAAAGGTTCGGAGGTCGGTATGAGCGAAGCGGCATCGTTCGCTACCGGCCAGTTCCAGGATATCTTCGAGCGGAGAGCGCGGAGTCTTACCGGTCTGGACCGGTTCCAGGTCGATCCCTATCTTAGTAAAGACACGTCAGTACCGCGCGTAACGGTAGGCAAGGAACTCATTCAGGATAAGCTGTATTTTACCTATTCGTCGAATGTCGGCTCGACCTCGCCCGATACTGTCTTGCGGATAGAGTATCTTCTGGACAAGCATTTTTCCCTGGTCGGCGAGCAAAATGAACTGGGCACGATCGGCGGCGACGTGAAGTTCCGGTTCGAGTTTAAATAGAATATCGCTGCAAGCGTTTAATGGAGCTGGCCGTTCTCTTGTCGTCATTCCGAATTCCGCATTCGCAATCCCGCATTGCCTCAATGGGCTTCGTCCCAATTCTTGCCAACGCCCAGATCCACCAGTATAGGGACCGCGAGTTTAACCACGCCTTCCATCTCTTCCTTTACGAACTGCTTCATGACCTCGATCTCGTTGTCGGGAATCTCGAACACAAGTTCATCGTGCACCTGAAGGATCATCTTTGACGCAAGCCCCTTACTCTTGAGCTTGCCGCTTATCCGGATCATGGCGATCTTAATGAGGTCTGCGGCCGTGCCCTGTATGGGCGTGTTGACCGCCATCCGTTCGCCGAAACTGCGCACGGCGGCCGCAGAAGACGAAAGCTCGGGGATGAAGCGCCGTCTCTCGAAGAGGGTCGTAACAAAGCCGGTTGTTTTTGTCTGTTCGATGGTCCGGTCGAGGAATTGCCGGACCCCGGGATAGCGTGCAAAGTAGCTATCGATATAATGCTTCGCTTCGGCGTTTGAGACGCCGATATCCTGAGCGAGTCCGAAGGCGGAAATCCCGTAGATGATCCCGAAGTTCACGGCCTTTGCCTTTCTCCGCATTTCAGGAGTGATCTCGTCAGGAGAAAGTCCGAAGATCTCAGCTGCTGTCCTGGTGTGAACGTCCTCGTTTGCGATAAAGGTGCTGATCAGGGCGTCGTCGCCGCTCATGTGGGCAAGGATGCGCAGCTCGACCTGTGAGTAATCGGCAGAGAGCAGGCTGTTGCCCTGTTCCGCGATAAAAGCCTTTCTGATCTCTCTGCCGATCTCGGTGCGGATCGGGATGTTCTGGAGGTTGGGGTCGCTGCTGGACAATCTGCCTGTTGCTGTAACGGTCTGGTTGAGCGATGTGTGCAATCGTCCGGTTTTCGGGTTGATCATCGCCGGCAGGGCATCGACATACGTCGATTTCAGCTTGGACAGGGTCCGGTACGTGAGGATCTCCGCCGGCAGGCTGTGCACGTGCGCCAGCTCCTCGAGGACATCTACATTGGTCGAATAGCCGGTCTTGGTCCGCTTGACCGGAGTGAGCCCGAGCTTCACGAACAGGATCTCGGCAAGTTGTTTTGTGGAGTTTATGTTAAACGCTGTTCCGGCAAGCTCATAGATCGTTCTTTCCGTTGCGCCCATGTCCCGGGCGAGCTTCTGTGACATGGTCCCCAGGAATGCAGCATCGATCTTTACGCCAGCGCGTTCCATATCGGCGAGCACTTTCATGAGGGGCATTTCCATGGTCCTGAACAGCGTGTCCAGGTTTTGCTCCCGAAGCATGGGCGAGAGCTTCTGCTTAAGCCGCAGCGTGATATCAGCATCTTCACCTGAGTAACGGGTTGCGGTCGCGACGTCAACTTCATGAAACCCTATCTGCTTCTTTCCGGAACCGGCGACCTCCTGATAGGTCGTGGTCTTATAGTTTAGATACTCCAGGGCGATGGCATCAAGTCCGTGGGACGTTTTTCCCGGGTTCAGAAGGTACGAGGCGATCATGGTGTCAAAGGAAATGCCCTGAACATCTATGCCGTAATGGCCCAACACGAGAATGTCATACTTGATGTTCTGGCCGATCTTCAGGATCCCGGAGTTTTCCATAATAGGCTTAAGCTGCTCCAGCACATGTTCGAGGCCGAGCTGATGCGGTGTACCCAGACAGGTATGGCACAGCGGTAGATAGTAGGCCTGATGGTGTTCCACGGCAAATGAGAGGCCGACAAGATCCGCTTCCATGGGAGAGAGGGACGTGGTCTCTGTATCGAAGGCGAACTCTTTTGACGACGAGAGCACGGCCAGCAGGCTTTGGAAGGCTGTTTCGTCAAGAACGGCCTGGTAATCTGCCTCTTGAGCGTCTTCCTGTACGACGTACTTGAGCAGGGAAGGGAACTCAAGTTCCCGCAAGAGGCCGAGCAGAACATGATTGTCGGGTTCTTTGGGTGTCAGCAATTCGTAGTCAAGTTCGATCGGGATATCGTCATGGAGCCGCGCCAGTTCTCGGCTCAGGCGCGCCAGGTGAGCGTTCTCCAAAAGCGATTGCCTAAGCTTGGGCCGGGTTATCTCGTCAAGATGGGAAAGCAGGTTCTCGATGGACCCGTATTGTTTCATCAACACCTGAGCGGTCTTTTCACCGATGCCGGGAACGCCGGGAATGTTGTCCGAGGCATCTCCCATGAGGCCGAGGATCTCTATCACTCCTGATGGTGGAACGCCGAATTTCTCCAGCACGTCCCCGGGTGCATAGGTCTTTTCCTTAAGCGTATCGTATACGCTGATGTTCGGCCCGACGAGCTGCAGGATGTCCTTGTCCCCGGTAACGATGGTCACGTTATATCCGTCAGCTTCGGCCTTGTGCGCCAGCGTGGCGATGACATCATCCGCTTCCTGCCCGTCCTTGATGAAGACCGGAATGCGAAAGGCCTCGACAAGCTTGTGAACATAGGGTATCTGCGGTATAAGGTCGCGGGGCATGGGAGGGCGATGCGCCTTGTACTCGGCATATTCGAGATGACGCCGCGTGGGGCCTTTCGGGTCAAATACGATCGCGAGGAGATCGGGAGCTCTGTCCTTGATGACCTTCAGCAGCATGTTGGCAAAACCGAACACTGCATTCGTTGGGAGCCCGCTGGAAGTGGTCAGGCCCCGAACAGCATAGTAGGCCCGATAAATGTAGGAGTTGCCGTCGATGATATACAACCTGTTCTTTTTCAGTTCAGTTGTCATGGTCGAAAAAGTATAGCCTAAGTTATGGACAAAGACAACATGCTTGTCGCTGTGCATGTGGTGGTTTTCGCTCATTGCTCATTATCGCTCATAAAGCGAGCTCTTGCCTCTATTTTTAAGTTGCGCAATGCATTGAAATATCATGGCAATAATGGGTTAAATGCGTGGTACATTTATTGCAAATTATTTTATGGAGTAATACTAATACTGGATGACCAATGGACTGTAACGTTACCAATGCTAATTATGAGCGTGTAGTTGCCGTAATGGGCAAGTACCTGAATGAGCGCTATAAGAATGTTTGCGCCTGTCCCCGATGCGTGAACGATATAGCTGCTATTGCGCTGAATTACCTTCCCCCCCACTACTACGTCGAGATGGACCAGGACAGGGAGGTTGGTTCTCCCTGGGTGATGGTGGAGTCGGCGGTAGTTGAAGCGATCGACCGGGTCATGGAGAATCCCAATCATTCCCGCCACTCTCATCAAGGGTCAACCTCGCAGGGTCCTGCCGCGCTTATGGGTTGACTTCACTGGGAAGGAATGTTATAACTGGGAATCCGGTCATGAAAAAACATCAACGCTTCATAACCGCATGTGCCCTTGCGATCGCGCTCGTCTTTCCGGCAATGCCCATTCAGGGCAGTGAGAATTCCCAACCGCAGGCATCGATACAGCCGTGGGTGTGGCCACTGCCACCTGAACAACCCCGCGTACAATTCATCAGAACGCTCATCACGCCCCAGGACCTCGGTATCAAGAAGGGGTTCTTTGCCCGGGTGTGGGAATTCATCGCAGGGGAGGATACGGTAGACCGCATTGTGTCGCCTCACGGCCTGGTCGCCGACGGTGAAGGCAAGATCTATGTCGCTGACTGGGGCGGGGCATGCATTCATTTCTTTGATCTTGAAAAAAAGGATTATGATAAGTTCAATATGACCAAAATGGGCACCCTCGTATCTCCCATTGGTGCAGCCCTGGACGCTGAAGGACTTCTCTACATAACAGATTCATCGCTCCGCCGGATCTTCGTTTTCAGCGGAAAAAAGAACAAGCGTATCATCGGCGAAGACGGCATGCTCAGGCCTACGGGCATTGCGATCAACAAAAAAGAAAAGCTGCTCTACGTTGTGGATACCGCAGGACACCGAGTCGATATATACAGTCTGGACGGGAAAAAGATCAGCTCTTTTGGCAAAGAGGGCCCGGGGGAGGGTGAGTTCAACTATCCGACCCATATTGCCGTCGACAGGACCGGAGACCTCTATGTCATGGATTCGCTTAACTTCCGCGTACAGATATTCGACCGCTCGGGAAAATATCTTACCGGTTTCGGCAGCAACGGCACCGCTATCGGATCATTTATAAAACCCAAGGGCATTGCTGTGGACAGTGAAGGGCACATATGGGTGTCCGACGGGGTGAGGAACAGCATTCAGGTATTCGACCGCGCCGGCCGGCTCCTTCTTATTTTCGGACGGAACGGCATCGGCGCCGGCGAGTTCGATGTGCCCGCCGGTCTCTTTATTGACACGAAGGACCGCTTCTATGTTGCTGACAGCTATAACTACCGTGTTCAGATATTCCAGTACTTGAAACACGCTGACTGATGAACCCCGGACCATGATGATGAGGTGATCGCGTGAAACGATTTGTACTATTCTTTGTATTTTTTTCGCTTCTGGCCCTCTGGGCTGCGTGGCTGGCCAATGCAGCAGCCATCTCGGTCATGAATTCGAAACATAACCTCTCGAGCGTTTCAACAGGAGGGACCGGCTCCATCAAGTCGGTCGATCCAGGTTCTGGCGGAACAACGGAGGTCTGTGTTTTCTGTCATACTCCCCATGGCGGCAATACCCAGGCCCCGCTTTGGAACAGGACCGCTTCCGTCGCATCATACAGCACCTATACCAGCGATGTGCTGGCCGGATTGGGATACTGGAGCGCTGAAGATCCGAAGACCGGAGTACCCCATGTCAAGACCAGGATCTGTCTTTCCTGCCATGACGGAACCATTGCGCTCGGTTCGCTCGTAAATCTGCCCTATGGGGTTTCAGCGCAGATCCCCATGCAGGGAACGTCTGGCGCCGCGGTACAGTACGGTATGCCTTTGTCCGCAGCGGGCTACATCGGGGTCGATCTCAAGGACGACCACCCGGTCGCCATCAAGCATGACAACTCCAGGGACCCGGAGCTTACCTCATCCATCCCGGCGCTTTCCAATGTCTGGCTCTATGACGGAACAGCGGCAAAAACCAAGGCGGGCCTCGGGACGGGGTATGTGGAATGTACCTCGTGCCATGATCCCCATGACAGTCAGTTCGGCAATTTTCTTGTCGAGAGAAACGATGGCTCGGCGCTCTGCATACGGTGTCACGTGAAGACCGGAATTACAGCCAACAGCATCCACGACACGTCAGCCGCAGCATACAGCCCGCCTACTCGCGGAACCCCGGCAACCTTGGGGACGACAGTAGGAGGCGTGAAGTGCATGAACTGCCATTTTCCTCATAAGGCCGCTGGTTCAGGCTCTCCCGGAAATTTCAGCGCCAATGCCAACACGGGATTCGTAAAATATCTTTTATCCTTCCAGGAGGAAAAGAGCTGCTACAACAATTTAGACCGGTGGGGCCAGTCAACGGCTCCCTGCCACGGGAATAATTTACAGGCGCAAAAGAATATCATGGACCTTGTTGCAGCGACCAAACCGTCGCGCCACAATGTCAGTATGAACAATACTTCACCCCTGCACGAGGCCACGGAAGCCCGTTCGGCAGGGTGGCTTACTCCCGGCAATGCCAACTGGCATGTGGAATGCGCCGATTGCCATAATCCTCACACCGCAGGCAGTACTTCACATACCACCTCGCCGCCGGTCCCCCTGATCGGACCGGTCCCTCCCGTAATCGCCAGCACCAGTTCGCTCTACGGAACGGGCGGGGTGCAGGTTACGGTGGCGCCGTCATGGGCGGGAGGTCAGGGCACCTATACGTATCTGGAGCCAAAAGGCGTTGTGGACCTGTCAAGGACCGCTCCTGGTATTTCCTACGAGTACCAGATCTGTTTGAAATGTCACAGCGAGTACGCGTGGCGGAACAGCGCTGCACCCACTTCACCATCGTTCTTGCCGGCAGCAGCCATGACAGATCAGGCGAAGGAATTTATGAATACGGGGGTCGGGAACTCCTTTCACCCGGTAGCTGCAGTGACCGGTCGGGCAGTAGGGACCCTGGTTTCGGCACCGGTGAATTGGCAGGCTAATCGGGGCAACCAGACCATGTTTTGTTCAGACTGCCATAATAATAATACCGCTCCCCCGCAGGGCCCGCACGGCTCGACAAATAAGTTTGTTTTAGTCAATAACTTTACGGATATGTACAGTGCCCGCGGCGGTGGAGATATCCAAAAGCAGCCGACGGGCGATCTTTGTTTCCTGTGCCATGATCAGAACACCTATTCGCAGACCTCGAACGTCCTGAATGGCGGCACGAATTTCACGGCCACTCCCGGAGGGCTGAACCTGCATGCCATGCATGCGTACCGTGTCCCGAATTCTACCATCGGAGGCTTGAATCCCTGGCCCTATCGGTGCGTGAACTGCCATGCGCGGGTCCCGCACGGGTTCAACAAGCTTGCCATGGTCGTGCAGACGAGCACGGATGCAGCTCCCTATGTTGCGGACGGCACCTCACTCGGGCTCGGGGGCGGAAAGATAAACAATTTCACCATTAACAGTCAGAGTTATGTTATTGGAAACTGCACAACCGCTAACGGGTGCCATCAAGCAGGTCCATAGCGCTCCTGATGTATCACTCTCTTCTCACTTTTTTTCTTTGGACAAGATTAATGAGTTATGCTGGTAGTACCTAAACATACGGAAACAGGGGCAGGCAATATGCCTGCTCCTGTTTTTCGTGCGGGCTAAGATTTTCTTGACAATCTTAGCGCAAATAATGTATAACCAACCGTCAGTTCAATAGTAAAGATGTTCTCATTCGGCCATCTTAGCTCAGTTGGTAGAGCAACTGATTCGTAATCAGTAGGTCGCCGGTTCGATTCCGGCAGATGGCTCCACTCAAATTCGGATCCCTTCACTTGCACAAGCTATTCTCACTCTCCCACCCCCGGTCGATCATTTGCAACGTAGCATAACCAAAAAACAAAAAGATAAAGGTTGACATCACAAATTAATCTGTTTATTATACGGGCGTTTAGCTTATTTTATGGTATCGATGCTCTGGGGCTCTGATGAACCTTCCCAATTCGATAACGCTCCTGCGAGTGGTGCTGATCCCATTTTTCATCAATCTGATGATCTATGGTTACTATCAGGCAGCTCTCGCCGTCTTCGTCGCTGCCTGCGTTACCGACGCGCTCGACGGGATGATCGCACGGCTCATGAACAGCAAAACGGACCTGGGCGCTTTCCTGGACCCCATGGCAGATAAACTGCTCATCGTATCGGCATTTGTGACGCTCGTCCTGCTCAAGATGCTGCCGGTCTGGCTTGCTATCATTGTTATCAGCAGGGATGTTATCCTCGTTTTTGGCAGCATTATTGTTTACTTTATGCAGCATAATTTTGCGGTCAAACCCTCCTATACCGGAAAGCTCACGACGGTCCTGCAACTGCTCTGTATAACGCTTACCCTTATACAGGTGGATTACGGTCTGAAGATCGGGTTATTGCATGTTCTGCAATGGACTACGGCGGGCGTCACTATTGCTTCTGGAATCCAGTATGTTTCCCGCGGTATGAAGATAGCCGCTTAGCATTGAACAATTTGATGGCCTTAACAGAAGTGCATCGCAGATACGGAGGTCGTGCATGAAGATATCAGAAATGATCCGGCAGGCATTAGAGAAAAAGGGGTTCAAGAATCTCAAGGATGCATCGAAGGTCCTCGGGATCAGTCCGGAACTCCTCCGGGTCACGATCAATAAGGGTCACATTCCCAAGGATAAGACCCTGATGATGATCGCGAACAAATTGAGCCTGGATAAAGCCATGCTCATCCTCGCCGCACATCAGGAAAAAGTGCCTGCCGAAGTGAAGGGCTTCTTTCTTTCCCCTTCACAAGCCAAGTTCAGACGGGGTAAGCGCAAGTTCCCCATTTCGGAAGAACAGATAAATTACCTCGAGAAGATATTGAGCATGGATGAGATCCTGATGCTCCGCAAGTTTCGGCAGGTCACGGACGAGGCGCGGGTCCAGATCGTGGGATATGTGGACTATATGTTCTCCTCCAAAAGGAGCGCTTGATTGCTGGAGATCACGCGGATCGTTCCCGGCAGCATTGCTGAAAGCCTCGATCTTCAGCAAGGGGACCATATTGTATCGATCAACGGTGAAGTGGTCTGTGATGTGATCGATTTCCGCTTCACTGTTGCAGATGAGCGTATCACCCTGACGGTCAAGAAACGGTCCGGGGCGCTCAAGACCTTCAAGATCAGGAAACCTGCTGACGACGACCTGGGCATCGAATTGCCGTCCCTCACGATAAAACGGTGCCGCAACCATTGTATCTTCTGTTTTGTCGACCAGATGCCATCTGACTGCCGGCGAAGCCTCTATGTAAAAGACGATGATTTTCGCGCTTCCTTCCTTTACGGCAACTATATCACCCTCGCCAATCTGTCTGAACAGGACCTGGAACGCATCTTCAAGCAACGCTTGAGCCCGCTCTACATCTCCGTCCATTCCACCGATCCTCAACTTCGCTCTTTCATGCTGGGCAACCCGAAAGCGCCTGATATCATGGCGCTCATGAAAAGGCTCGCAGCCGGGGGGATCCGCATGCACACCCAGATCGTCACCTGCCCGGGGGTGAATGACGGTCAACACCTGGTGAAGACCCTAGAGGATGTGGCACAGCTTTTCCCCGCGGTCATGTCCATTGCAGCTGTACCGGTGGGGGTCACTGCCTACCGGACCGGCCTGTATCCCGTAAAATCGTTCACGCGCAGCGGTGCACGAGCAGTCATCAACACGATCGAAACGTTCAGCGCCCGGTTCCGCAAGAAGTTCGGCACTCGCCTGGCGTTCGCATCAGATGAATTCTATATCAAGGCGGGAGTGCCATTCCCACCAGCCTCGTCCTATGAAGATTTCCCGCAGATCGAGAACGGCGTCGGCATGGTTGCCGAGTTCCTTCGGGAAGCAGCACGGACCCGGATCCCGTCCCAGGTGCCGCCGCTGAAAGTTACCGTGATCACGGGTTCCTCATTCGGTACGATCTTGAGAACCGAGCTGGAACGGCTCAGGGGCGTCAAAGGGCTCGCCATCCGTCAGGTCATAGTTAAGAACCGGTTCTTCGGACCATCAGTGACCGTTGCCGGCCTGTTGAGCGGTGGCGACATCGTCCATGCCTTGCAGGGCAAAAGACTGGGCGACCTTTTGCTGATCCCGGCGAACCTCTTGAAAGAGGATGAATACATTTTTCTCGACAATATGAGCCTCGACCAGGTAGAGGAACAACTGGGCGTACCGGTTCGGGTGGTCACCGGTTTCAGGAACCTGGTCGAGATCCTGCGAGGGAAGGGGAAGCATAAATGATCTCAGGCAAGACATCGATATACGGACTGTTCGGGTATCCCGTGGAACACAGCTTTTCCCCGGGCATGCACAATGCAGCATTTGCCAAACTCGGCATGGATGCATGTTATGTTCCTTTTGCCGTTCATCCTGACCGGCTTGAAGCAGCGGTCAGGAGCATTCCCGCGTTGAACCTCAGAGGTATGAACGTGACCGTGCCGCACAAACAGGCGGTCATGTCCTGGCTCCACGACCTTTCTGAAGAGGCCAGGCTTATCGGGGCGGTGAACACGATAGAAGTGAATGGCGACCGGCTCACCGGGCATAATACCGACGGCAGGGGATTTCTCCGTTCGCTTAAGGAAGATGCCGCGTTCAATCCCAAGGGGAAGCGCGTGCTGTTCATTGGCTCGGGAGGGGCTGCGCGCGCCGTGGGATTCAGCCTCGCACTTTCTGGTGCGCGATCCATACTATTCATGGACCTTGACCAAAAAAAAGCTTCTGCCCTCTCGGAGGACATCAGGCAAAAGACCGGTGCAGACGTTCAGGCGATCGGCCACGAACTGCTTTCCGAAGCAGCAGCCGGTGCCGATTGTCTCATCAACGCGACGCCGCTGGGTTTAAAGAAATCAGATCCCATACCGCTCAGCAAGGAGTTCATTCAAAAGAAACATCTCGTCTGCGACCTTGTGTATAACCCTCCGGAAACACCTTTCTTGAAGGCTGCTAAGGACCGTCATGCCAAACGGCTCTCGGGTATCGGCATGCTCCTGTATCAGGGAGTGATCGCATTTGAGGTCTGGACAGGAAAAAAAGCGCCGGTTTCGGTCATGAAAAATGCGCTCTCCCGGCAGATCAGGGCAAAGGGTTGACCGCTCGCAAAAAGTCTTCATCCGTCTTGACATAAAGTACGTATTACAGTAAGATTAGAACCTGAATAACGTTTATCTATAAAGGAGTTACCACCCATGGCAATGTCTGGAAGACTCGGCTCAATGCTGGTCTCCTCGGGTCTCATAACGGATGATCAGTTGAAAAAAGCTCTTGCTGCCCAGAAGAGCGAGGGTGGCAGGCTTGGGACGATTCTGGTCAAGCTTGGGTTTGTCCAGGAGGACAAGCTCATGACTTTTCTGAGCAAGCAATACGGAGTTCCCTATGTTGACCTCAGCCGTTTCGAGATCAATCCCCAGGTCATCAAACATATTCCCGCCGAGGTCGCACAAAAATACCGTATCATGCCGATCAATCGCTCAGGCGCTACGATCACGATCGCCATGGTGGACCCCTCCAATATTTTTGCTATCGATGACATCAAGTTCATGACCGGCTACAATGTCGAGGCTGTTGTCGCGACCGAAGGCGCCATCGTTGAGGCCATAAAAAAATATTACGGCGGGGCCAAATCCCTGGTCACGACCGGTACGGCCTCGAAGAGCGTGACCCAGTCCACAGATGCGAAGAAGGTCTCGTTCAATACCAAAGACTATGACATGGAGGAAAAGGACGACGCCACGGAGTTCGTGGACGATATCGACGTCGGCACGGAAGTGGACGTCGATGACTTCGACAACCTTGTGTCCGGTGCGGTCGAGGACATGGAAGTTGTTGAAGATAATGGACTCGATCAGCTTTCATCTGAGGTTGAAGCTCCGATCGTCAAGCTGGTGAACGGCATCCTGGTGCGCGCCGCCAAAATGGGAGTGAGCGACATCCATATCGAGCCATACGAGAAGAAATTCAGGGTCCGCTACCGCCTGGACGGTGTTCTGAACACGGTCATGGGGCTTCCGCTCAAGATCAGGAACGCCATCATATCCCGTATCAAGATCATGTCATCGCTCGACATCGCCGAGCGCCGGCTTCCGCAGGACGGCCGCATTAAAATGAAGATGGGCAAGAACAAGGTCATGGACTTCCGCGTTTCCGTCCTACCGACGCTTTTCGGTGAAAAGATCGTCATGCGCCTCCTGGACAAGTCAAACCTGCAGCTCGATATGACCAAGCTTGGCTTCGATAAGGACCAGCTGACCGATTTTCAGGAGGCCCTCGGCAGGCCCTTCGGCATGGTCCTGGTGACGGGACCGACCGGGAGCGGCAAGACCACGACCCTTTACTCGGCATTGAGCGAACTGAACAAGGATTCGGAAAATATCATGACGGCAGAGGACCCTGTCGAGTTCAACCTCATGGGAATCAACCAGGTGCAGATGAAGGATGAGATCGGGCTGAACTTCGCTGCTGCGCTCCGTTCGTTCCTGCGGCAGGACCCGGACATCATCATGGTCGGAGAGACCCGCGACTACGAAACAGCGGAGATCGGCGTCAAAGCCGCGCTCACGGGACATCTCGTGCTTACTACGCTCCATACCAACGATGCGCCGAGCACCATTAACCGCATGCTGAACATGGGCGTTGAACCGTTCCTGGTCTCGTCCGCGGTTATCCTGATCGTTGCCCAGCGTCTGGTGCGCAGATCCTGTCAGAACTGTAAAAAACCCGAAAAAATTCCGGCCCAGACCTTTATCGATGCGGGGTTCTCACCTGAGGAAGCAGCATCGGTGGCAAGCTATAAAGGGGAAGGGTGTGACATCTGCAACAAAACAGGATACAAAGGCCGGGTCGCGCTGTATGAGGTTATGCCGATCAGGGAAGAGATCAAGGAACTGATCCTGCAAGGGGCGTCGGTATTCGATATTAAAAAACAGGCAATCGCCTCAGGGATGAAAACACTTCGACGGAGCGGGTTGTTGAAGGTCCAGGCAGGCATGACCTCGCTTGAAGAAGTGGTCGAAAATACGTTCCCCGACAACAAATAGTCGCGTACAAACGGCAAACAGTCATTTTCTAAGGGAAGGCGGCACACATGGCCAATCTGCACGACCTGCTCAAGTATATGATCGAAAAAGGCGCATCGGACCTTCATCTGACGACAGGGCTTGCGCCGAGCATCCGGATTGACGGAAAGGTGAAGCCCATTCCTGGCCTCGACGCCATGACCGCCACCATGACGAAGGACCTCTGCTACAGCATTCTGACCGACGCCCAGAAGCACAAGTTCGAAGAGAACAGCGAGCTTGACCTGTCATTCGGCGTAAAGAACCTCTCCCGTTTTCGCGCCAATATGTTCGTGCAGCGCGGTGCAGTTGCCGCCGCGATCCGGACCATTCCCTTTAAGATCAAAACGTTCAAGGAACTGGGACTGTCCGATATTATTTCGGACCTGTGCAAAAGGCCGCGGGGACTGGTCCTGGTCACCGGCCCCACGGGCAGCGGCAAATCGACCACACTGGCGTCAATGATCGATAAGATCAACAATGAACGCCAGGAACATATTATGACCATTGAAGACCCCATTGAGTATCTTCATCCGCATAAGAAGTGCCTGGTGAACCAGCGAGAGGTCAACGCAGACACCAAATCGTTCAAGGATGCCCTGAAGTATATTCTGCGGCAGGACCCCGACGTGGTGCTCATCGGCGAAATGCGCGATCTGGAGACGATCGAAGCGGCCCTGACCATCGCTGAAACCGGCCATCTTACCTTTGCGACACTTCATACGAACTCCGCTTCCCAGACGATGAACCGCATTATCGACGTGTTTCCCCCGCATCAGCAGTCCCAGGTGCGTGCTCAGTTGTCATTCGTCCTGGAAGGCGTGGTGTCGCAGCAGCTTGTACCGAAGATCGGCGGCGGACGGGTGGTGGCCCTGGAGGTCATGATCCCGAATCCCGCTATCCGCAACCTGATTCGGGAAGATAAGATCCACCAGATCTATTCGATCATGCAGACCGGCCAATCCAAGTTCGGGATGCAGACCCTGAACCAGTCGCTTTATGATCTGTACGTAAAAAAACAGATCAGCTATGAGGATTGTGTGGGCAGGTCGTCGAATGTCGAAGAGCTCATTCAAATGCTGAGCAGGTCCGGCCTTGCCGGTACGCAGACGGTGCAGAAAGAGTATCGATAGCCTTTTTAGAACCATCCAGCGCTGCTGCTGTGCGGTACGAAATGGTCCCATACTGACCAAACCGTAATACTTCTGAATGGAAGAGGTGTAAAATGGCAACAACAGTATTTACCTGGGAAGGCAAAACTCGGCAGGGAGCTGTTCAGAAGGGTGAACTTGCAGCCAACAGCAAGGAAGATGTGATGGCCCTTCTGCGTAAGCAGAACATCCAGCCGATCAACGTCACTGCAAAACCAAAACAGCTCAAGATCTCCTTCGGTACGCCGAAGGTAACCGATAAGGACATTGTGATCTTTACCCGTCAGCTCGCTACCATGATCGACGCAGGTCTCCCGCTTGTTCAGTGCCTAGATATCCTCGGCCAGCAAACGGCGAGCGTTGCGCTGGCAAAAGTCGTCGTACAGGTGAGGCAGGACGTTGAAAGCGGCTCGACCTTTGCTGAATCATTAAAGAAGCATCCCAAGGTGTTCGACAACCTCTATTGCAATATGGTCGCGGCTGGCGAAGCGGGCGGCATCCTGGACACCATTCTTCAGCGGCTTGCACAATATATGGAGAAGTTCGCTAAGATTAAAAAGCAGATCAAGTCGGCAATGATCTATCCTTCTGTGATCCTTTTTGTCGCCATTTCCGTGGTTTCCCTGCTCATGGTCGTGGTCGTCCCCATGCTTGCCAACATCTTTAAGGAATCAGGCCAGCAGCTTCCGCTTCCTACCCGCATCGTGGTCGCTATCAGCGACTTCATGAAGGGATGGGGCGGCTTGAGCGTTCTTATCGGCGTCGTCGGCGGCATTGTGGCTCTAAAACAATGGAGAAGGACAGAAAAAGGCTTGAAGGCGCAGGATGCATTCGCACTGAAGATCCCGGTCATGGGGTCATTGATCCAGCGGGTAGCTGTCGCGAAGTTTACCCGGACCCTGGGAACCCTCCTCACCAGCGGAGTTCCTATTCTTGAGGGGCTCATCATTGTTGCGCGGACGTCGGGGAACAAGATCGTGGAAGAGGCTATTATGATGACCCGGCAGGCCGTCAGCGAAGGAAAAACGCTGGCAGAGCCGCTTTCCAAAGCGAAAGTCTTCCCCGCCATGGTCGTTCAGATGATCTCTGTCGGAGAGGCCACCGGCGCACTGGACAATATGTTGAACAAAATCGCCGATTTTTACGACGATGAGGTTGACTCTGCGGTGTCAGCACTGACCTCGATGCTTGAACCCATGCTGATGATCTTTTTGGGTGTCACTGTTGGCTTCGTTATTGTTGCCATGTATATGCCCATATTCCAGATGGGTTCCGCGGCAGGATGATCCTACCGTGTCTCAGGAGTTCTCAAGAGGAGAATATTATACCCGAATAAAGTGGTTGATCGCCAGCAGGATCGCGCTCACGACGTTCCTCGTAGGGACGCTGATCTTTATTCAGCAGCGATACCGGATCTATTCTTTTCCCACTGCTTCTCTTGACTACTTCGTGCTGCTGGTATACCTGCTGACCGGCATCTACTGGTATCTTCTGCGGAAGATAAAAAATCTTTCCCTTTTTGCCTATCTCCAGATCTCGATCGACATTCTGCTCGTTTCTATCCTTGTATATATTACCGGCGGCATCGATAGTGCCTTTTCGCCGCTCTACCATCTGGCCATTATTTCCGGAAGTATCATCCTGTACCGGCGTGGCGGATATCTTGCCGCTTCGGTCTCGAGCATTTTGTATGGCGGTATGCTCGATATGCAGTATTATAATGCATTCGGCTTTGTTCAGAGCACGAACTTTACATCCCTGCAGGTCCTGTACCTTGTTTTTAGTAATATTCTTTCTTTTTATGCCGTAGCATTGCTGAGTGGTTATCTTTCCGAACGTCTCAGGAAAACACGCCAGGAGCTTCATGAGAAGAACATTGATTTCGCCGACCTCCGGGTGCTGCAGGAACATATTCTTCGTAGCGTAGGAAGCGGTATCCTGACGACCGATATGACCGGCCGTATCACTTCCTGGAACCCTGCCGCTGAGCTGATCACCGGTTATTCGCATGACGAGATCAGGTTCCGGCTGCAGGAGGTCTTTGGTACGAGCATTAAGGGTTTTTTTGGCCATACCGACAAATTGAAAGAACGTCCCTACCGCATTCGCGGTGAGATCGTGAAAAAAGAAGGCACGGTTGTTCAACTGGGGATGACGGCATCGCTGCTCAAGGACGAACAAGACGTCGTTCGCGGGATCATCCTTATTTTCCAAGACATCACGAAAATGACGGAAATGGAAGAACAGGTCCGTCGCCAGGAGCGCCTGGCGACCGTGGGCAGCCTGGCCGCAGGCATTGCGCATGAGATCCGAAACCCGCTCGGGTCGATCAGTGGATCTATCCAGGTCCTCCAGGGTGAACTTGATCTGCAGGGGGATAATAAACATCTTATGGACATTGTCCTGAGAGAAACTGAACGGTTGAATACCATCATTACTGAATTTCTGGAATATGCCCGTCCGCAGGCCGAGCTTTCCATTACTGCGGCGTCCAGCGAAACGAACGACGTAATACTCTCTGATCTTTTTAATGAGACGGTAACACTTCTCCGGAACAGCCGCGAGTATCACGACGGGATCACGATCACCAGCTTGATCGAGGCCGATGCCGCGGTCAAAGGCGATGCTCAGCGCCTCCGGCAGGTCTTCTGGAACCTGTTGATCAATGCCTGCCAGGCGATCCAGGACAAAGGACAGATAAGTATTCACGCGTTGCCCGTGCAAGAGGTCGACGATGATACCTGGTGCAGGATCGTTATCGCCGATACGGGCAGCGGGATCGCTCCCGAGAACCTGGGTAAGATCTTCGACCCTTTTTTCACAACGAAGGACTCATCGGGAGGCACTGGATTGGGACTCGCCATTGTCTATCGTATCATCGAAGACCATAACGGCACCATCGAGGTCGAAAGTCAGGAAGGCAGAGGCACAACATTCACGATCAAACTGCCCGGGATCGAGGTCCCTGCATTCAGCACGGCCCCTGAACGGTCGCGAAAGAGCGAAGAACAATGAGCCGGATATTAGTGGTAGACGATGAACAGGGCATGCGCGATTTTCTTTCGATCATGCTGAAAAAAGAAGGCTACGATGTGGTGGCGGCCGAGAACGGGGAGCATGCACTCAAAGCGGTACATGCTGAGATCTATGACCTCGTGATCACTGACGTTAAAATGCCCAAGGTCGACGGCATAGAAGTGCTGCGAACGGTCAAAGAGGTCTCCCCGGAAACGGTCGTGATCGTCATTACCGCATTTGCCACAACCGATACTGCTGTTCAGGCCATGAAACTGGGCGCCTATGATTATATAACCAAACCCTTCAAAGTTGAAGAGATCAAACTTATTATTCAAAAGGCCCTCGAGAAGCATCATCTGCGAAAAGAGAACTTCCTTCTTCGCCGGGAGATCGCTGCGCGGGCAGGCTTCGAGAACTTCGTTGGTAAAAGCGTGGCCATGCAGAAGGTCTTCGCTCTGATCAGGCAGGTGGCGGACACTAAAAGCACCGTGCTGATCTCGGGCGAGAGCGGGACGGGAAAGGAACTTGTGGCCCGTGCTGTTCACTATAGCAGCGCAAGAAAAGACAAGCCGTTCGTAACCGTAAATTGCGGGGCATTGCCGGAATCTTTGTTGGAAAGTGAACTGTTCGGCTACATGAAGGGATCTTTTACCGGGGCAACGTCGAATAAACAGGGTCTCTTCGAGGCGGCCAATGGTGGAACGATCTTTCTTGACGAGATCAGCGCCACCACGCTGAATCTCCAGATAAAACTGCTGCGGGTCATCCAGGAACGTACCTTTATGCGGGTCGGCGGGACGACGGACATCAAGGTGGATGTTCGCATCATTGCAGCAAGCAATAAAGACCTGCAGGCGGAGGTGGCGAAGGGCACCTTCCGAGAGGATCTCTTTTATCGCTTGAACGTCATCCCGGTCCATCTTCCGCCGCTCCGGGAACGAAAGGAAGATATTACCGTTCTGGTCGACCATTTTATTAATAAATTTACGACGACCGGCAAAGAACCCAAAAAGATAACCGGTGAAGCGCTGAATTTCTTCATGCATTATCGCTGGCCCGGTAACGTACGGGAATTGGAAAATACGATTGAACGCCTTATCATCCTGGCATCGGGGGACACCATACAGGTGGAACACATGCCTGACTCTTTGAAAACATCCACCCCTTGTCCGGAACTGATCCCGTCGGACATCCCCGATGCAGGGTTGAACATGGAAGAACTGCTCGAAAATGCAGAGCGTACTTTGCTTCAGAAAGCACTGGAAAAAGCGGGAGGGGTTAAGACCGAGGCTGCAAAACTGCTCGGCCTGTCCTTCCGATCATTCAGGCATCGGCTGCAAAAGTATGAATCTTCCTAGTGTTCTGCGGGAATTTTTCATTGCAAAACCGGTCTGATTCCGCTACAATCCTCCTTCTATGGCATACGATAATCTGCGCGATTTTATAGCGGTACTTGAAAAGAACGGCGAACTGATCAGGGTCAAGGCCGAAGTGGATGCCGAACTCGAGATCGCCGAAATAACGGACCGGGTATCGAAGGAAAAAGGGGCTCAGAACAAAGCCTTGTTCTTCGAGCGGGTCAAAGGATCTCCCTTTCCGGTCCTCACGAACGCATTCGGTTCCATGCAGCGCATGTGCCTCGGGCTCGAAGTTGCGAACCTCGACGAGATCGGGCAGCGCATCAAGGACATTGTCGACCCGATCAACCTCTTTCCCGGCCCGGGCGCTGGTATCATGGACAAGATCCAGATGCTGCCCAAACTTGCCGAGCTGTCCGGGTTCTTCCCCAAAACCGTCAAAAAAGCTCCCTGTCAGGAAGTGGTGCTGACGGGCGACCAAATAGACCTTACGCGCCTCCCGGTGCTCAAATGCTGGCCCGCCGACGGAGGACGGTTCATAACCCTCCCCATGGTCTGTACCGTCGATTCTGCAACGAAGATAACCAATGTGGGGATGTACCGTCTGCAGGTATTTGACCGCCGCACGACCGGTATGCACTGGCACAAGCACAAGGACGGAGCGCGGCACTACCAGCAGTATGAGGCAGCCGGCAAACGCATGGAAGTGGCGGTCGCCCTTGGCGGTGATCCCTCTATTATCTATGCATCGACCGCACCGCTGCCACCTGCTATCGGCGAATTCATCTTTGCCGGTTTTTTGCGGAAACAAGCTCTCGAGGTCGTGCAGTGCAAAACGATCGACGTGCGAGTGCCGGCAGAGGCGGAGTTCGTGCTTGAAGGCTATGTGGACCCTCTGGAACGTAGGATCGAAGGGCCTTTCGGGGACCACACCGGTTACTATTCCGAAGCCGATGAATACCCGGTTTTCCATGTTACGGCCATCACCCATCGGAAAGATGCCATCTATCCCGCGACCTTGGTTGGCCGTCCTCCCCAGGAGGATGCCTATATCGGAAAGGCAACGGAGCGCATTTTTTTGCCGCTGCTGCAAATGGTTGCGCCCGATATTCTCGATATGGACCTGCCCGTCGAAGGCGTATTCCACAACAACGTGATCGTGAGGATCAAAAAACGGTATGCCGGGCACGGCAAAAAGGTGATCAACACCATCTGGGGCACCGGAATGCTCATGCTCTCCAAGTTCGTGATCGTCTGTGACGAAGATGTGAACATCCATGATTACTCGGAAGTCACCTGGAAGGTCATGAACCACGTGGACCCGCAGCGGGACGTGGTCATTGCCGACGGACCTCTCGATATCCTTGATCATTCCTGTCCGCAGATCGGTTTCGGGGGCAAGATGGGGATCGATGCGACTCGCAAAGGCCCGGGCGAGGGGTTTACCCGGTCCTGGCCCGATGAGATAAAAATGGACCCGCAGGTCCAGCAGAAGGTGGAAGCACGTTGGAAAGAATATGGATTTTAAAGAGCCGTTCCTGCATCGCGCTCTCCATTGAACAAAAATTATGCTGCTTCTTGAACTTTCACTGATTTTTCTTCTGATCCTGCTCAACGGTTTTTTTTCGGCAGCAGAAATATCTCTTATTTCCCTGCGCAGGAGCCGCGTACGGCACCTCGTTAAAAGCGGCAACCCCATAGCACGAAGGATCCAGAGGCTGCAGGAGGAGCCTGAGCGGTTCCTTGCTACGGTCCAAACCGGCGTCACCCTCATCGGGACCCTTGCCGCCACGCTCGGCGGCGTGATCGCCATCGAACGCATTAAGCCGGTTTTCGCCCTCATTCCGATCGACTTTGTGCAAAAGGCTGCCGAACCGCTGGCAGTGGGTGTCGTGGTCGGGTTGATCACCTATTTCACCCTGGTTTTCGGTGAGCTGGTCCCCAAGTCACTGGCGATCCGCTATTCCGAAACGATCGCGTCGGTCACCTCCGGTCCGGTAGAGGTCCTTTCCCGATTGTTTCATGGGTTTCTGAGGATACTTACCCGTTCCAGTGGTTTTGTGCTCGGCCTGTTCAGTTCACCTGGCGAACGGGAACCGTCCCATGTTTCCGAAGATGAGGTCAAATTCCTGATCCGGGAGGGGCGCAAGAGCGGCATATTTGAAACGTCGGAAGAAGATCTTATCCACAGCGTTTTCCGGTTCACCGATACGGTCGTGAAGGAAGTCATGGTCCCGCGGATCGAGATCACTGCCGTTGAAGCGGGCACGGACATGGAAATGATCCTTCGGACCATGAACAAAAAAGGGTTCTCCCGGTTGCCGGTATATGTTGAGACCATTGATAACATAATCGGCGTGGTCTACCTGCAGGATCTTTTGCCGCTCCATTTGTCGAAAGAACAGTTCGCGCTTGAAAAGGTCCTGCGCAAACCCTATATCGTTCCCCCCAATAAGAACGTGAGCGTACTGCTCAAGGAAATGCGGGAGCGGCGCATCCATCTCGCCCTGGTAGGCGATGAGTACGGCGGGACCGACGGTCTTGTAACCATGGAAGACCTTATCGAGGAACTGGTCGGGGATGTCCGCGATGAAAAACGAGCGGAGCTGCGCGACATCGAAGAGGTAGCCGCGAACCGCTATATTGTCGAAGGCAGGACCGATATCGGCAAGCTGAACGAAAAACTGGGGGTCACGGTGCCGGAGGACGAATTCGAGACCGTGGGCGGTTTTGTACTTGGTCTTTTCGGTAAGTTGCCGGTCGAGGGCGACCAGGTACGATATGATGATCTTCAGTTCACGGTGCTCCGGCTCCGCAAGAACAGGATCGCCCGCATCCGGGTGCTCAAATATGCTCCGGAGGTCCAGGAGAAAGGAAATGACGATGACTCCATTGGTACTGGAAACTGATCTTGCGGGGCTGAAACCGCCGAAACGCGGAAAAGTGCGCGATATCTATGACCTGGGCGACACGCTGCTGATCGTGGCCACTGACAGGATCTCGGCTTTTGACGTAGTGCTCCCAAATGCAGTGCCTGAAAAGGGGCGAGTGCTCACGCAGATTTCCAAATTCTGGTTCGCTCAAACGGGATCGATCGTTCCGAATCACCTGTTGTCAACGGACGTACGGGACTACCCGGCCGAGTGTAAACCCCACGCCGCGATCCTCGAAGGAAGGAGCATGCTTGTCAAGAAGTCCAAACCGCTTCCGGTGGAATGCATCGTCAGGGGCTATTTGACCGGTTCGGGCCTGAAAGAGTATAAATCGGGTGGTTCCGTCAGCGGCATCAAGCTCCCTCCGGGCCTGACCGAGGCTTCCCGTTTGTCGGAGCCTCTCTTTACGCCTTCGACGAAAGCCGAGGTCGGCGATCATGATGAGAATATCGATTTTGGGACCGTGGTGAAGCTCGTGGGGCAGGATGTTGCGCAGAAGGTCAAGCAGTATACTCTGGAGGTCTACTGTCGCGCCTGCTCACTTGCTGAGGCCAAGGGGATCATCATAGCCGATACCAAACTCGAGTTCGGCATATATAAGAACGAGGTCATCCTGATCGATGAGGTCCTGACCCCCGACTCTTCTCGTTTCTGGCCCAAGGCAGATTACCGCGAAGGTGTTGTGCAAAAGAGCTTTGATAAACAGTTCGTCCGGGACTATCTGCTGGCGCTCAAATGGGACCAGCGGCCGCCTGCACCCATGCTTCCTGATGACGTTGTCAAAAGGACAAGTGAGAAATACCTTGAAGTGCTGGACATGTTGACAGGGTAGGCAGCTGACGAGAGCGATGCAGTAACAGGAAAGGAATCGGCATGGAAGATTACAACGACCTGATCCAGCAGCGGTTCAAAAAACTTGCTGAGATCGGCGAGATGGGCATACAGCCTTATGCAGGCAAGTTCGAGACGACCTCGAAAGCGCTCCTGCTCGAGGAGACCTATGGCGCAACGTCCAAGGAGGAACTGGAAACGAACAGGGTCACGGTTTCTCTGGCCGGCCGGCTCGTCGCGCTCAGGAGCTTCGGCAAAGCGGCTTTCTGCCACATCCAGGACGGTACAGGCAGGATCCAACTTTACATTCAGAAAAATACCATCGGCGATGACCTGCATGCTCTGTTCAAGAAGCTCGATATCGGGGACTTTATCGGCATCTCCGGATTTCTTTTCCGTACGAAAACGAACGAATTGACCGTCGACGTGGAAAAATTTACCCTGCTCGCCAAATCGCTTCGCCCGCTCCCAGAAAAATGGCACGGTCTGACCGATGTGGAGATCCGGTACCGGCAGCGCTATGTCGACCTCATCGTCAATCCCGATGTGAAAAAGGTCTTCGTTCTCAGGACCAGGATCGTCCAGGCCATCCGCACGTATCTGAATGAAAGGGGCTACCTGGAAGTGGAAACGCCGATGATGCAGTCCATTCCCGGCGGAGCCACAGCCAGGCCCTTCAAG
>JBGQDI010000008.1:0-26608 GCA_041495765.1 Nitrospirota bacterium
AATGCCCAGGGATGGCGCAGCGCGAAGCGGGCGGCAAAGCCCGCCGTTCCGGATACAGGACAGGTCGCCAGGAGAACACAGGCCTCGGCAGAATGTTCTTCCAGGTATTTTTGCGCAACGTAGCCGCCCATGGAATGGCCCACGATGATCGGCGGACGGTCGAGGGAATCCGCCACCTGGGCGACGTCGGCGACGTAACCGCGGGCCGCGCTGTGCCAGCGGATGTTCTCCCGCCCCTCGCTCGCACCGTGCCCGCGCAGGCTGACGGCGTAGGAGGCGTAGCCATGCTCGGCGAAATAGCCCTGAAAGTTCTCCCAGCACCATGCCCCCAGCCAGGCGCCATGCACAAAGAGGATCGGCGTAGGGCGAATCGCGTTCGTGGTATTTGCTATGACCTCAAGTTTCATGGTGGAAGGGGCCCTTTCTCCGAAAAAGTCAGGTGAGACGAGCAGAGCGCTGATCACGACAAAGAGTGTGCTACCCAAGGATGTTCACCGTATACTTTTGCGCATCGTAAGTAAATGACCCGAACGGGGTATTTTAAGGGTATAGAAGAACCATGCTCACCCCCCATCCTTGAACGCGACCGAACAGCGCGACGGCCGAAGGGTCGGAGATGATCTATGCTATTATTAGTCCAGGTTCATGGAAGCTGATCCTTTTTTCAGGGCTGGGAACGGCAGGTCTTGGGGTGTGTTTTCACGGCTCGAACGGTTGTCGGAGCATGAAGGGAGGGAATATGATAATTCTTTCCACCGGAAGGAATAAGTCTTCCGGTCTTGCGGGAGCAATGCTCCTCTCGTTGGCAGTAATTTCTTTTTTTGGTTGTGCCATGTCCGTTCCCCAGGCACGGTATTCCGCTGTCCCTCAGGTCTCCGTAGCAGAAGCAAAAGGCAGCCTCTTTGTCGGTCCTTTTCTCGACAAAAGAACTTACAGCATGAATTTCAGCACCGAGCACCTGGGGACCGTGCGGGGAGGGTTCGGCAATGTATTAAAGCGTGTTACTGACGGGCGGGGAGCGGACGAATTCGTCCGGGAGCAGGTCATCAATGTCGCACGCTCAACGGCATTCATTGCCGATGGCGCCCCGGGGTCCCTTACGGTCAAGGACGATGGGAGCCTGGACCTGACAAGCGCAAAGGGAACGCCTCCGGGAAGGCCCGTTCTGATCGGTGTGATCCATACCCTTGCCGTGGAAACGCTGGTGCAACGAACGGTGGACGTGGATCTTGACCTTGCACTGGTCGATCCTCTGGAAAATAAACCGGTATGGAAGCAGCACATTTCCGCCCATGATTCGAACGGATTGGGAGCCGGCATCTCGGAAGACGTTGGACAGCTCAAGGGCTGGCTGGCGAAGGTCGTGCAGGACGAAACGGAAAAATACTTTAGTGCTGCCGAATTCCAGAGGACCCTGGCAGAACTTTCGAAAAAAACGGAAGACAAACTGCGGAACGCGGTCTTCCCGCAGGAAGGCGCTGCTTCTTCTGTTCAAGAAAGAACGGTGCTCCCGGCCGGCGACTTCTTCTACCATGCCGGCACCGATCATCAAAAAATGCGTCCCGCAGAAGTGACCTCCAAAACATCCCACCGAAGACTGTTCATTCCCGTTGCCGGCGCGGCGCTTCCGCCCGAGGACTTCGTTTTCATCGCGGGAGAGCACGCTTCCCTGACCATTGCCGGCAAGAGACCGGCGTTCCACTCCCGCATCAGGCCGGAACTCATCAAGCTCGTGCATCTTGAGTTCCATAAAGGGGAAAAAAGCCGGTTCGTTGTTTTCGAGAACTACCGGTCCAAAAAACAGGTCCTCTTCGGGTCCGAAGCCGAAGCCGAAGGTATTTACCGGATCGTGCCGGCCGAAGAGCTGGCGCCGGGGGAGTATGCTTTTATTGTGGGAGGGAACGAAACTGCGGCGTACGATTTTGCAATTCGCTGAGAACGTGAATGGCCGAACAGGCGGTTGGGGTTGCGTGTACCTGATCGGCTAAAGCTGCAGTGGAACAGAAGGCAGGCATCGGGTTTCCGGAAAGGCATATCGCATGTTGCACAGGTTTATTGAGCCGCCGGAGCGGTCATCCTTATTCGGAAGCTTGGTCATCTCCCTCTCCCTCATGGTATTCCTCGCTGCTGTAGTAGCGCCAGGAACGAGCATCTGGACCGCGGGTTCTCTTTTTCTTCTGCTGTTCGCCTCGCTCTTTATCAGCAGCAAACAGGCACTGCATCTTACGCTCTTCTTTTTTGTCATAACAGCAACGCCGGTCGTTTCTCCACAGTTTCGAAATTGGCCCTTCCCGCTGCTGGTCCCCCTCATCATCTATTTCCTGATAGCGCTTCCTGTCCCGAAACTTCGTCGCACCCTCTTATGGCTGCGGCCCGGTCGTGGGGGAATGGACATCCTGACCCTTGTGGCGGCGTCAGCCGTACTCTCGGGCATAGCGCTCTATCTCTGGAACTATACGCTCCGTCCCGATCTCTCGCGTCATCTCGCCTTTATTCCGCAGGCCCCGTTCTGGTCCTATCTCTTCTTGGGCCTGGGTTTCGCGATCCTGAACGCTGCCCTGGAAGAGTCTGCTTTCCGCGGCATTGTGATGCAGGCCACTGACAGCGTCTTTGGTCCGGGTCTTTTCTCGCTTCTGCTCCAGGCAGGCCTCTTCGGCGCGCTGCACTTTCTTCAAGGATTCCCGAGAGGAGGGTGGGGTTTCGCCATGGCCTTTATCTACGGTGTCATGCTTGGCCATATCCGCCGCAAAAGCTGCGGCATGCTGGCCCCCTGGCTCGCGCACGTCAGTGCGGACCTGGTCATCTTTGCGATCCTCGCAGGCATCCTGTTCGGGAATGCTCGCTTTTCCGGCGCAGCTGTCCGCTAAAGATGTTCAGAAAGCCTGTCTGCAGTGGACCGACCCTCTGCTTCGCGTTGTTCGAAAAGTTCAGAAAAGCTTCTCAATGAAACGCTCTGCAACATTCTGAATATACCCTTAAAATACCCCGTTTGTTTCTTATTATTATATTGTCTCCACGGACATTCTATGGTAACGTTTGCCCGGTCAAGTCGCTCAATTCTATTCAGGGAGATATCGCTCGTGAAAAAAATCGCAATGCTCATCGTTCTTCTTTTGGTTCTTCCTTGCATGGCTTTCGCTTTGGACCTGGACCTTCGTTTTAAAGGCGGCCAGGCGGCCGGGCGGCCGGGCTGGATGAAATGAATATTACCGATGCCTTTGTCATGGCCACGGGTTCAGGGGAGAGCAGCCGCAACTTTCAGGTGGAACTGGCCCTTGCGCCTCTGTCCCAGCGCACGGTGAGCCCGGTCTTCACGATCGGCTTCTTTGACCGGGAGCACGCGGGAACGGTCTCCGATTCCTTCGCAGGACTGACGCCGACCGGCGTCGAATATAATGTTCAGGGTGTTACTTTCGGCGCGGGGATCAGGGTGAAAGCATCTGACAATCTCCATTTTGAGGGAAGACTCGAAGCGGGCGCCGGCGAGGGAAAACCCAATCTTTCAACGATCGGTGTTGTTTGGAATGACGTGAAAAAGGGGTCCTACGCGTCGTTTTCCCTGATCGTCGGCACTTATTTTACCATCAGCAAACCGGGGCTCCAGTTGGGCCTTGAACTTGGCGCTCAATCTTTTTCCGGCGATTTCCAGATCTTTAACTCCGGCGGCTTTTGGAGCGACGCCGACGTTCACGGCAGCGGCGGGATCGCGAACCTGGTCATTGGCTACCGCTTCTGAAAGAACGAGGGAACTTCGATTCGATGAACGAAAGGCGGGGTACTCTCCCCGCCTTTTTTTGCTTTCCCGCCGGAGCGAAGGTATGACGTGAACAGCACGGACACCGCGTCCGCAGAAATTATCCTTTCGCCCCCACCAGCCGCTGAAGCTCTTCAAGGAAACTTACCTGCGCAACGTTGATCGCTTGTTTAGCCTCGTTGATAGAAAACCACGCACCGCGGTCCACTTCCGGGAACTCCTGCTGTTTCCCCGAATGGGGCGGCCATTCCAGGGTAAAGGTGTTGCTCCTCATCTTCTCCGCATCGACGTCGCCTTCGAAGGCCCAGGCCTGCACGACCTTACCGCCCTTCTGGGTCACGGCGGTGAGCGGAAGGAAGGGGCCTTCCGCCTTGAAGCCGGTCTCTTCCTCGAACTCTCTTTGTGCCGCGGCAAGCGCATCTTCTCCCTCGTCGATCAACCCCTTCGGGATGCCCCAGAAGCCGCTATCCTTGTTCACAAAGAACGGCCCTCCGGGATGGGCGAGGAACACCTCGAGGATGTCCTTTCTCTTGCGGTACAGCAGCAGTCCTGCACTTTTTTTCGGCATGATCTTATTGTAGCACGTCCCACAAGACCCACCTCCGGCTGCGACAATCTTTAACTATCGAAAACTATCATGCAAGTCTGCGTTCTCGCTGTTGACAGGAAAGCAGGTGTCTGATAGGTTTAAAAGGTCTTCACCCTAGTTACCTGCAGGTGCTCATGACCTTGAACACTGCCATAAGAAGTAAAAGGACCTGTTGTTCGGGTTTGATCCTGTGTCTGCTCGCGAGCTCGGTCGTCGGCAATGCATCTCGTGCGATCGCTTCTGAATCTGCCATGCGTTCGCCGTCGGCTATGGTGCACGCAGGGCATGACCACGGGGAACGGGCACTGGAGACCTCATCGGCAAAGATCGTATTTCTCGGGGCCATCGGGTTCTTTCAGCAGTATATTTCGCCGATCGACGGCCCGCGGTGCGGGTTCTCGCCCACCTGCTCCCGGTACGGCGCTGAAGCGATCAGAAAGTATGGCCCGTTGCAGGGCCTCCTGATGACCGGAGACCGCATCATACGCTGCAACCCCTGGCGAAGGCCGGGGATCGACTACGCGCGGCTCCCGAACGGAAGGCTTTATGACCCTGTTGCACAGAACGACCTCTTTGAACCACTGCATTAACGTCCTTACCGTGCTGACCCTGCTTCTCGCGGCAGCCTCTCCTGCGGCGGCTGTTGAGAACGGGCTCGTGGTCACCGATGACGTCCTGCTGAAACTCGGCGATGCGTTCAGTGCCGACGGAGAGTATTACCGCGCGATTACGGAATATAAGAAGCTGCCCATCCTGTTCCCGCAGTCCCGGAAACTGGACGAGGCGCTTTTTAAGGTCGGTCTGTCCTATTATCGCGGCGGCGAATATTCGTCGGCGCTCAAGACCTTCTCCTCGGTCCGGGAAAGTTTCAGTACCGGCGGCTTCGCGGCTGCAAGCCGCTATTATGAAGGACTGGCCTATTTCAAGCTCAGGCAATACGGTTATGCGAATCGGACGCTCGAGGATCTTATAGAGCAGGCGCCTGCATCGGACTATGCCGCCCGCGCCCGTGCCGCCAGATCCGCGATAGCTCTGGAAGAAGAGCGGATCGCAGCGAGCCGGGAGGAACTGGAAAGGCTGATGCAGGATTTCCCGCAGCATCCTTCTGCGAACAAGGCAAAGGACGCTTTGTCGCTGCTGTCGGGCTATGAACAGCTCCCGGAAAGATCTCCCGTCCTTGCAGGCATCATGTCCGCGGTCATCCCGGGCACCGGATATGCCTATGCCGGACAGTATGGCGATGCGGTGACCGCTTTTGTGGTGAACGGACTGTTCATCGCCGGCGCGGCGACGGCAGCCCATCAGAAGAACTACTCGACCGCTTATCTCGTGGGCGCTCTGGGACTGCCGTTCTACGGCGGGACCATCTACGGGTCGGCCAATGCGGCAAGGAAATGGAACCTTGGCGTAAGGGCCGAGCTTCAGCACAAGTACTACGCCACCCTCAGCATCGAATATTGAGCCTCCCCCCGGTTGACAATCCGTATACCCGTTGCTACGATTGAGACGAACAACAGAAAAAAGCCGGTGTCGATTAACAGCACGACATGCGTTGTCCCGGAATATCATTCGATGCCTGCAAGAACGGAAAAGGAGGGCCTATGAATAAGCGCGTAAGGCAGTTGCGGGGCGTGGGAGCTGCGGTCCTTGCGGGGATCGTTCTGGCTACGACGGGATGCGGCAGCGTATCGGTCAAGTACTCGCCGCTCGATTTCGACAAGTCGCTGACCGGGCCGTCACCACGGCGCTACGTGGCCGCGGACATCATCGATGCCCGCAGATACAACACGGTGTCCCTGGTGAACGAGAAGAAACTGGAAAAGGACCTGGCCGAGCTCCGGGCCTCGGTCCGGAAGCAGCTGGTCAGGGACGGCATGGCGGCTTCTCCCCAGGTCGTGGTCGCCGCACCGCGGACCGTGGCAGACGTGGAGAACGTACTTGCGGCAGCTGCAAAAGAGGGCGCTGACGCAGCGCTCTTCCTCCGTCTGAACTATGCAAGCTTTTCCGGGGCCACGAACAAGGCCGTAGACCTCTTCTTTGCGTGCGCGGCCGCCTGTGCCCCGCTCGTGATCGTCGGGCTCGTTCCCCTCTGCATTGTGAGCGTGCTTCCCGTCAACGAAGAGAATGCGTCGGCCACCGTCGAGGCCATTGTCATCGACCCCAAGACCAGGACCCTTTTGGGGCGGTTCAAGGAAGATTTTTGTTATACGAACAGCGCTACGCTCTGGACCCATGATCCGAAAGGCGAGCTTCCCGACGTGCTTGGCGAAGCGGTGCAGAAGGCATTGACGTCCACGGCAAAGGCGGCAAAGGACGGGTTTGTCAACCGGAAGAAGGAAAAGCTCGACCTGCAGAGTGTGGTGGTCCCGGTTTCCGAGTATATTCTTCCAAGGTGCATCTTTGGACCGGTGAAGACCGACAAAGAAGCGCCCGGTGAGACCAAGATCTAGGTCATTCTCATGTCTTTATCGCGGCGGAGGCGGTTCGTGGCAGGGACGTGAGAACCTTTCGAAGAGTGCCTGCGCAGCGCGGGCCGGCACTGCACAGCATATCCAAGGCAAAAGCCGGAGGAAATATCCTCCGGCTTTTGCCTTGCTGGTCCTACTTCTATTTCATGGTGAAGCGGGCATCGATCATGGAGCTGTTTATCCAACCCGTCGTCGCCCTGCTGTGACGTCGCTGCCGGTCATTCGCCCATCATACATGGTGGTGGAACCGGTGTCATAAACGCGCATCGCATAGCCGGGTCCGCCAGTTCCGGAAAATTTCAGTACCAGGTTGAAGCGCATACGTTCTTTTTTGGATAAAGTTAGTGAACAAAAGGTCAGTTCATGGCCGCATGCAAGGTGAGTCTGCTTTTCAGGCATAGCACACTTTAGATAAAAAGTAAGTATGCGGTCATGTGACTTAAATGACGACCGTGTCGACGTTGCTGTGCAGACTGCGGTGTTCAGTCTTTTGACACTACTTCGTTCAACCTGCAGCGGTATCTGGTAAAATTGACAAGTGTCATCAAAAAATGCATCAGGAGGTTCTCCCATGCTGGAAGCAAAAGATCTTGGCACCGGCTGCCTGACGATCGTGCTCTGTGTTGTACTGGTCCCGCTCTTTTTCCTGGTCTTCAAGTTGACCCTTATTTTCGCGGTTTTCCTCGCAGTGGTGACTGGCATTATCCTGGGGGTGACGATCTTAGGCAGGATCGTGAGGTTCTTTATAACCGGGAAGTGATCGTGGTTACGTCCGTACCGAATGTCCGGGAGCTTTTTATCTGAATTGACAGCATAAATATACATATAAAGTACTATGCCCTTCGGCTAAAGATCTCTTTTACGCTTGTACCAGCGCTATACTTAAGCTGTCCAAAATCCATCCTTTATCAAGCAACTTAGAATATGCTGAACTTTCGTAAGTATAAATGAAAGGCCCTGATTCTTTGGCGAAACTTCCGACGAAGAACAGGGCTTGGAGTATATGCCGGTCCCCAGGGAGGTATATGCCATGCTTACGCTCACGAGAGTTTACCGGGTTGCTGGTATCTGTCCGCTTATCATCCTTTTATTACTTCTCATGAGTTGCGGAGGCGGCGGAGGCGGTGGTGCAGCCGTTGTTCCCGGCCCTGTTGCGCCGCCTGCAACAGCGGTGCAGAAGGTGAATGCCGGCAATTCACGCGCCTCCTTCCAGGAGATGAATGCAGCCTTCAACAATGCGGGTCGAGGGGTCGTCGTCTGGACCGAGGTGACCGGGATGAGCAACCGGGTGCTCTGGGCCTACTTTGACGGCGCGGTCCTGCACCCGGAGGCCGAACTGGCCCCGTACGCAGCGCAGCCGTCGGTTGCCACGAACGGCACAGACTTCATGCTGGTTTGGAGCTCCTATGGTCAGATCTGTTCGTCATCCTGCAGCAGCAGCGGCATTCTCGGCTCAACGATAACCGTCAGCAGTTGGAACTCGATTGACCCTGATATTGCCTCGAACGGCAGCGGTTATGCCGCGGTGTGGAGAAGTTTCGATCCAGGATCATCGCAGTACCGGATCTTCGCGAACAGCTACAGTGCCGCGTCCTGGACAACGGCAAAGCTGGTCGATACGCTTTCTAATTATGACTATTATCCTCCCCGGATAGCCTCCAACGGTGCGGGGTATGCAGTGACCTGGCCAAAGGACGACGGCAGTCGTAACGGCCACTACGATATCTATGCGACCGTCGCCAGTGGCGGCACCGTAACAGCTACCTGGCAGCCTCCATCCCTTCTCGAGGCTGCCAGCGGGAGCGCCTTCTCTCCCGATATCGCTTCGAACGGTACCGGCTATGCGGTCGCCTGGCGACAGATCGATGATATCGGGTATTACAGCGTCTATGCCAACCTCTACAGCGCAGGGACGTGGTCGTCGGGCGGGACGCTGCTGGAGAACAGCGTGGGCGTCTTTGGCGATGCCGTGATCGCGGGAATCGCTTCAGGCTACGCCGTGGCATGGAGCCAGTACGACGGCATTTCCATCAGCGCCTATGCAAATGTCTACAGCGGCGGAACCTGGACGAGCGCTGCCCTGATCGAGACCAGTCCGAATTCCGCACTCCAGGTGGCCATTGCTTCCAACGGAGCGGGCTATGCCGTTGCATGGCAGCAGGACAACGGCGTGGTCAAGGATATCAACGCGAGCCGATACAGCGCCGGAAGCTGGTCGACACCGGTCCTGCTCGATGCGGGGGAGGCCGACGCGCAATGGCCGTTGATAGTGCCGTTTCCGACTGGCTATGCGGTCGCCTGGTATCAGAACGATGCCACGGGCGATCCGAACCTCTATGGCACGGTCTACTTCGGAGGAGCCTGGACCCCGGTGACCGCGCCGCTCGCGCAGGGCGCCTGGAAGGGCACCAGTAACTGGCCGAAGATGGCCACGAACGGGAAGGGTGTGTCATTGGCCGTCTGGCCGGAATATCATGGGAGTCAATGGAGGCTCTTCGGCGCTGTCAATGGATCGGGCGTCTGGGGCGCGCCGTTCCTGATCGACGATAACATGAACCGGGACGTTGCCGTGGCAACGAACGGCACGTCGTTCATGGTGACGTGGTACTCGAATGCCCAAGGCGCCATTCTTGCGGCAACCTGTTCGGGCGACGGCACGCCGGGGACCCCGGAGAAGGTCGCGCCGGCGGACTTTGAGTATGCCCATAATCCAGCGCTTGCGTCCGACGGACGCGGCTATGCCGTCGTCTGGTCCCAGTTGAACCATGTCGGAACAGCAGCCGGCAACATCTATTCGAACGTATACAGCAACGGAACCTGGTCCAAGGACGGCGGCGGCAACCCGACGCCATGGACCATCGAGAACTCCTCGACCTATGCCTACTGGCCGAGCATCGCTTCGAACAGGCACGGATATGCCGCCGCCTGGATTCAACACGATGGCGTCAACTACAGCGTCTTCGCCAATATATTCACGTCGGGCACCTGGTCCACGGGCGGGACGCTTCTCGAGAGCGCGGCGGGCAGCGTTGATAGCCCTTCCATCGCTTCGAACGGCTCCGGTTATGCCGTGGTATGGAGCCAGGAAGACGCTACGCCGACGATCAGGATCTACTCGAACATCTACCGGAACGGCAGCTGGCAGATGAGCGGCGGCGTTCCCGACGCGACCTTGATCGACAACCTTCCGCAGTTCGCGGCCAACCCCGTCGTTGCATCGAACAATCGCGGATATGCCGTGGCCTGGCAGCAGTATGACGGCACGGCTACGAGCATCTTTTCGAAGATTTACAGCTCAGGCACCTGGTCGACGGGAAGCACGCGGCTCGATGACAGCGACGAATATGCTTATGGTCCGAGCATCGCGTCAAGCGGGACCGGGTACGCCGTATCCTGGATACAGGATGATGGGCTGTTCAACAGTGTGTACGCGAGTATGTACAACGCGGGGAGGTGGTCCGCGGGCGGAACGCTTCTTGAAACGGACGATAACGACGCTGATGCCGCCATGATCGTTTCGAACGGCAATACCTACTCGGCCATCTGGTTGCAGCTGGACCCGGCCGATCTCATGGTCAATGATGTCCGGGCAAAGCTGGGGTTCCCGCAGTAGGAGGATCGATCAGATGTTCAAGGGGCATGCAGCCCGCATGCCCCTCTTCTTTCTTTTGAGACCTCCTCTGATAACGGCGGATGGAGCGTTGCGAACAGTGCCCTGCTCGGAGATCGGAAGGGCTGCTTCCTTGGGCGCTGGACAAGACGGGTAGGCGTGTCACGCCTGCTGCGGTCAAATTGCCTCTTCCTTCCGCTCTCCCCATCTGGTAGAATCCCACACGGTCAAAGGGTGTCTTCAAAAGATCGAATTGCTGTTCCTGAGAGGGACGAGCTCAATATGAAGCAGATAACAACCGATAGGCACCATCGCCTGAACCTCATCAGCGCCATTATCCTGCTGGTCGGTCTGGGGAGTGCCGCGGTGCTTTATCTGACGATACAGGATGAAACGGGGAGCGGTCTGGGATATGACCTCGTCGGCGGGACCCTGTATCCCAGCGTGCCGTCAAAGATGTATGACCATAATCTGGAACTTTACGGCGGGAAGCCGCTTATCCTGGCGAACGATCTCGGCCGCTGGTTCGACGGACTGTGGCAGGGGCGTTCCCTTGTCCTTACCATCGCCTGCATAAGTATCCTTATCGCCGGAGCGATCTTCTTTTTCAATAATTACGTTTCATTCGACGAAGAGACAGAAAAGAGCTGACGAAGGAAGGTTGTTGCGTCCGATCGGACGAACGAATCCGGTGGAATAGCGGAATTTCTCGCAGAGGCATTGCGAGGGAAGGACCGAAGGCGCCGGGCCGAGCTTACATGCTGTTCCTTTTCATGGCTTCGGTCAGTGACGCGATGATCTCTTCGGGGCTCCTGTGCGGCCGGTGGGCATTGGACCGGACCGTCCGTTCCTGGATGCCCCGCTCTTCCTCGGACGTCAGCGGTACAAGCTGCAGGACCGCCCGGTATCGCCCGTAGAACGGCTGGCACCAGACGACGAGGCCGCCTTTATGTCCTCGCACCCGGTCGTTGAACCACACGAAGCCGGGGTCTATGGGCCGGTCCGATTCGACCCGCACCGTGCTGTCGCTCAGGTCCACGATGTTCGCCGTGTGGTCGGCCCAGCTGGTATCCTTGAACGAGACGATGTTGAGTGAACTTCTGCCTGCTCCGGGTTCGGTTTGGCCCGGCAGCTCTTTCCCCTTGTCCATGTCCATGCCTCCTCGAAATGCCCGTTGGTAGCGGCCCCTGATCGCCCGTCTCCCGATGTCTGCTCTTCATTGAAAAAAAGCAAAAACCGTTCTCTTCATTGTGAGAAGTAATGATTCATATATAGCGTAAAAAGATGAAAAAAGAAAGTGGATATTCGTATTTTTATTATTTGCAATATTCTGCATTCTTATCGACTGTGTCAGCAGTCGGGGTTGGTTTTCCCTTGTCCCGCGTGGGACGTCCCCGGAGGCAGTCGCGAGGTTTGGCTTGACATGTTGGTTTAGCTACTATACAATAGTCCCATGGACAAGAAAAAGGCAGGCAAAGATATCATGGAGCTTTTTATCCAGGCGGTGCATCAGTACAATGCCCTGGAGAAGTTTCCGGTGAAGATCAGCGCAAAGCACGATCTCTACCATTCAGAACGGCATCTGATCGACCGGATCGGCGACCACCCCGGTGTGAACATCACCGAGTTCGCCCGGTCATCGGGGAAAACGAAAGGCGCTATCTCGCAGGTCGTAAAAAAGCTTGAGACCAAGGGGCTGGTGCGCCGGTACAAAGGAAGCGGCAACGAGAAGGAAGTGTTCCTGGAACTGACTGCAGCGGGACGGAACATCCACCACCAGCACCAGCGGACGAACGAGGAAACGGTGCGGCCCCTGCTCGACGAGCTGAAGAAGTATCCTGACGGCACTGCCGAGTCCTTTGTCTCGCTGTTCAAATGGATCGTAAAATATCTCGAACAAAGCGGCAAGGACATGAAGGACATCCGCTAGCGGATATTTTTTTCAGCATTATGTTTAGCTACTAAACTAAAGGAGGTAGTAAGCATGGAGAGGGAATCGTGGAATGCAGTCGGAGAGGGCGTACAGCAGGGGCGCTGGAGAAAGATCGCAGGGGCACTACTGGCGGTCATGGGGTTCTTCTGGCTTGCGAAGAGAGCAGGTTGGCTCCCGATGGACCATGGGGTGCCGTCGGTCTTCTGGCCGCTGGTCGTGATCGCTATCGGACTTTCGCTGTTCTTTGCCCGGAACAACAGGCCCGGCAGGAGGCCGCACTCAGGTGACCATGGGTAAAGCTTCATATATATAGGAAAAAACAAGGAGGGTTCCATGAGCATTATCAATATCACCATGCGTCCGCCGCGCATTGCTGCAGCATTCACGCTCATTGCCGCGGCATTGCACTGGCTTTGGGGACTTATCAACGCGCCGCGCTTTTCATTGTTCTGGCCCGGGGTCGTTGCGGGACTTGCAGGAGCTGCTGTTATGCTGTGGGCCTGGCTGTTGTTCAAACGGCAGGGACTCGCCGTCTGCCCGACAGCTCCCACGTTGAACATCATCAAACAGGGGCCCTATCGCTTTTCCCGCAACCCTATGTACCTCGGCATGCTCCTGATGCTCCTGGGGCTTGCGCTCAGCATGGGGACTTTGCCCTTCTATCTGTCGGCGTTCGCCTTCTTTGCGGTCATGACCGGGACCTTCTGCCCCTATGAAGAAGAAAAACTGGCAACGACGTTCGGAGAGGCGTACAGGTCCTATGCGAAGCACGTGCGGCGTTGGATATAGTTGATCCTGTTGACGCCGCATGCATGCGGACGCATTGGTGGTTGGGTGCCTGATCTTTTTTAGAGCACTGCCTTCTTGACTCGTGAGCCGCATAAGCTATACTTAAATAACGAACAATGGCAAATGCGCTTTGGCCAACGCTGCCGCAGCTGCTGTCAAGGGGAGCGTGTTGACGTGTCCAGGAGGGAACAAAATGAAAAAGCTATTCTGGAACACCGTGCTGTTGGCGCTGGCAATCGCAGCGCCACAAGCTGTGCATGCACGGGTCGATGTAAGTATCAATATCGCCCTGCCGCCGCCGATCATCTTTGGCGCGCCGCCGCAGTTGATCGTGCTGCCGGAGACCTATGTCTACGTCGTCCCTGATGCTGACGTGGACATCTTCTTCTTTGACGGCTGGTGGTGGCGTCCGTGGGAAGGACACTGGTATCGCTCCTCGTACTACGACTCCGGCTGGACCTACTATGAACGCGTTCCGGTCTTTTATCGAGAGGTCCCCTCAGGCTGGCGGAATGATTACCGGGACCATCGCTGGAGAGGGCATCCGTGGGAGTATCAGCGCATACCGCACCAGCAGGTACAACAGAACTGGAGAAGCTGGAAAAAGGACCGGCATTGGGAAAAGGAACATACCTGGGGTGTAAAAGGCCTCCAGGCCCGGACGCCGTCGCCGAACCGGTCACGGGAAGAGCAGCGGCACTCCCGATCGCAGGAAAGAGATATGAGGCCGGAGCGGTCACCACAACACCGGGAGGCAGGTCCCCGGTCGCGCGACGCGGTGAAAGAACAACGTCGGGAAGTCGGGCCCCGCTCGCGGGAAGGGGAGCAACAACAGCGCGAGAGGGCAGGTTCACAACCCCGAAAGACAAAACCAAAACACCAGGAAGCTGCTCCTCGATCCCCGGAGGGCCAACCGCAGGGAGGCCATGAAGGTGGGGAAGGCCAGGGGAGAAGATAGGAAAAGGGCGTGGGTCGCCGCCCATCAACCGTGATCGGATGTAACCGGAAGACCATCAGGAAGTTCTAGTTCAGGGCCGCTTAATCCGATCGTCTTCATGCGGCGATGGGCCGAGGCAGACCGGAAGGAGGGTAAAATGTTGTGGACGATCGCCGTTGTATTGCTGATCTTGTGGCTGTTGGGGTTCGTGAGCAGTTACACGATGGGAGGGTTCATCCATATTTTGCTGGTGATCGCTATCGTTGTGGTTCTGGTCAGGATCATCCAGGGACGCAGGGTCCTGTAGCTCCGGGGACCGTACACGCGGCCTTCATAGAAAAGAGCTCAAAGATATCCAACATGTTCAAATCACTTACCGGGAGGGTGCGCTCATGAAATGGCTTGCAAAATACTCGGACGATATTTACGCCGTGATGCGGATCGTCATAGGATTCATGTTCCTGTTCCACGGCGCCCAGAAGGTCCTGGGGATACTTTCAGATTTTCAACCGCCCATGGGGTCCCAGCTCTGGATCGGCGGGCTCATCGAGCTTCTGGGAGGGCTGGCGGTGATGCTGGGGTACCAAACGCGTATAGCTGCGTTCCTCTGCAGCGGCGAGATGGCAGTGGCATACATCCAATTCCACTGGCAATTCCATATGGGGAAGAACTTCTTTCCCGCGATCAATAAAGGCGAGCTGGCCGTTGTCTACTGCTTTCTGTTCCTCTATATTGCCGCCCGGGGCGGGGTCAAGTGGAAGCTGGAGAAATAGGACGCGGCAGCAGGTTGTTCCTGCGCTCCTGCACGGAACGTGTGCAGGGTGTGTCCAGGTCTGATGGTAAGAACCGTGTCCTTGTGGAATGTTGCTATGCGGCGGTCGGGGCGTGACCCCAGCGGAGGACAGACATGGCTAAAGAGCTTTTCAACAACGGGAAGCACCGGTGCGTCGTGTTCAATGAGATCATGAAGGACCCCGGGATCGCCGGAAGCGACGTTCAGTCCAATCAATTTCTGATAACGCATACCGGTGCGGACGCGATCGAGGAAGGGCTCATATTCGACCCGGGGGGAAGCAAACTGGTCACCCAGCTTCATCAGTAGATGACGAAATTCATCCCCACGAACCGTATCCGCAAACTCGTGCTGTCGCATCAGGACCCTGATACGGGCGCCGGAGCAAATCTGTGGCTCATGCTGACGGGGCCCAACACGAAGATCTACGTCTCCGGGCTCTGGCTCCGCTTTGTGCCGCATTTCTCACGGAACGAGATTAAGGACGATGTCTTTGTTCAGATCCCCGATCAGGGAATGAAGCTTGAACTGAGCGGGGCCGAGCTTCGCCTGTTGCCTGCCCATTTTCTGCATTCGCCGGGCAACTTCCAGATCTACGATCCGATCGCGAGGACCCTCTTCTCCGGGGACCTGGGCGCCTCGTTCCCGCCGACGAACGACGGGTTCGTCGAGGTCGAGGATTTCTCCGAGCACGTCAGGTACATGGAAGGATTCCACAAGCGCTACATGTCTTCGGTCAGGGCCGCACGCTACTGGGCCCGCATGGTACGGGGACTCGACCTGGAATGCATCGTTCCCCAGCATGGCAACCGGTACTTCAGGGGCAAGGCCATGGTGAACAAGTTCATCGACTGGATAGAGAGCACCGAATGCGGCGTAGACCTGCTTAATCAGAATACCTATGTTCTTCCCCGATAAGGGCCTTTCGATCCTGACACAACCTCTCTCCGTCCTCAGCAATGGTGAATGAGAACCCCTAACGCTGTCCGCTCCCTCCAGCGTGGATGACGACAAGGGGTTTTTCAGGCAACAGCGCCGGTAAGGATCTTGCCCGAAGAAAGACAGCTCCCAAACCCATCATCTCTTTTCTTGCCATTTTCTGCGACTTGTAGTAACTTCTTCCGAGAAAAGATGCCGTGGCAGGTATCCCGGCCTCTTACTCCATTCTGCTCCCGCGTCAAGGTGGCTAGTAAATGAAACGTATCGTTCCCTTTCTTGTCGCTGTCGCCCTTCTTGCCGCTGGCGTTTCCCGCTTCGCCATGGCCGCAGAGGAGATGCATCCTCCCACACAGGAGGAGAAGACCTTCTATACCAATGTGGTCCTGCCTGCACTGACGAAGATCGACCACGCCATGCCGCCGGCGCCCCAGGGCTGGACCGTGGAAAGCAGGACAACGATAGCGCCGTCGCTGCCGGACCAGGTCTCCAACGAGCCCGGCAGCCTCCGGTACGACTACGCCATCACCTACCAGCGCGTCGACGGCGTGAGCGACGAGCAGAAGCGCCTTGACGAGACGGCGGCCGCGGTCTCGAAAGAGGTCAATGAAGCGGCCCAGGCGCGAAACAAGAAACTGACGACCAAAAGGACCCTGACCCGGCAGGCCATGTTCAAAGCGCAGAACAACCAGGATGCGGCAAAGGAAAAACAGTTCAAGCGCGAGCTGGTGAAGATCGAGCGGGACCTTGCTGCCCTGCCCGGAGAAACAGAGCAGAAAATCATGCAGGCCACGGAGCCGTTGCTGGTCAGGGATGCCGGGATCGCGATCCGCCTGTCCCTGGACGAAGGCGCGGTCTCCTATCCGGACGGCAAGGCCTTTACCCGACCCAAGGTGGCCTTCGCGCTCCGCCGGGAAGGAACGCGCATGGGCGTGACGGGATGGAAGGAAACGGAGATCCTGATCCTGTACGGCGACTGGCAGGAAGTGCAGCCCAATTCCTTCCGCGCGCGCATGGAGAAAAAGCCGTACTGGTCCAAACCGCAGACGATCATGCTTTCGGTGACCGGTGATGAAAAACGGACGAACCAGTTCCTCAAGCAGATGGGGCTGAAGGACATTGTAGGGCTGATGAAATGATCCACGCCGGCCGGAGCCGGCCGGATATATTCTCTGTCCCGGCAGCGCTGCTGCCGGGATACCTGATCCAAGGGAGGCGTATGAAAAAGATCCTGGTAATGCTGCTGACGGTCATCCTCTGTACCGGTGCGGCCCTGGCCGCGAGCGGAGCGGAAACGAAAGCAGCGCCTGCCGACTACGGCAGGGTGGTCATCAACAGTTTTTCGCAAAAAGCGGGCCTTGCGCCGGTGGTGTTCGATCACTGGATGCACCGGGCAAAGTATACCTGCAGGCTCTGCCACGGCGACCTGGCTTTTGCCATGAAAGCGGGCGGCACGGGCATCAAGGCGGCCGACAACCAGCAGGGCAACTTCTGCGGCGTCTGCCACAACGGCAAGATGCAGGAAAGCGGACGCACGGTGTTCGCGGCTTGCAGTACTGACCGGTCCGACGCCGCGCGCTGCGAGCGCTGCCATTCCCTGGGAAAATCGCCCAAACGGGACTATGATTTCGCAGCCTTCACGGCAGCGTTCCCCAAGGACAAGATGGGGAACGGCGTGAACTGGGAAAAGGCATCGGGCGACGGCCTGATCCACCTCACCGATTATATCGAAGGCGTCTCCACCAAACAGCCGGCCAAGGAGATCGTGAAGGACTTTGCGATCCAGCCGAAGTCCAAAGGCGTGAATGAGATCATCTTCTCGCATAAAAAACACTCGCAGTGGAACGGCTGCGAGGTCTGCCATCCGGAGATCTTCGCAGGCGGCAAACGGGGTGCGACCAAATACTCCATGGAAGAGATCAATCAGGGCAAGTTCTGCGGGGTCTGCCACGGCACGGTCGCTTTCCCGCTGGCCGAGTGCGACCGCTGCCATTCGAAGGCGGTAAAATAGGCGGCCCTTCAGCGTGAGGCGGAAGACTTTCTTGCCGCGGAGACGTCTATCTGCAAGGTCCGCAAGCCGGCTTTTGCCGTGAAGGGTACTGATGAATGCAGGAGCGCAAAGGAGGGGCACCAGACCGCCTTCGCGCTCTTTGCGTCTTGACCGCTGTTTTCCCGATGAGGGTATGATGACGAAGACCGTCGTATTGATCCTGGCAGGCGTTCTCCTCTGCCATTCCTCTGCAGAGGCGCAGTGGCGCTTTGCGTGGCGTATCGATCCGGAAACGCATGAGTATACCTGCTCGGCTGCTTCGGGCGCCCAGAAGGTGCGGACCGGGCTGGGCGACGGGGAAAGCAGCGTCGAACTCGTCGTGCAGGCCGAGGGTCGCCTGATGCTCCAAAGCGACCAGGTAGCCTTCGACCGCCGTCAGCTGGATGCGATCGGCATCAACGTTGACGACAACCCGGCTGTCGCCCATCCCGAGCCCGGGACCGACGACCGCATGATGGTCTTCTCCGAAGATGACAGCAACACGCTCCACCGCCAGTTCGAGGCCGGCACCGCCATACTGGCGACCATGGTCTTTGCCCCCAAAGGACAACCGGTGACGAAACGTTTCTCCCTGGAGGGCTACCGGGAAACGGCGGCGCAATATAAGGGTTGCCGCGGGCTGCTGCAAAGCCCCGGCTGGCCGGGTCTTCATATGACGACCGCTCCGCGGGACCCTGAGGTCTCCGCCTGGCTCCTGAAGAACACGCCTTATCGCCAGGCCGGCATTGTCATCGTCACGGTGGACCCGAGGAAGGAAGCGCAGAAGGCCGATCTCCGGCCGGGCGACCTCATCACCGGGTTCAACGGTCAGGCAGCAGCCGAGGTGGGAGATCTCATCCGGGCGATGAAGGCGCTGGAGCCGGGAAAAACGATCGAGCTCGACGTCGTGCGCGGCCGCACGTTCTTCAGAAAGAGCATGCGAAGGCCGGAGAAAAGCGAACGGAACGAGTGAACCTTGAAAAACCTTTGGACACGGAAAAGGCGGATTGAAGTATGATAAGGGCGGATAAAAACAAAGGTCGAGGGTCTTTCTAAAAGGTGATCCTTTCTTCAGTTGTAGGGGCGGGTTTTAAACCCGCCCTTATGGTATTCCAGATATTTTATCCCGAGCTCGTTTTCCTGCCGATCCTCCCAAAATCCTTGACAAAATAATTGCAATCCTTATAATCGGACGAATTTTTTAAACGGTGTGCCAGCGAAGCAGCCGTCATCTTATTTTTTGGAGGTATCATGAAGCGCGTTCTCGTAGGAGCGATGGTTGTATTGCTGCTGGTCGGGGTGAGCGGGGCAGTGCGCGCAGAAGAGCACGGAGCTGCACACTCGGAAGAGGGCGTCGAGGTAGAGGTTGGCCTCAAGGCATGGTTCAATAAATGGAAACAGGGAGCTTCTGTCGGCGACGGTGATAAGTCGAAATGCGCGAGGCTGTTCGGTCCGGCGATGGAGGTGAAGTTCCCGGACCATATATTTGTGGAAGCGTCCTACTTACGGTCCCTAAACGATTATCGGTTCAACGGGAGCGGTGGCCAGGTAAAATTAGACCGCCAGGACATGGACCTGGCCGTGGGCTACGCGATCACGCCCATGGTCAGCGTGCTTGCGGGATATAAAGAGTCTGTCTTCAATGGAAAGGGAATCCTGAATGCCGGCGGATTCGCGATCGACATGTCGGGACTGAAAGAGACGGTGTCTGGGCCGCTCGTAGGCGTCCGCGGGTCCTACGCACTGAACGAAAAGACCTCGATCCTCGGCGGATTGAATTATCTCCTGACGCGATTGAAGGAACAAGGCGCTTTTGGAGGAATCAGCGAAAATAGCCCCGGATGGATCACGGAAATGGGTGCGCAGTATGAGTTCGCCAAACAGATGTCTGCCGAACTTGGCTACAAGTACGAGACGAACAAGTGGAAGGATTCTAAAACCAGGGACACCTTTAGCGGGTTTACGCTGGCCGTGAAGTACGCGTTCTAAGAGTTCCAACTACTGCAAAGATCAAAGGCAGCCTTCGGGCTGCCTTTTTTTGTCTGCTGTCATTGCGAGGAGCGGAGCGAGGCGGCAATCTCGTTCCACATCCCTTATAAAGTGCGAGACCGCGGAGGTTCATTCCGAAGCATAACAACGAGATTGCTTCGCCTTCGGCTCGCAATGACGGCTTTCAAGACTTGTTTTGAGGGCTTCAAATAGGGCTAAGCAAAATGCCGCAACCTGATTTTCAATTGACACTTTCCTCGCATCTGTCGTAGTATGCTCCAGCATGAAGACAACCCGCAGGGATTTTATCGCCAGGGCGTTGTACGGACTACTGCTCGTGCTGGGACTGGGCTTTCTGGTCCCTGCTGTGCGCATCTTTTTTCCCGCCGGCAACAAGGCTGGGGATCTCGTTTTTTTCCCGCTCCTTCCCGAGGACGAACTGCCGCGCGCCGGCGTCAAGAAGGCGGAGCTTCGCTACCCGATGGCAGGCAAGGAGCGCACGGTCAGGCTGTTTATCGTTGCCACGGCAGAAGGGCTGACCATCCTGTCGGCGACCTGTTCGCACCTGGGATGCCTCGTCAATTATCATCGGAGCAAGAAGGAATTCATCTGTCCCTGCCACGGCGGGCGCTATGACCTGGCAGGCAGGAATATCGCCGGCCCGCCGCCGGCGCCGCTGACGCGGTTCCCGGCGAAGATCGAGAATAATATGGTCATGGTCGGGATCAAGGTATAGCCCATGCAATGGCTTGAATTCATCAATGCCCGGTTCGGGTTCACGAACCGGCACCGCCGGGTGCTGGACAAGCCCGTACCCCAAGGCCTCAGCTATCTCGCCTGTTTCGGCGGCATCACCTTCACCCTCTTCGTTCTGCAGGTGCTGACGGGGCTGCTGCTTTCCCTGTACTACACGCCGTCCGACGGGGACGCCTACCGCAGCATCCAGCGCCTGCAACTGGAAGTGCCGCTGGGCCGGCTGCTCCGGTCGGTGCACCACTGGTCTGCGAACCTCATGGTCGTGACCATCGTGCTGCACATGCTTCGTGTCTTTGTCACCGGCGCGTATAAGAACCCCCGCGAGCTCAACTGGGTGGCAGGCTCGCTGCTCTTCGTCCTGACGCTGGGTTTCGGCTTCACGGGCTACCTCCTTCCTTGGGACCAGAAGGCCTACTGGGCGACCGTGGTCGGCACGAACATGCTCCGTTCGGTCCCTTTTCTCGGTCCCTCCCTGGCATCGGTGCTGCGCGGCGGCATCGATGTGACCGGCCAGACCCTGCTGCGGTTCTACAGCATGCATATCCTCTGGCTGCCAATGTTCACGGCATTCTTTCTCTGGGTCCATTTTCATGTCATCCGGAGGCTCGGGGTGTCGGGGGGAATGTGATTTAATTGCGGATTGTGGAATTCGGAATTCGGAATTCGGAATGCGGAATGCGGAATAAGACCTGAGACCTGAGACTTGAAACATGAGAATTGATACCGGTACAGAAAAAAAGTTCTTTCCTTATTATCTCTTCGAGGTAACGGTCGTCGCGCTCTTTACGATAGAGGCGGTCCTGCTGCTTGCCGTTCTTTTTCCCTCAGACATCGGCAGGGAGATCGACTTCGCCGCGCAGTACAGCCCGCGGCCGGAGTGGTATTTCCTCTTTCTCTATCAGCTCACGAAATATTTCCCCGGTGCCTGGACCTTTGTGGGGGCGGTTCTGCTGCCGGGACTGGCATTTTGCGTGCTGCTGCTGGCCCCCTTTTTGGACAGCGGAAGTACAACCACGCTGCGTTCACGGAAAACGGCGGCGATCGTCGGTTTCTGCATGCTTCTCGCGATCGTTCTGCTGACCCTTCTTTCGCTCCTATAAGCAGTTCGCACCGGCCTATAATAATCGCAAATAGATGGTCTTCCTGTTTCGCATCCGTGAATCAACAAAACGAGTATTGACATGTTTCCTGGTTTTTGATAAGTTACTACACCGTGAGTGCACCTGACGGTACTTCAGTACACCTGTGCTGCAGTTCCTGCGATTTCCTGGCACCAAACGGACCGATCCACCCGACGGTCCGAAATTCAAGTTCGCTATTTCAAGGAGGAATACCATGTCCATCAAGACCGCAACACCAGATCAGACGCTCGACACGCTCGGCCGCGTATGTCCCTATCCGTTGCTCCTCACCAAGAAGGCGCTTGAGAAGCTTGCCAGCGGCCAGACGCTCAAAGTGCTCTGCGATGCTCCGGCATCCGCCGAGGACAGCATCCCGCGTTATGCCGAGAAGAACAACATGGGCTTCGAGGCTGTAAAGCTCGACGACAAGGGCTACTGGGAACTGTACATCAAAAAAGGCTAAGCACAATGCAGCAGTGCTTGATCGGTAGGGAACTCCGGGGGGAGTAAAAGTCAGGAGGGGGGAGAATGATGTCTACAATTGCGTTTGTCATGTCCGGCCTGTTCATCGGCGCGGCGTTAGGCTATGTTCTGCAGCGCGGTCGGTTCTGTGTGAACTCCGCGTACCGGGAAGTGCTCTTTCAGGATTATACGATGCTCCGCGCCTATCTGCTTGCGGTGGTCGTTACGATGATCGGAGCGAACCTGATCGAAGACCTGGGATGGATCCACCATGCCGGGGAGACGGTCGCGCTCTATCGCCAGGGCTTTACTCCTTTTGCGAACGTCATCGGCGGGTTCATCTTCGGTATGGGCATCGTGCTTGCCGGCGGCTGCGGCAGCGGCATCCTGTACCGCGTGGGCGAAGGCAACCTCGCCTACGTGCTTGCGGTCGCTGGTTTCGTCTTCGGCATCTTCATGACGAGATTCGGGTTCCTTAGGCCGGTCTTCGAATATCTGACAAGCTACCAGGTATCCGTGGGCGAGGACCAGATCCCGACGCTGTATAATATCATCGGCGTCAACAAATGGATCGTCATCGCGGTGATCGCACTGCCGATCCTGTATTTTGTGTATGTGGGCAAACCGTTCCAAAAGGCGAAGAAGGGATATTCGTGGTCCATCGCCGGCCTCCTCGTCGGACTCATTGCCGTGCTGGCATTCTGGTCGTCAGGCCATTATACAGGCAGGGCCCGCGGCCTTTCGTTCACCGGCCCGGTCCGTGAGTTCTTTCTCGGTGTGTTGTTCGGCGATTCCAAGGTCCCCGAGGCCGAGTCCATTTCGTTCTTCGGCTTTACGATGTCCTGGAGCGCTTTCTATGTGCTGACCGTGCCCATCGGGGCCTATATCAGCGGCAAGCTCCTCAATGAAGTGAAGCTCAAGGTCCCGCCTGCAGACGAGCTCTTCAAGGTGATGCTCGGCGGGTTCATCATGGGTGTCGGCGCGCAGCTCGGCGGCGGCTGCAATATCGGCCACAGCCTCACCGGCGTGGCCACACTGGCCGTATCCAGCTGGGTGGCGAACATCTTCATCATTCTGGGCAACTGGCTCATGGTGTATTACATGCTGATCAAGCCCATGCAGGACATGGATATTTAGTTTATTGCAAGGTAACGGCCGGACAGGAGCGATCCTGTCCGGCTTTATTTTTGTCCGATCCGCAGTAAAGCAACTGTTGAAAAATGGACCCATGTCAGGGATAATATAAAAAACAGAGGGGAGGTGAACTTTATGGCAGGAGAAATGCTCGGTGTCATGGTCACGAAGTATGAGAACCTGGAGCACATCGCCGGAGTGGCAAAGGCTGCGCGTGCAGCGGGCAAATCGGTCGTCATCTTTATGACCGACGAAGGGGTCCGCTTCACCAGAGACCCGAAGTTCCTGGAACTGGGCAATACGGACGGCATCGAGCTGTCGTGCTGCGACCATAGCTGCGAGTTGCTCGGCATTCACGATAAGACGGATGGCATTTCGTACGGCAGCCAGTATGACAACGCAGGCATGCTGCACGCCAGTGCGCGGGTGGTCGTGTTCTAACCTACCATGAACGGGAGCGAACTATGAGTGATACCAAAAAAATAGCGGTCATCGTGAGAGACCGGCCGGCAGAGGCGCTCCGGGTGGCAGGCGGGCTGACGCTGTCAGACGATACGATCGAGGTCTTCATCCTTGACCGGAAGTTGGACAAGGCAAGCCCCGAGGTGGCGCTGCCGCTCGAACTGGTGACGGAGCTCGAGCTTAAGGTCTATTCAAACAACGCCGAGAACGGGTATCCGGTCGTCACGATCGAGGAAATGGCGAAGAAGCTCCTCGAGTATGATATCGTCGTTCCTTACTAACGCAACGGAGGATCGTATCGTGAAGATATTGCATATTCTGAAAAAAGCGCCCGATGCAAGCACCAGGAAGATCATTGAGATCCAGGCCGCATCGAACCAGGTAACTACCATTGATCTCACCAAGGGCGGCGTGTCCTATGACAAGCTCGTGGCGGACATCTTCGCTAACGACAAGGTATTCTGCTGGTAACAGGACAATCGCTCCCGGAAAGCTGGACGCCGTCGCTGAAAAAAGAGCGATCAGAGGGACAGTTGCAAACCAGGGAGTCTGCGCGGTCCAGCTGAGTATCCTGCGCGCATGATCTTCTTCTGACCTTATTGTTCGTCCCGCGTGATTGCCGTGATTCGTAGGGGCAGGTTTCAAACCTGCCCTACAAAGCGTTTGAAAAACATCTCGTCGCCTGATGTCCCGTCAAGGACCACCTCACAATCTGCACTCGAAAAAAATTCTGAGGGAACAGATAAGGGCGGGTTTGAAACCCGCCCCTACGGAGACGTATCTATCCAGCCTGCCTTTTCGCCATTTTTCCTTGTGCTTTCTCATGAACCTGTTGTATCAAATGCCACAGACATCTGTTCGCAGCGCCAACGGCATCCGGGCTATCTCGTTGATTTATCATAGATTGCCCTCTTGGCAAGACTATTGCTAATTAACAGCCATGGAGGTCACTACTATGCTCTGTACCAACTGTAATCATACGAACGATGCCGATGCCGTTTTTTGCGCTGAATGCGGCAGGTCCCTTTCCGGCGGCCCGGCGGCGGCTCCGGCAAGATCCAGGAAGGCATACTGGTTCATTGTGGGGCTGGTCCCGGTGCTGCTGCTTGTGGGGTGGCTGGGGTATTACAAGTTCTTTCTCCCCGACGGCATTGCCGCGGTCGTGAACGGCGAGGAGATCAAGCTTTCCGAACTGGATGCCGAGATCGTACGTACCCAGATCGCACCCGAGTCCGTGAACGGCAGGATCCGGTATCAGGTGCTGAATCAGTTGATCACGGAACGGCTTGCCTTGCAGGAAGCGGTCAAGGCAAAGGTGAGTGTTTCCCGGGACGAGATCGCCGCTGCCGTGGCTTCTGCACGAACCACTTCGGGCCTCGATGAACAAGCTTTCGAGAAGGAGATCAAGACGCAGTACAACGGTGTGGCGGGATTTGAGCGCGCTTTGGAGCGTGATCTGACGATCAAGAAGTTCATCAGTCAGAAGATCGTACCGACAGGGGCCGATCCGCTCGCCGCGCGCGCTGCGGTCAGCACCTGGATTCAGGGGGTCCAGGGCAGCTCGACGATCCGCATCGCTCTGGCGGAGAACGGCAGCACCGCCGGATGCGGCAGCAAGGCAGGGTGCGGAAGCGGCGGATGCAATATGGCGGGCGGCAAGCAGCAGAAGCAGCAGCCGGCATCGTCAGGCCCCTGCTGCAAGGTCCCCGGACGGGCAGCGTCAACATCAGCAACAGCAACGTCACCATCGGCCAAGCTGGAAGACCGATCAAAGGCAGCGGAAACAGCCGGGCTCAAGTTCTGGCATGACAAGCATGGGTTGGACGCCGTGACCGCAAAGGTGACGGACCTGGGTTGTCACATGCAGGTGGATATCATCAAAGACAATAAGAACATCTCCTCCCTCAGGTATCAGAATGGGAGCGTAACCGAATTGTAGAAATGTTGTTACAAGTTCAAAAAATGCTCAATGAACTGAGCTTATCGTGGCACATGAAAAGCATCACCTCCCCCAGCCCCTCCTTGCCAAGGAGGGGAGTTAGTCCCTCCCCTTACTAAGGGGAGGTTAGGTGGGGTGATTTTCAGGTGAAACATTTATAAAAAGGAGAACAGGAAATGAACAAGTGCGGCAAATGCGGCAGCAACGTGAAGGAACAAACGAAGTTCTGTAAATCCTGCGGGAGCGATCTTTCCGGATCGGCTTCGCTGAACGACAAGAAGGCGCGCGTCATGTCACAGGAAAGAACATGGGTGAAGCCTGCCGTGATCGCGTCAGTCGTAGTGCTCGTGGTCGTGGGCGGCCTTCTGTTCCGCGATTTTCGTGCAAAACGCATGGGCAATAATCCCCAGTTCGCTCCGCAGCGGGACGCCTCGACCCGAACGACCAAGGCCGTGGCCGTGACCGACCAGGGCGGTTTGATAAAGATCCCGGTGGCGGCCGTACAGGACGGCAGCGCGCACTTTTATTCCTTTGCAGCGGCCGAAAAGACCGTTACGTTCTTCGTGATGAAGGCCGCTGACGGAAGCATCCGGACGGCTTTTGATGCCTGCGTCGCCTGCAACCATGCCAAGCTGGGGTACCGGCAGGAAGGTGACCTTGTGGTCTGCAACAACTGCGGCATGAGCTTCACGCCTGCCCAGATAGGACAGAAAACGGGCGGATGCAATCCCATTCCGGTGGAGAAGACCGTTGACGGCCAGATGCTGGTGCTGAAGGCGAAGGACCTGGAATCAGGGGCGCAGTACTTTTGATTGCGGATTTCGGATTGCGGAATGAGTGAAGCAATGCGGAATGCCGAATGCGAAATGCGGAATGTGTGAACATAATGCGGATTGCGGAATTCGGA
>JBGQDI010000009.1:0-25993 GCA_041495765.1 Nitrospirota bacterium
CAAGAGCTCAAGATATTTCCCCTTGCTCTGCGACTTGGGGGCGAGGACTGTGCCGACACTTTTCAGGACGATGCCGAAGACCCGCGGCGTCGCGGAAATGAAAAACGCCCCCGTCGCGGCGCCCCCGATGATCAGGAGCTCCACAGGCTGGATCAGCAGGCTCAGGTTGCCGTGCTCCATGACATACCCGCCGACAACGCAACCCAGCACTACAATCACGCCGATGATAGCAAACATAATTTAGTTCCTCTGACCGCTTTCTTTGAGATTCACCGCTCCTGCTTTCGACCCGGTCCCGGTGGGCAGATCGATGGTGAACCGTGCTCCGCTGCCGTCCACGTTCTCGACCCTGATCGTGCCTTCATGCTCGGAAATAATGCCATGGGAAAGCGACAGCCCGAGACCCGTTCCGATGCCTACGGGTTTCGTCGTGAAGAACGGATCGAAGATCCTGGCAAGGACCTGCGGCTGGACCCCTCCCCCGTTATCGGCGACCGTGATAATGACCCGGTGGCCCTCCCGATCATATCGCGTGGTGAATGTGACCCTGCCCTGGGCCTGGCCGGAGCTCTCGATCGCCTGCTCTGCGTTCAACAGCAGGTTCAGGATCACCTGCTGGATCTGCTGCCGGTCGACAAATACCGTGGAGACGGCGTCGTATTCCCTGACGAGCTCTATTTTGTTCTTCCTGAGCCAGTAGCTCCTGAGATCGATAATGCGATCGATGATATCGTTGACGGACTCAAGGCTTTTTGCGGGCGCCTGCTGGCGCGAGAAGGTCAGGAGATTGTCGACGATCTTCTTGCAGCGCTCCGCGCTTTCCAGGATCTTCCGAACATCCTGCCGGACGCTTTCATCAGTGACCCGCATGCTGAGCAGTTCGGAATAGGCGATCGTCCCGGTCAGGGGATTGTTCAGCTCGTGAGCCACGCCGGAGACGAGGAGACCGATGGACGCAAGCTTGTCTGCATGATGCAGCTGGTCCTTGAGCCGTTTGAGCTCGGTAATGTTCTTCATCACGTGAATGCGCAGCTGCGCCCCCTCCTCGACCAGGGGAAAAACACTGACCTGATAGGTTTCCCCGTCATAACTCTTCTCGAAGGTGCGCTGACTTTCATCTTCCCCGGCAGCGAAGGTACAGTCGCCCAGAATATCCATGCCGAACACTTCAGAACACTGCCTGCCGATGACCTCGCGCGGGGTCATTCCGAACGCCGTCGCAAAGGCGTTGTTCACCTTGACCAGCCGGCTCCCTTCATCGACGACAAAGATATAATCTGTTATGGCGTCCATGACCGCCATCCATTGTTTCTGGCTTCGGATGATGGCCTGCGACCGCTCCCGTTCGTCCTGTGCCTCTTTTGCCCGGAGGATGACCCGTTCCGCAACGAGCGGCATGGATGCCGCACCAGAAGCATCGTCGACCACGCAATCCGCCGCACCGGCTCGCAAGGCCTGCAGGGCCGTTTCAAGGTCGTTGCATCCGACGATAATGACCGCCGGTGCCGGACTCCCAGCCTCCTGCAATCCCGCCAGAACGTCCTGCGATCCAATGCCGCACTGGGCAGCATTGACAAAAACCGCATCAAGGGTCTCGCGCTTTACGAATTCGATCCCCGCAGTCGCGGACGCAACGAACTCCAGACGGGCCGCTTTTCCTGCGTGGGCGAAGGCCGCCGTGATGCGATCCCTGCTCTGGGGTGCGCTCTCGATGAACAGGATCTTATACCCGGCCTCGTGGGGAGACAAAGATGATATCTATCCTCCTGTTCCGTGCCCTGCCTTCGGGGGCCGCGTTCGAAGCTACTGGCCGGTACTCACCGTATCCCGCTGTTGCGAGCTGGTCGGGATTAACGAGGTCTTCGGTCACCAGTGATGAAAAGACCGCCGCTGCACGGGCTGCCGACAGCTCCATATTGGAAGCGAACCGGGAACTGCGCAGGGGGAGGTTATCAGTATGCCCTTCGACAATGACCGTGCGCTGCGTTTGCTTGATCAGGGGGGCCACCGCACTGAACAATGGCCGTGACGCTGCTTTGAGCTCGGCCATCCCGCTCTCGAACAGCAGCGTCTCTCCCAGGGACACCACCACCCCCCGTTCGTCCCGCGACACGACAATGCCTTCCATTATAGCAAACTTCTTAAATGCTTCGCGCAGTTCGTTCTCCAGGGCGATGTCCGCGTAATTCGGCACCGCCATGCCATCAATGACCGTGGTGTCGACCGCTTCGGCCGAGCCCACCTTAAAAGCGGTCTTCATGGAGCCGGTGAACCGCTTGAGCTTTATCTGGTCCACGTGGCTGATCGCGTAGAGCGTGGTAAATAAGGCGAACAGGAGCGTTATGAAATCAGCATAAGAGACGACCCACCGGTCCGGGTTGTCGTGGCCCTCGGTTCTCTTCCGCTTTCTGCGCATGATCACCTGTTGCCGTCGTCGCTTGTTTCGATGAAGGTCCTGAGCTTTGCTTCAAGATAGTGAGGATTAAGCCCCGCCTGAAGCCCCACCACTCCTTCGAGCGCCATCTCCCGGAAGGCCAGTTCCCGGTGCAGCCGGTTGGTCAGCTTTCGGGAGATCGGCAGCAGGATGAGGTTCGCCACGCCCACGCCATAGATGGTCGCCACGAAAGCAACGGCAATGCCGGCCCCGAGCTTGGCGGGGTCCGAAAGGTTCTCCATCACATGAATGAGCCCCAACACGGCCCCGATGATGCCGATGGTCGGAGCAAAGCCACCCGCTGTTTCGAACACCTTGGCTACCCGCCGGCTCTCCTCCTCGTAGGTCTCATTCTCCTGCTGCATGGTCTCGATGAGCATCTTGGGAAGCATGCCGTCGACCGATAGTTTCAATGCTTTGCCGAGAAAGGCGTTATCCAGCTTCGGGATCTCCGGTTCCAGGGCGATGAACCCGTTCCTCCGGGCCGTGTTCGAATAGCGGATAAGGGTCCGGATCAGGGACTCCGCTTCTGCATCGCTTCTCTTTTCGAAAAAAACGTGTTGCAACGCCGCGATCGCCTTCTGGATGTCACGGAAGGGAAAACTGAGAAGGGTCGCGCCCAAGGTCCCGCCGAAGACGATAAGGGCCGCCGTGGGTTGAAGAATGGAGCCGATCCTCCCGCCTTCCAGGAGATTGCCGCCGATAAGCGCGAGAAACCCCAGGAACAGACCTATAATGCTCGCACGGTCCATCACGGTTCCTGGTCCTGTTCGCGGTATCGCCGGACGATGTCCCGCTGGCGCTTCAGGGTATACTGGATGATGGCATCGCGGACCTCTTCGGTCAGGTCCATGAAATGAAGTGAGACCATGGTCCCGGCAGACTCCGGCCGTTCTATCCTCACGACCTTTCCATAGGCAACGATACCGACGGCAGGGTTGGTGGGGAGGAGCAGCTTGACCTCGATCAGATCGCCCATCTCGACGGCATGGTCCACGGCAAAGCGGATGCCGGAGGCACTGATGTTCACGGCGATCCGTTCGGCCTTGGCGAGGCCTTCGCCTTCGATATTGAGCCGCTCAAGGATCAAACCCAGCTTTGTGTTGATGTCGACCAGCATCCGCCAGAGCCGCGGATTCACCGTATCATCGGTCGTCTCAAGCTCTGCGATCTCCTGGCCGTAACCGCCGTAGAACCTCGATTCCAGGAGGGTCTCGCCGGCGTTCACTTTTTTGTAGAGCACGTGGAAGCGGTCGTCGACCCGGAAGTAGCCGCGCTTGCCGGTCCATACTCTTTTTAACCGGAGCGCACTGCCCTCGCGGCCGATGATCTCATTGTAATAATCAACCTCGTCGGAGGGGTCCGAGATCATGACATACTGCCCCTGGACCAGCGCTGCCGGGGAATCTGCCGGGACCTCGAGCACGATCGTGCTGGTGTCGATGGACTGGACGATGGCGCGGAAGCGCTGCATGCTCGGGATCATGCAATAGGTGATCTTTTCACCTGAATTCAAAGCCATAAGGTACCCCTTTCACTCGGAGGACAGAAGACCATCAATGCCTCCAGCGGCGCCCGCTGCGGGAGAGGACGGGATCGCGCCGATTAGGCATGCAACAGGACCATTATATTACCACCACTGACCGGATGCAAGTTAATCCCTGAAAGGCGATCTGGTTTAAGCGGAAGAGAACGAAGGAACATGCCGGCAGCACGCCGACCTGGCAGCGTCTCAACGATGAGGACCGGGCTCGTTCCCATTTCCCTTGACCAGCCTGTCCTTCAGGACGTCCGCTTCTTCAGTAAGCAGGACATTCATGGTCTTGAGCTTTTCTATCCGCTCGATCCAGCCTGTGGTCACGTCGGGATTCCCGCTTTTGACAACGGTTTTCAGAATATCCATATCGCGATAGGTGTCCCGCAGGTTCTTTTTCAGCTCACGGTTATCCATAATGAGCTGTGACCGCTGGTAGGCGCGCTCTGCGATAATAGAGATCTCCCGGGTCTTGAACGGCTTGGTCAGGTAATCGTAGGCGCCCTCTTTGATCGCCTCCAGAGTGGTGTCGAGCGTGCCATAGGCCGTGAGCATGACGACGGCGATGTCCGGATCGGTCCGCACGGCATACTTCAGGACCTCGATGCCGTCGGCACCGGGCATCATGAGGTCAGTTATCACCATGTGGATATCATGGGTCCGGAGCCGGCTGATGGCCTCAAGGCCGTCCTGCACCGGGACGACCGTATATCCTTCCCGTGCGAGGATCGTGGCGATGACATCGCGCGCTATCTCATCGTCATCAGCAATCAGGATTTTAAATTCTTCTTTGGTCATGGATATATCGCCTACCGTCCCTCATTCAGTATGGTAAAACTTTTCAATCTCAAGAACGATCTTCATGCACAGATGCTATCATACTTTCCGTGTCGGGGCGAGTATCACGCCCCCTGATCCGTCCTGTACCTGCCGTTTTCTTCCTTCCCGGGAGATGGTCACCCGGTCCTGCGGTTCGAACGGGCCCTTTACCGGGAGAGCCGACGGCTTGAGCTTGGCAGCCCGGTCATAGAGGTGCATAACCTCATTGATCTGGAAGGAAAAAATCGTCAAGAAAAGCCCTCCTGCCCTGGCCAACTGCTCGAGAATAGATTTCATCGGTCTTATCGGCATGTTTTTTAATAACTTTAATGATTCTGCGGGCTTTTATTCATATGGTTTGCAGAACGCACAATGTGACCGGCTAAAGTTTTTGGAGGCACGGCCGATAAGATTACCAAGAAGGCAAGGACACACTGGTCAGGAAGGGGGGCAATAGCTCAGAACACGACCACTCTGAAACCTTCGACCGCCGGCAAGAACTGCCGGAACTTAAAACCTTAGAAAAAGGAGAATTACTACCATGGCATTCAACGATATTTCATTAACCGCAGGTATGAGAAACAACCTTGTCAGCCTCCAGGACACCGTCAGCCTTCTGAACAGAACACAGGAACGTCTTTCTTCCGGTAAAAAAGTTAACAGCGCTCTTGACAACCCCACGGCATTCTTCGCAGCACAGGCCCTCAACGGCCGTGCATCTGACCTCTCCAGCCTCAAGGACGGCATGGGTCAGGCGATCCAGACCATCAAGGCTGCTAACAACGGTATTTCGACGATCTCTACGCTTATCGACGCTGCAAAGGGTCTTGCCCAGACCTCGCTGGGAACCACGGACCCTACGGCCCTGGCCACCCTCCAGACCCAGTACACCGACCTCATGTCGCAGATCGACACGGTGGTCACTGACTCCAACTATGTGGGCACGAACCTGCTGAATGGCATCAATAACCTGACCGTGAACTTCAATGAAACAGGCTCCTCGACCATGACCATTACGTCGATCGCCTCCGATTCCTCGGTCCTTGGAAGTGCTGGTGGCGGAACCGCCATTGGCGCCGGCGACATCGGGACCGATGCCGCGACGACCAACCTGGCCATTACCGCTCTCAATACCGCCAAAGACGAACTGAGAACGACCTCAGCCGGACTTTCCGCCGGTCTCAGCATCATCACTGCGCGCCAGGATTTCACGACCCAGATGGTGAACACCCTCACCGCAGGATCCGACAAGCTGACCCTTGCGGACATGAACGAAGAAGGTGCGAACATGCTGATGCTCCAGACCCGGCAGTCCCTTGGCACCACGGCCCTCAGCCTTTCTGCCCAGGCAGCCCAGTCGGTACTGAAGCTGTTCTAATCTGATCAGATTACGGCGGGGACGGACTGATCCGTCCCCGCTCTATTAATCGTCCATAGGTATCAGATCATGGCAATCATCACTACTACCATAAATATGAACCAGGCCCAGTTCGCGGTCAACGCGCCCGTAGTTCGCCAAAAGGGTGCCACGAGCAGCGCCGCCGTGCCCCAGGCCCCCGATCCTGTTCCAATGCAAAAGCATGAGGTCAGCCGTCTTGTGGTCGGTCAGCGCCAGTCGATCAATTCATCTCTCAATGGAACCGCCATAAGCATCAGGACCGCCGACAGGACCATGAGGACCATCGGCAATCATATCAACAGCATGAGGTCGCAGCTCGATATCATCGTTAAACATTATCCTCCTTTTTTGAGCACCAGCCCGGACCGGATCAAAGCATTAAGAAGTTTCAGCGCCTTTCGAAAGGAGATCGATGAGCTGACCGTTCCCCCCCTGGACAACGGCGCTGCAAAGATCATGGCGGATCCCGCCGTGTTCCCCCAGGCAGGAAGCCAGACCGTCGACCTCGGCAATGGAGGGTCCGGGACCATCCAGGGCCAGCAGGTCCATACCGGTTCGACCGGGCTTAACATTCCAGCACTGTCTGATACGGCCACGGACGCGGAGATCCATGCAGCGATCAAAAGCCTTGATGCCGCTCAGATCACGCTCGGCCAGCGTCAGACAGGGATGAGCATGGACTGGGCGGTCATCGTACCCTCAGGGAAGTATGTGGACGCGACTGCGGAAAAGACGAGCGCTGAACTGGGGAGGTCGATCGCGCAGGCTTCGTGGCAGGCATTCCCCGGCATCCGGCCGCTGTTGTCGCAACTGGCATAGATCATGGGACTGAAGATCATACTGAAGCCCAAAGAACGAATGATCCTCGGCGGAGCGGTTGTAACGAACGGGAGCGCTAAAAGCGAGTTCCTGGTCGAGAACAATGTTCCGGTCCTCCGGGAGAAGGACATCCTGGCAGAACACGATGCCGACTCCCCGTGCAAGCGCATCTATTTTGTCATCCAGTTGATGTACATCGACGAGAAGAAGCTGACGGAGTACCACACGACCTACTGGAACCTCGTCCGGGACGTCCTGGCCGCGGCACCGAGCACGTTGGGGCTCATTGACCAGATCAGCGGGCATATTTTGAACGGCAAGTACTACCAGGCGCTCAAGCAGGCAAAGAAACTGATCGAATATGAACAGGAGGTCATCAAGCATGTACGCAAGTCAACTCGACGTTTATCGTAACGTTCAAAAGACCACCATGTCCGACCGGGAGATCGAGGCTTCGGTCCTGATGAAGGCCGCGTCGAAGCTCAAATACTGCCAGGACAACTGGGATGCCGCCGACCGTTCGGAGAAGCTGGACGAAGCGCTGAAGTTCAATCAGCTGCTTTGGAGCATTTTCCAGGCAGAACTGTCCAAGGACGACAACCCCATGCCGAGACAGATCCGGCAGGATATCCTGAGCCTGAGCGTGTTCATCGACAAGCGCATCCTCGAAACCATGGCCTACCCGTCGCCGGAGAAACTTACGGTCATCATGAACATCAATAATAACATCGCAGCCGGGCTCAAGGGCTCGCCGCGCTGACGCGGTCACCAGTCCCGCCCTTTTTAGGGAACAAACAAATGACAGCTTCTTCGGGATACCCTCCCTGCAGCAAAGAGTGCTCACAGAAAAACCCCTCATCCTTAGGACGAGGGGTTTTTTGCTTTCTTTCCGGGATTTTTTTGCCTGAGCTTTCTTCCCGGCATCCTGATCAAAACAACCGGCAAACTATCTCATTCGGTCCGTCAGACGATCTTTGAGATACCGGTGTATTCATCTGCCGACGCATCCATGGGGTTGCCATAGATGTCCTTGCCGGTGAATTTGAACTTGAGATGGGACGGATCGAGCGTTCCGTCGGCGCCGGCATTCTGCTTGATCATGAAAGAGACTGTGGCGGATAATGAGCCGGGCAGGAAAATGATGCTGGCGGGGACCGGCGATAGTGCCACCTCCGTCGAAGGGGCCGGCAAGCCTGAGTTGTACGCCCCACCTGCCGAGCCATAGGCCGCCTTGGTGATCGACCAGTTATAGGGATTCCGGACCGATGCGGGATCCATGTCCTTGGCAAAGATGAATACCATATTGAACAACCGTGATGCGCCCGGGGTGGAAAGAGAGCCGTTAAAGTCGGACACCGGTGTTCCCGGTCCGCGCGAACTGTCGAACCCGCTTGTGTTATAAGCAGCAAGGATCCTGGGCTTCGTCGTTTTGTCGATATAGGCGCTGAGAAGCGACGCCTGGTCCGGGGCCTTGTCATTCAGGATCCGCAGTTCGTCCTTTGCTTTGGCCATCTGGCCGAGGTCGGCATAGGCGGATCCAAGATCGACATGGACCGGGAAAAAATCCTTCTTCAGTCCCACGACCTTCTGGAACTCGGCGATGGCCTCCTGCTGCCGGCCTTCTTTGGCGTAGGTCTGCCCCAGTGCATAGTATCCGCCGTATTGGCTGGGATCCATCTTGATCACGCTCTGAAAGGTGGTCTCCGCCTCCCGGGTGCGGCCCGTGGCAAGATAGACCTGGCCGAGCGAGAACAGGTTCGTTGACAAGGTCGGGTTGTTCTTTACCGCGGACCTGTATTCGGTTTCAGCTTCGTTGAAGCGTCCCTGGCTGAAATAGATGTTGCCCAGTTGGAGGTGGGCGGTGTCATCGGTCGGCGCCATGCTGATCGATGATCGGTATGCCTTGATCGCATCTTCGGTCTGCCCGATCTGAATATAGGATTGTGCCAGCAGATTATATACCGTCACCGCATTTTCCGGAGAAGAGTCCAGGCCGATAGCACGCTTGAACTCCCGTATCGCCCCTGCGTAATCTCCTTTGGTGGCGCGGTCCGCACCTGTGGACAACGCAGCCTGGGCCAGCGCGGTCTTTTGCGTTTGCTGACCGCTCAGGGCCGAGAACAGGACATCGGCTGCAGTAGGGGTGGCTCCGAGTAGGGATATGGACATTTCAGTTTCCTGCCTTCGATAGGGACATCGAGAGTGCTGCTGCTTCTATATAACGTATCGGCATACCGGCTCAAAACTTTAGCCTGATTTATAAAGGGCTTATCCGGTGCAAGGCTGCAAGTACGCGGCGCTCCTGGCTGTATTCTTACGGACAACCCCTATTGCATTATAGTATTTGCCCGGTATAACCGATAAATAGAGGTGAAGCGGAGAGGCAAGTTTCAAACCTGCCCGGCCCTGGAGGAGTTGTGCCCGGCCGACGGACCGCAAGGTCTCCTCTTTGGCAACAGTTTGCACAAACTTTTTTTTCGAGGCGGTTACGATCAATGCAGATACCCCCGACCCCCCAGCCGAGCCAGGACTTTCAGCTCTCGGTGAACTCAAAGACCCAGCTCGCCTTGCGGACCGGCGAGATCGTCCAGGCAGAGGTCCTTACGGTGACCGAAACCGCTGTCGCCATCAGGATGAAGAACTCCATCGTGGAAGCGAGAACGACCCTGCCGTTAAAAGAAGGCGAAACGATCTACCTAAAGGTGGAAGGCTGGGAGAACGAGCTCAGGCTCAAGCTGCTTCCAAAGGACGGCAGCGACATTGCTGCGCTCAGGAACACCATCCTTTCGGCGATCGCAACGCTCAAGGGCGCAAAACCGGCGGCAGAGGACCTGAAACTGCTGGCAGCCCTCATAAAGAACATGCCTGCGGGCCTGTCCAGCTCGCTCACGGAACTGCGGACGCTCGAAAAGTTCCTGCCCTCGCTCACCGGTATTACCGGCGGGCTTTTGAAGGATGCCATACGTGATTCCGGCGTTTTTTTTGAAACGAAGCTCAGGCTCCAGGTCCTCCAGGGAACTGAAGGCCAGTCCTCCTTTGCAGACCAGGGGCAAGCAGCAAAGGGCGATCTGAAAGCGGCGCTGATGGTCCTCCGGGATGCGCTTCCGAGGCCCGACGTTGCCGACTCGCTGCTGCGAAGCGGAGAGAAGCCGGCGGCACTTGCCGGGGCCGTTGACAATCTTCTCCGGAACATCGAGGTCCTGCAGCTCCAGTCGCGGCTTAATGATACGCTGCAGGTATTTATCCCTTTTGTCTGGCAGAGCCTCAAAGAGGGAGAACTGATCTTTCGGGAATCAGAACAAGAGCGCGAAGGTGACCATGCCTATTCCTGCACGCTGAACCTGGACCTTGAACGAGCCGGGAAACTGAGCGCCTGGGCACTGCTGCAGTCCGGTGGCCTTCATGTGAATTTTGCCGCTGAAAATAAGCCGTTCTCGAACCTGCTTCAGGAGAATGCCGGGTTGCTCAGAACACAGTTCGAATCAGCGGGCCTTACCCTGGCGGGTCTGACGATCCAGCAGCCGGGAGCGGTTCATTTCAGTTCTGCGTACGCCAACGGGTTGAATATCAGAGTATGACCGACAAACAGAACAAGGCTGCGGCATTGCAGTATCGTGCAGGGAGCGACAGCGCACCCACACTTGTTGCCAAGGGCAGGGGCCTGGTCGCGGACAGGATCATCGCCCTTGCAAAGAAAAAGGGCATACCAATCCACGAGGACCGGAACATGGTAGAGATCCTGTCCACGCTGGAATTGTATGAGGAGATACCGCCCGATCTCTACAAGGCAGTAGCAGAGATCCTGGCTTTTATCTATAAGATGAGCAGCAAAGCTTGACTTTCGTTCCTCGTTATCGTCAATGCATTGACGATATTCATCTTCATCGATCGAAGATAACGTCATTTATTCAACAGAGACCTGCAAGAATAGAAGTAGGCAGGATTCAACATTCCGACATTTACTGCACGAAGACATCTTTACGATACATCATTATCATCCATCATTTCTAGCATTTATCTCCTGTAATTCTTTTTCCTCGCAGTCGCAGGCGTTGAACAAATTCAAATCTACTCCAATGGCATTGGCCTTGCAATACTCCCCATACACCAAGATGATTTTTTTTTGCTACACTGTCAAAACATCATGGCGCACCTCCCCGATTGACCGTGTTCCTTTCGAGGCGCACTGATTGGACGGAAGGCCCAGGGTCTCCTCTAAAGCTGTCAATGGTGATGTAATCGGAAACATCCCGGAAAAGCATACAGGGCTTGTCCCCAACTCACGGCAACGCGTCATAACCGGATGTTTTTATATACATTAAAAGTAATTTCAAACGAATGCTCAAGTTTTCTCAGGAATTGCCGATAAGAGTAGCAATCGGTGAAAAATCATCAGGCACTGCTGTTGCCTGTTGCCATAGCGTTTATTCCAGAGGTGCATCGTAAAAGCGTTCGCTTTCCGGTGTACGTGGATCAAAGAGGATCCCCTGCACAGGTCATCTGCAGGGTCATTTTGTCGAAGAAATCGACGAAGCGTTTTAACGAGGAGGTAATGTGATGAAGAAGGCAAAGTTGGTCGTAGGTGTGGTAGTGCTCGTCATTGCCTTGTGCGCAGTGTTCGCATGGGCCGTGCCGTCAGCAGTGCCGTTCAATGCAACCGGTTCCATGGGAGTAGGCCGGTCGGAGTTTACCGCTACCGTGCTCCCTGACGGCACGGTGCTGGTCGCCGGAGGAAGCGGAACCAGTAGTTCAGCAGAGGTCTACGACCCGGCACTGGGCACCTTTGCTACTACCACGGGATCAATGAGCTCGCCACGAGTATTTCACTCAGCCGTAACCGTGACAGCATCCGGTGGCGTGAGCAAAGTGCTGATCACCGGTGGAGATGGTGGGGCCGGGCCAGTGAACACTGCCGAGCTTTATACTCCAACCACAGGCACCTTCTCTCAGATCACGAGCACCTTGACCTCGTCACGAGATTATCATTCTTCAACCTTGCTTCCGAACGGCAGCGTACTGATCGCCGGTGGAGAAGATGGTACCACACTCCTGAACACCGCCGAGATCTACGATCCCAGTGGAGATACCTTTACCGCCAGCACCAGTACCATGACATCGGTAAGAGATAATCATACGGCCACCCTGCTGCCCAATGGTACCGTGCTGATCGCCGGCGGATTCAATGGATATTCCATTACCGATTCCCTTAACACTGCTGAGATCTACGACCCTAATGGAGATACCTTTACCGCCACCACCGGCACCATGGCTTCTGCAAGGGCGTGGCATACGGCCACACTGCTGCAGAGCGGCAAGGTGTTGATCACGGGAGGAATTGATGCGTCTGGTACGCTGCTGAACACTGCCGAGATCTATGACCAGACACTGGGCACCTTTACCAGCACCGCCGGACCAATGATCTCCGCGCTGACAGGTCACACTGCGACTCTGCTCACAGACGGCACCGTGCTGATCGCCGGCGGCTATGATGATTTCACGCAAGTGAACACTGCTGAAATCTATGATCCCGTAACCAACCGGTTCTGGGCAACAGCAGCTCCCATGAATGGCAATAGAGCCGGGCAGCAGGCGGCGCTCCTCCCTGGTGGCACGGTCCTGATCGTGGGTGGATATGATGGTACTGTTAATGTCGCCACGGCCGAGATCTTCGACGCGGCCAAGAACCTTTACCAGACAACGACAACACTGACTGCGCCGTTAACTTCAAAAGTGGGGCAGTCCATCAACTTTATCGCAACGGTTTCACGCGGATCCTATACGGCATTCCCGGCCACGGGCAACGTCATCTTCAGCGACGGCACGAACTCGAACACCGTGGCGCTCGGCGTGGGCGGAACAGCCACGTACAATACCTCGAACCTTGCCATCGGCAGCTATGGCATGACAGCGTTCTACAGCGGCGATTCGCGCTTCGACCTCTCCACCTCGAACACCGTTACACAGGCCGTGAGCATTAACACTACGACCGTCGGCTTGGCAACGACGCGTGCCACGGCCAAAGTGGGCCAGGCGGTCACCTTTACGGCGACGGTTTCGCGCGGTACGGCAACGGCCTTCGACGTCACCGGCGATGTGACCTTCTACACGGCCGGCACGACCACCCTGGGAACGGGCGTGGTTTCCAGCGGTCCGCCCTATCTTGCCACCTACAGCACGTCTTCCCTTCCCATCGGGAGCAACGCCATTACGGCGACCTACAACGGCGACGCGAACTACAGCGGGAACACTTCTGCCGGTCTAACGCAGACGGTGATCATCACCGCCACGAGCACCACGGTGTCGTCGGGGTTGAACCCGGCCACCACCGTCGATCCCGTCACCTTTACGGCAACGGTCTCGCAGCTCTCCTCGACCGTAACGGGCACCTGTTCGCACCCCATCGGCGGGATAGCGACCTTCAAGAAGAACGGGACCGTTCTGGGAACAGGAGCGGTCACCGGCGATACGGCCACGGGCACTGCCACGTTCCTCATGTCGGCGCTCACGATCACCACCAGCGGCAATTACAGCATCACGGCTGAGTACAGCGGCGATGCGAACTATGACCAGTCCGCTTCGGGAACACTCACACAGGTCGTGCATAAAGCGCTTGCTACCATCAGTCTGAGCAATCTCGAACAGATCTACAGTGCATCGACTAAGACCGTGACGGCGACCACTGACCCGCCGGGCCTGCCCGTCGACTTCACGTTCAGCTCGGCCACCAGTTCCGTGCCTTTATCAGCAGGCACCTACACGGTGACCGCGGCCATCAGCAGCAGCTCGACCCGCACCGGGAAAACGACGGGAACGCTCGTCATCGCGAAGAAACCCTTGAGCATATCGGGTCTGATATCGAATACGAAACCCTACGACGGCACCACTGCAGCGGTCATCGGAAGCACGGCCGGCACGCTGGTCGGGCTTGCGGGAAGCCCGCTGGATGTCGTGACCTACACGGCAGCCGGGACGTTTGATACCGCTCTTGCGGGAGTTGGTAAGATCGTCACCCTCTCGACCGTGACGCTGGCGGGAACTCCGGCGAGCAACTACTCGCTCACCCTTCCGGGGGCGGTTACCTCAGCAGTCACCGGCACTATTACCAAAAAAGCTCTTGCTGTTACCGGTATGGTGGCAAGCAATAAAGCCTACGACGGGACGACCGTGGCGACACTCAGCGCCGGGACCGGCACGCTCGTAGGGGTCGTGTCAGGTGAAACCGTCACCTTCTCTCCGGGATTGGCCTTTGTCTCGAAGACCACCGGCACCTCCAAGGTGGTCACGGTCATGACGCTCACTCTGAATGGACCGTCCGCAGGCAGCTATATCGTAAGCCCCTGGCCGACGGTCCCCAACGCCATCATCACCAAGGCGACCTTGACGGTTGCGGCGATCGGCAAGGACAAGGTCTACGACGGAAAGCTCACCTCGACGCCGACCCTTACGGACAACCGGTATAAGGGCGACAGCCTCACCGTCACGTATACGCTGGCCTCCTTTGACACGCCGTCCGTCGGCTCCGGAAAAACAGTAACGGTAACAGGGATCAAGATGACCGGCACGGCAGCAGGCAACTATACCGTGGGGAACTTAACGGCCACGACCACGGCAGCCGTCACAACGAAGCCGTTGATCATTGCCGGCATGAAGGCCGATACCAAGGAATACAACGGCACCAATGCCGCGACGTTCACCGGGACCAACAAAGGCAAGTTGAGCGGCGTCATTACGGGGAACTCGGTGACCTTCAGCGTGGGGCTCAGCACGTTCGCAAGCGTCACGGCCGGGGTTTCCAAGCCCGTAAATCTTGGCGCCATAACCCTGTCCGGCTCGAGCGCGGCCAATTACAGCGTAACGCCGCCGAGGGTCACGGGTACCATTACGCCGAAGAAACTGACGGTGACCGGCATCACCGCAGCAGACAAGGTCTACGACCGCACCACCGCAGCAGGCATTCTGAGCGGCGGAACCCTGTCGGGAAAAGTAGGGAGCGACGTAGTAACGATCGTGACCGGAACGCTGACCTTTAAAGACAAAAAGGTCGGCACCGGAAAAACGGTCGTGATATCCAGCGTCTCCCTGGGCGGCGCGGATAAAGCCAACTATACGGTGAATTTGCTGACGTCGACGACCACCGCGAACATTACGCAAAGACCGCTGACGGTCGGGGTCCTGACCGGCTATAAAAAGACCTACGACGGGACCGTAAAGTCGGCGCCGACCTATACCGACAACCGGATCAAGGGCGACAGCCTTACCGTAAAAGGAACCGCCACTTTTGACACCCCGGATGTTGGTACAGGAAAGCTCGTCACTATCGCATCGATCACCTTCAGCGGCACGGACGCCATGAACTATAGCGTATCCGGTTCGTCGGTCACCAGTGCGAACGCGGACGTCATTCCGAAGAAGCTGGCCATCATCGGCATGAAAGCGGACGCCAAGGTTTACGACGGGACCAATACGGCGACGTTCGTTAATCCGAAGACGAGGGGCACGCTGAGCGGCATTATTACAGGCGAGACGGGCACCCTGAACGTCAATTTCGTTACGGTCGGGACAAGTTCCTTCTATAGCGCTGGGAGCACGACGTTCTCGAGAAAGAGTGTCGGTTCCAACAAGCTCGTCAGCCTGGCAACGTTGACCCTCACAGGAGCGAAGGCAGGAAATTACACCGTGGCCGCTCCCGCGAAGGTATACGGCACCATCACCGCCAAGCCGCTGGCCGCAAGTGACATCGTGGCAGTGGCGACGGACAGACCCTTTGCCGCCGACGACACGCATGCTGATGTTACCGTAAGCCTCGTTGCTCCGATCGCAGGCGACGACCTGGTGCTCGCGGGGGTCGGCACATTCGCAGACCCGAACCCCGGGACCCTCAAACCGGTCACGGTGAAGTCGGTCACCAAGACCGGCGCCGATGCAGGCAACTACAGCCTGGCCACGGGCCTCACAGTGACCACCACCGCAAGCATCTACTAGCAGTCAGCGGAACGAACGAGCAATGAAGTAAGTTTGCAGCGATAAATACAAAAGCCCATCAAGATAATTGATGGGCTTTTTTTATTCCAGCGGTTGCAGAGAAATGGGCTTCCTGGTTTTATGCCTTAGTTGGTTCAGGAGAAGAGGCGATCAGTTTTAGGAGCAATTCCTTACTATGAAGAGATTTCAACTCATGCTCCCGCTGCATTGCCGGAGCTCTCGTGTCAAATGCCTCGCAATGGGCTGCTTCCATGATCGCTTTGGTTTTGTATACCGAGATCTTCCTTGATTATGTCTTAAATAAGCGGTCATCAATATTGCTGGTGTGCCCGACATACCGTGAGCTGTCTACATCACTTTGAAGGATATAAACTGAGAAAGGCATTTTGGCGCGGGTAATGAGGATAATAAATAGAAGATGGGACTGTGATCGTCGACCTTCCCGACTTGTCGGGACGCTCAATCGATCTGAGGAAATTACGATTAAATGGCGGGGCGGACGGGACTCGAACCCGCGACCTCCTGCGTGACAGGCAGGCGTTCTAACCGACTGAACTACCACCCCTTGAGAAAAGGGACCAACAATGACGCTGTACTTATTTATTAATGGTAGGCGGAACAGGGATCGAACCTGTGACCCCAGCCTTGTAAGGGCTGTGCTCTCCCAGCTGAGCTATCCGCCCGGTTCCAACCACTTGGAGATTGGTACTATCTATTATTCTCGTCAAAATGTCAAGCTAATTTTATCTGTTTTCGCGGCAAAACCGGTGGGAAAAAGCGGTTTTATTTCTTCAGCCCCGGCGCGACCACCAGCAGGATGACCCCATCGACAAGCAGCAGGAGATTAAGCGATGCGCTCAGCGCATGCAACCGGGTGAACCGCTTTCTCGCCGGAGAATCGGCTGGTTCCAGCTCGAAGGAGGTAACGGTCTTTTTGACCTCCACCGTCGTTGGGTGGACCCAGAACGCGACGAACAGGGCAACCACAACCGACAGGATCAGCAAGGACAACGAGAGCCGGTAAGCCGGCAGCGAGCCGTCCCGGGTGAAGAGCAGGAACAGGAACAAGGCCAGAAGCGTCAGGACCAGGGTGTAGGTGAAATAGCCGGGAAAAAGCTTTCCCACGACCTCGCCGGCCTGGTCGCGGCCATAGGACCTGAAGATCGCCGGAGTGACGATGAAGGTGAAGATCGCAATGCCTCCGACCCAGAGGGCAAGGACCAGATCGTAGAGTGAGAACCAGGCTATTTTCATGTGCACCTCTTTCCCGGAAATGCTAAAGACTGAGATTCACCACGGAGACACGGACAAAACCGATCTTTACATTCAGGTCCTTCTCTGCGCTGTCCGCTCCTCAGGGGTAAAATGTTTTTACGGTCTCATCAGAGCAGCTTCCTCGGCAAAAACTCTGTTTTTCTACGGCAGCCCAGGGTGCGTGGCCGTGTTCGCGGTCACGGTCGAGGTCCCAACCGAAAGAGGTGCTGTTTCCAACGGACGCGCCACCAGGGGCGCTGCTATAGACGGTACTGCGGGTGCTGCTCCGCGGGGCAGTACCGGAACCTCGTTCGCTTTTGTCCGGAGATACAGTGCCGTTGCCCCCCCGGCGAGGAGCAGGAGCACTGCCGCCGCGGCAAGATACTTCCTGAAGCGTGCCATCGCCGGGACCTTCGAGGTGATGATCACGGTCTCCTCAGCCGGCGCCGCCTCGAACACCTGCATGGCCACCAGATAGTTCGCGATCCGCGTCAGCGAGGCGGCCTTCGTCGTCCTGCCTGCCAGCCGTTTCCCCAGTTTCTTCTCGACCGCAAGCATGGAATCGTAGCGCCGCTTCGGCTTCTTTCGGAGACACTTCTTGATGAGGCGCTGCAGGCCCCGGGGGATGTCGCTGTTGATCCGCCGGGGAGGGAGGAACTTGTCCTTCAGGATTTTGGCGCTTACCGAACGCCCCTCCTCGTCGGCGAAGGGCTTCACGCCGGTGAGCACCTCGTAGAGGACGATGCCGAAGGAAAAGATGTCGGACCGCGCGTCCAAGGGCTGGCCGAGGACCTGTTCGGGCGACATGTACGCAGGCGTTCCGATCAGCGTGCCGGGCATGGTGAGGGACTCGAGGTTCCTGCTCTGGGCTATGCCGAAGTCCATGAGCTTGACCTCGCCGTTCCGCTTGATCATGATGTTGCTCGGCTTGATGTCGCGGTGGATGAGCCCGCGCATATGCGCGTAGTCGAGGGCGTGGCATACCTGAATGGCGATCATGATGCCGACATCGATGGGCAGCGCTCCGATCTTCTCGATCACATCAGCGAGGTTGGCGCCGTCGACGTATTCCATCACGATGCAGTAAGCCGGCTTCTTCCAGTAGTCGTAGATATGGACGATGTTCTCATGCTGGAGCGAGGCGGCCACCCTGCTTTCCCGTTCGAAGCGGCGGACGATCTGCTCGTCGGCGTGGTAGGCCTTCTTCAGTTCCTTGATGGCGACCTGCCGGTCGAGGGACTTTTGGACGGCCTTGTATACGGTCGCCATGCCTCCTGACCCGAGCTCGCCCGCTATCTTATATTCGTCTGACAGCTGTTGTCTTGTCATAAATAGATCCTTTACCATATACCCCGGAACCGAAGCTTAAAGGCGTCTCTCGCAAAGCTCGCAAAGGAAACCTTGAATCAAGATCTTTTCTGGTTTAAGAGCAAAAAGCAAACCGTTGCTTAATATTTTCCTGGCGACCTTTGCGAGCTTTGCGAGAAACAGTTCTGCCTTTGAATCCGCATCTGCCTAAACCTCTGTCACCCACACGACCACCGCGGTGATATTGTCCACCCCGCCCTGCTCGTTCGCCGCATCCAGCAGCTTCTGAACAGCATCCTGGGGAGCGTAGCTCGCGAGGATCCTGCCGATCTCCGCATCATCCACCATCTCCGTCAGACCGTCGGTGCAGAGCAGGAACCGGTCGTCCTTTTTCAGCGCATGGTTCGTGAGGTCCGCTTTCGCTTCTTCCGCAATGCCCAGCGCCCGGGTGATCACATGGCGATAGGGGCTCGATCGCGCCTGTTCAGGGGTAAAGGTCCCCGCACGGACCTGCTCCGCAACAAAGGAATGATCGTCCGTCAGTTGCGCGAGCTCCCCTTCCCGGAAGAGATAGGCCCGGCTGTCGCCGATATGAGCGATGAATGCCTGTTTGTCCCTGAGGAGGAGCGCCGTCAGCGTGGTCCCCATGGTGGAGCGCTCCGGGTCCTGCGACCGCTGCTCGCTGATCGCGCTGTTTGCGAGGAAGACCGCTTCCTTGAGCGCGGATATTGCTGGGACGTCGGTAAGGACGCGTGCCTTGGGCGGGGTCCGGTCCATTTCGCCGAGCAGGTCCGGCATCGCCCTGGCAATCGTCTCCACGGCAATGCGGCTCGCGACCTCGCCGCCTTCGTTTCCCCCGATCCCGTCGGCGACCGCGTAGAGGCCCAGCGCGTCATTCAGGAGCAAAGCGTCCTCGTTATTGGCCCGCTTCTTTCCGGGATCGGTATTGCCGAAGGTTATCTTCTTCATTACGCGATCTCGTAGGTCCTGTTCCTGCCCGTTTCCTGCAGAATGAACTGGAGCATCGTGTCCCCGACCTTGAACTTGTCGCCGTGGCGCAATTTCCGCTGCCGGATGGATGCCCCCCGCATGTGCGTTCCGTTCGTGCTGTCCAGGTCCTTAAGAAGAAAAACTCCTTCATGATACACGATCACCGCGTGCTCCCGAGAGACCAGGGCGTCCTTGATCCGGACCTGGGCAATGGCGCTCCTGCCGATCACGGCGTACGCTTTGTCGATGGGATACTCCATGCCTTCGGCATACCCTTTGACGACCACCACCGAGGCCTGAAAGCGCACGGGTATTTTCTTCGTCAACGGGGACGGCTGCAGGATCTGGGTCCTGTCACTCCTTGCTTGCGGGCCTGTCATCGGTTTCCCTCCGGGTTATGGCAATATCGGTCAAATCATAGGGTAATCCCGTATAAACGTCAAGGTCAATTGAATCGGGTCCTGGCAAACTCTACCCCAAAAGGGCAAGACTGTTTCTCGCAAAGCTCGCACAGGCTGCAAAGGGAACCTTGAGTCAATAGCCTTGTTGATTTTAAACCAAAAGCAAGGCTTGCCGTAGCTTTTCTTGGCGACCTTTCCGAGTCAGCGTGGCCTGGGACCATTGCGGGAGTCGCCTTTAAGCCTCGGCCGTTCGTGTTAGGGATTATCATTTCCATCCTCTTATGGTACAATCCCGGTATGAAAAAGTCCGGCGCGGGAAAGACCCCATCCACGAGCAAGGCCGATCAGACCCAGATATTGTCCGGGCCGGGCCAGAAGCCGCTCGTCCTCAGGAAGGCGCGCTTCAAAGTGACCAAGGGCCGCGACGCGGGCAAGGAACTGGTGCTGCAGAAAGCCCTTATCTCCATCGGCACGCTCCCGGAGAGCGATCTCGTCCTGACCGATCCCACCGTATCGCGCAAACACGCCGTGGTGGAAGAACGGCCCGACGGCTATCTGCTGCGTGACCTCGACAGCACGAACGGCTCCTTCCTCGACAACGTACGGATACGCGAGGGATACATCACCCCCGGCTCGGTCATTCGTATTGGCCAGACCGAGATCTCCTTTTCGCCGCTGGAAGAACGCTTCGAGATATTGAAAAGCTCGTCCGACCGCTTCGGAAGCCTCATCGGCTCTTCCCCGCTCATGCGGGAGGTCTACGGCTTTCTCGAACGCATCGCGCCCACCGATGTGACCGTCCTGCTCGAAGGTGAGACCGGCACAGGCAAAGAGCTGGCCGCGCGCGCCATCCATGGACACAGTCGCAGGTCAGGCGGACCCTTTGTCGTCTTCGACTGCGGCGCCGTGGCGCCGAACCTCATCGAGAGCGAGCTCTTCGGCCACGAGAAAGGCGCCTTCACGGACGCGGTCAAGGCCCGGCAGGGTTCATTCGAGCTTGCGGACAACGGCACCCTCTTTCTCGACGAGATCGGCGAGCTCTCCCTGGACCTGCAGCCCAAGCTCCTGCGCGCACTGGACCAGCGCGAGACCAAGCGCGTGGGCGGCGACAGGCCCGTGGCTGTGAACGTCCGTGTCATCTCCGCAACGAACAAGGACCTCGAAAAAGAGGTCAAGGCCGGACGGTTCCGGGAGGACCTCTACTACCGCCTCTCGGTGGTGCGCGTCAGCATGCCTCCCCTCCGGAAGCGTAAAGAAGATATTGAAACGATCGCCGTGCAGGCGCTGGCGGGGATCTCCGCAGAGATCAGCAGGAAGATCACCGGCCTCTCGCCCGAAGCAGCAACAGCGCTCACGGCATATTCCTGGCCCGGCAACGTGCGGGAGCTGAAGAACGTGCTGGGACGGGCCGCCGCCCTCTCGGACAGCGGCAGGATCGAGCCCAAGGACCTCTTCCTCACCCAGGGGAAAAAGACCGCCACTCTTGACGGGCTGAGCGGCAAGACGCTCGAAGAGATCGAAAAGGCCGCCATTCACGCCACCCTCCAGTCCGTCTCGGGCAACAAGACCGAGGCCGCAAAGATCCTCGGCATCGCCTATTCCACGCTCTATGAGAAGATGAAGAAGTACGGACTGCGGGGACAAGATTAAAACCTTATATGCGTTTCTCTCGCAAAGCTCGCAAAGGGCGCAAAGGAAACCATGAACCAAGATCTTTTCTGGTTTAAACCCAAAAGGCAAGCCGTCGCTTAAGATGTTCTTGGCGCTCTTTGCGAACTTTGCGAGAGACGCCTTTGTTTTGTCCTGTTCCTACCGCACCATAACCATGACCGCAACCGCCGCCGCAAGCACCGCCGCTTCGATCAGCATCCAGGGCCATGACCTTTTGATCACCAGGCGGGGCCTCACGATGCCGGCATCGGTCCTGACCGTGATCTGGGCCAGGTACTCCCGGCCGGGCCTGAGCATGCCGCTCTCGACACGGAACAGCAGCCGGCTCATCTCGGGACCGAAGGAGACGGGCTTCGGCCGTATCCAGCGGTCGTCACTGGACAAGGTCCCTGTCGTACCGCTCAGGCCCAGGGCCATCACCGGAACGCTTACCCAGGAGGTCTTGTTCCCCCAGGGGAGCTTGACCAGCTTTCCCGGTCTGGCGTAAACGATCTTTCCTTTTCCCTTTACTTGCTCCGGCTGATCCAGCAGGATCTTTTGAATGGCAAGCTTCATCTCCAGGGCGCTTTGAAAGCGTTTTTCGACGTCCTTTGCCAGCGCACGCATGATGAGCGCCGAGGTCTCGCGGCTCAAGCGGCGGTTCTGGCGGCCGGGATCAGAAAAGTTCAGGGGGTTCTCGGCCGGACTTCTGCCGGTAACGCAGTGGTGCAGGGTCGCGCCGAGGGAGAAGATGTCCGAGCGCACGTCGGTCTGGCCCGTGCCGTACTGTTCGGGCGCCGCGTATCCCGGCGTGCCGTATACAAAGGTATCTTCCTGCTGGTCCTCCTTGAAGAACCGCGCAATGCCGAAATCGATGAGCTTCACCCGGTTGTCCCTGGCGATCATGATGTTCGCGGGCTTGAGGTCCCGGAACACGATGGGCCGGGGTTGCTGCACGCTCAGGAAATGCATGGCACGGCAGATCTGGAGCGCCCAGGACAGCGCGAGCCGCTCATCGATGGGTTTCCCGCGCCGGCGGGAAAGGACCTGTTCCAGCGTGCTGCCGCTCACGTACTCCATCACGATGTAATGCGCCCCAGGAAGGGAGAAGTAGTCATAGACCTTCGGGAGGTTCGGGTGCGTGAGCCGCGACAGGATCTGCGCCTCCGTCCGGAACTGGCTCAGCGCCTCCCGCGATTTCGTTTCCGACAACCTGCCCGGCCGAAGCTCCTTCACTGCCAGGACCCTGCCTCGCTGCTTCTGGTCCCGCACCTTGTAGACGCAGCCCATCCCGCCCCTGCCGAGGACGCTGATGATCTCGTATCGCTTTTTGAGAAGTTGTTTCATATGCATGCGGGCCCGTTATGATCGCAACCGATCCCCCCTCACCTCGGTCCTCTCCCACGCTGGGGAGAGGATGGGTTTACTTCCGCCGTTACGTACCCATCCTCATTTCGGTCCTCTCCTCGTCGGGAAGGAGGTAAAATCCTGAACCGCGAGGGCGCGAGGGGCGCGAGGAAACCTTTAGGTCCTGTATGAAAGCAAGCCTTCTTGTTTTTGACGTTCTCGCAACCTTCGCGCCTTCGCGGTAAACAGTCTTGCCATTTGAGTAGAATCTATTTTTTAGCACCTAACACCAGGCAACCAATCCCCCTCACCTCGGTCCTCTCCCACGCCGGGGAGAGGATGAACATGTCCATTGCAGCTTATTGCTTACCCTGCCCCTCTGCTGCGCTTCCCGTTTCCCATTCCGCATTCCGAATTCCGAATTTAGAGCACCTTCTCCCCGCACTGCGCGCAGAACTTCGCACCTGTCCTTAAAGAACTGCCGCACCCCGCACAGGTCCTTCCGCTTTGTTCGCTGAACACGATCGTGGAATTGCCGACATTGATCACATCCCCATCTTCCAGCACCTGCCTCGTGGTCACGGGTCTCTTGTTCACCAGGGTCCCCGTTGCGGAGCCCTTGTCCTCGATCACATAGCGGCCGTTCTCCAGCATGACCTCGGCGTGCTGCTGCGAGATGTCCTGGTCCTTGAGCCCGAGCGTGCTCCGCTCGTCCCTGCCGATGGTAGCGGTTGCATTGATGTCGATGTCCTTCTTCGTGCCCTTACCGCGGACAAGGCTCAGGTGGCCTGTCTGGTACTGATGCTCGATCTTCCTGTGCGACAGGGCCACGAATCCCAGGATGCTCAGAAGCGGGATGGCGAAGGCCCACCGGGGCGGCTTTGCTCCAGTGCCAAAGAGCGACGACTGGGGCTGGAAGTAGTCGCGCACGGTCTGTTCTCCGGTGCTGACCGCCATGGCCACGCTCCTGAGATAGTCGGCCCGTTCCTGCGTACGATAGGTGACGACATATTCATTGTGGATCCTGCTGCTGATGGTCGAATAGATGTCCGCCAGACCGCCCGCCTGTGGCGCGTAGAAATAGGTCCCGCCCGTATCTTTGGCTATCCCTTCGAGCCGCGTTGTCCGGACGTCTTCGCCGAGGCCGATGACCGTGACCGACACGTAGGCCTTGGCTGCTATTTCCACTGCCTGGTCAAGGTCAAGGGCGCCCCGGTTCGCGATCCCGTCGGTCAGGACGATCACCGCCCTTCGGCCCCGGACACTGCTGAGTGATTCCACTCCGCGGGCGATGGCGTCAAAAAGCGCCGTATGACCGCCCGGCTCGATGTTCATCACGTCTTTCCGGAGAAGGTCCAGGTTGTCGGTCAGCGGTTCCAGCGCTTCCACCGTATCACTGAAGGAGAAGAGTGCGGCCCGGTCGCCCGGTTCCATGAGCGTGATGAAACGAAGCACCGATTCCTTTGCACGCTCGATCTTTTCGCCGGTCATGGACCCGCTCCGGTCGAGCACGATGGCAAGGCTCAGCGGATCGCCCTTGCCCTTCACCCCGGCCGGCTGCATGCTGTCGATCGCGATCGCATGGCCATTCTCCGTGATCGTCACCTGCTCCTTCGTTACCCCCTGGACCGGCTTGCCCGTGGCGTCAAGCACGGAAACGTAGGCTTTGACCGCCGGAAACGCTCCCAGATCGAACTGCGTGATCTGGACCGAGGGAGACCCTGCAGCCTGCACTGCCGTTCCTGCTCCGGCCATTCCGAAGAGGGTGAAAAGCAGTATTGCTGCCCTTGCCGCGGCTTTCACGGGAACCGCCTCAACCGCCTGCTTTACCGCGGTGAACAGGAGAAGGACGCTGCCCACACGGACGATATCGCCGTCAGCGAGGCTGCTGTTGTGCGTCATCTTCTGGTTCACATACACGGCCTTTCCCTCGCCTTCGGTCTCGATCACGAAGCGCCCCTTGTTCCGTTTGATCACCGCATGCTCCAGGCCCACGCCTTCGGCGCCCGAAAGACAGACGTCGGAGCGATCGTCCCTCCCGATCACGTTCACGTCCTTGAGGAGCGAAAAGGCCCTGCCGAGGTGCCGCCCCTTGACGACCTTCAGGGTCGCCGAGACAAAAGCCTCTTCAACGGAACTGATGAACCCTCCGATGGACATGCCGAGGAACATGAGCCCTGCCAGGGCGGACCAGATGGAGGTCGCCGACATTTCATAGAACAACGCACCGCCGAAGAGACCGCCCAGCGCGCCGCCGACGAGTCCATACATTGCCCGCTCGCTGGAACGGATCATCAGGCCTCCCGTCAGTCCAACGACAGCGCCGAGAATCGCCCAACCAAGAGCCACCGAGAGCGCCATGCCGAGCGTTGCCGTGAATCCGCCGAGCTCGGCAACGAGCTTGCCGAGCGCCGCAAAGGCTGTATTACCGAGCGCAGCGCCTGCTGCTCCGCCAAAGAGCCCGGCAAGAGCGCCGTATGCCGCACGCTTCATCGTTGTCCCGTATTGCCGTCCGGTCAGAGCCTCGTGGCTCCAGATACAAGCGCCGATGAACATGCCCGCAAGACCGCCGAGCATGATCTCAGTCAGCAGCCCTGGATCGACGGACGCTGATAGCCAAAGGATAAAGATCCAGGCAGCAGATCCGCCAAGAGCGCCTGCTGCTCCGTACAGAATTGTTTTATGTGAGAGTTTGTTCATGGAAAACCTCCGTTCTCATTTCGGATTGCGGATTTCGGATTGCGGATTTTTTTTAACGGCGACCACTCGAATCCCTTCTTCTCTTGATTCCACATTCGCCATTCCGCATTGTTCAACTCCATTCCGCAATCCGCAATCCGGAAATCCGCAATTTCATCACGCTGCCTCGATCCTAAGCGCCAGCTTGCCGAACCGAAGCTCGTCGCCGGCCTTGATCGTCTGCGGTGCGTGGGGCTGGATCTTTTTCTTGTTGATATAGGTCCCGTTCGTGGAACCCAGGTCTTCGACCGTATAGGCTGCGCCTGCGCGGTGGATGACCGCGTGTTTGCGCGAAACGCCCTGTTCCATGCCGCCGA
>JBGQDI010000010.1:0-24731 GCA_041495765.1 Nitrospirota bacterium
ATTCAGCGATATGGTGTAAAGCCCCTGCCGGCCGTTCTTCGCGATCTTCTCTCGCGTGAGCGGGATGCCAGGGAAAGGATTACGTGCCATGCATGAGCCGGCGGTCAAAGAGATCATCGGGCTCTGCCGAAAGCTCGACGAGACCGCCCACGACGTCTATGCGAAGTTCCGGGACCTTTTCGAGGACGAGCGTCTGTCGCGGTTCTGGGCGGACATGTCCCGGGCGGAAGCAGAGCATGTCGCTTTCTGGGTACAGGTTGAACACCTTGAGGCATCTTCCGGCATTCCCGACATTTTTGAACAGCCGGACGAGATCATCGCGAGCCTCAGGAAGACCTTGTCGCAATCAGAGGACCTGCTTCGCGGCTGCGAAGCGAATTTCAGCATCTCGAACGCATTCACCCTCGCCTGCCGTATGGAGTTCTACCTGCTCCATCCCGCCTTCGAAATGCTCTTCCATCTTCTGGGGCCTGCCGCGGGCGACGCCAATCCCGAATCCACCTATGAATCGCATATCAGCGGGCTCATCGATATGCTCTGCGCCCAGGAGAACATGACGCCCGAGGTCGAGCTGCTGGGAGAGACCTTGCAGCGCCTCTGGAAGGAGAACCGGCTGCTCGCCCAGCAGGCCACACGCGACGACCTGACCGGTCTTCTGAACCGCCGCGGATTCTTTTCCGCGTCCTTCCCGCTGACCCACCTCGCGCAGCGGACCAATTCCACGGTAGGCGTCATGATGATCGACCTCGACCATTTCAAGACGGTCAATGACCGCTATGGGCACAATGCCGGGGATTTTATGCTGAAGGGAGTGGCGAAGATGATCACCCAAACGCTTCGCGCCTCCGATATCGTCGGTCGCTACGGCGGCGAGGAGTTCATCGTCATGCTGCCTGAGATCCACAATGCCGCCACTGCCGACCTTGCCGAGAAACTGCGGCGGATCATCGAAAAGCACCCCCCCGAAGGAATTCCCGTCACCGTCAGCATCGGTTTTGTGAACGGCACGCTCGGGAAGCACGTGCATGAGGATTTCCACCGTCTCATTCAGAAGGCAGACGACGCCCTCTATCAGGCGAAACGAAGCGGCCGGAACCGGGTCACCGAAAATATCATCGCAGAGGACGAACCCCAAGAAGCCCTTCTTCCCTCCAGTAACAGGCCCTAAGGCTTTTCTTCAGGCTGCGATCGGTCTTGCCAGTTCGACTTTGACCAGGTTGATCTCTACCGCAGCGAGTGCAACCGAGACAGGGCACCCCTTTTTCGCCAGCTCCGCCTTCTCACGGAACCCTGCGCTGTCCAGGCCGGGTACGTTTCCTTCGGTCTCCAGGTCGATCCGCATGATCTTGAAGCCCTCTCCCGACTTGTCGAGATGGACCTTCGCCGTTGTTGCGATCTGCTTCGGCTTGAACCCTGCCTGCTCGAGGATCAGGGACAATGCCATCGAGAAACAGCCTGCGTGGGCCGCCGCGATCAGTTCTTCGGGGTTGGTCCCCGTTCCCTGCTCAAAACGGGAAGCGAAACTGTAGCTTCCTTCCCATGCCCCCTTGCCTATCCTCATTTTCCCCGAGCCGTTCTTCAGTCCGCCTTCCCATACCGCCGTGGATGATCTCGTCAGCATGATGCACCTCCTTGACATTGGACCTTCTTCGTAATAAAAGTGTAGCACCCTGAGCAGGGGACGTAAAGAATTCGAAAGTATCAGAGGAAGCGGCAGAAAAGGGTATCCGTAAAGCTGCCTTTCCGGAAGCGAAGTCTGGGAGTTATACTAGAACTGAAGGAAGAAGGAGGCAAGTGTTCATGATCGCTTTTCCCCGCATAGATCCCGAGATCGTCCGCATCGGGCCGGTTGCTTTGCGCTGGTACGGAGCAATGTACGCCATCGGGTTCGCTGCTTCTTATTTGCTTGTTCGGTATCAGATAAGGCATCCCCGGGGCACGACAGCGGGCAGCGAAGGTGCACCATTGAGGGAGGGATTTCTCGACGATCTCTACGTCTATCTCATCGCAGGGCTCGTGGTCGGCGCCCGGCTGGGTTATGTGCTCTTTTATGATCTTCGCCTCTACCTCGCCGATCCGCTCGAACTCTTCGCCGTCTGGCATGGGGGCATGTCGTTCCACGGCGGCCTGATCGGTTCTCTTGCAGCCGGTGCCTGGTACTGCCGGCGCGCCGGCGTGGACCCCCTGCTGGTGGCGGACCTGGTGACGGTCACCGCCCCCATCGGTCTCGGGCTCGGCAGGCTTGGCAATTTCATCAACGGCGAACTGTTCGGGCGGGTGACCGACGTGCCCTGGGGCATGGTCTTTCCGAACGGCGGTCCACTCCCGCGCCACCCGTCGCAGCTCTATGAGTTCCTGCTGGAAGGTGTGGTCCTGTTCGCCGTGCTCTGGGCGCTCAGGAGGCGTAACTGGCCTCACGGGGTCCTTGCTTCGCTTTTCCTGGCCCTCTATGGGACTGCGCGTTTTTTCGTCGAGTTCTTCCGCGAACCGGACCCCCAGCTCGGATTCGTCGTGGCCGGCCTCTTCACCATGGGCCAGGTACTGAGCGCTTGCATGATCGCACTGGGTGTTGCGGCCGCAGCGGTCCTTTATTTGCGGCAGCGACGCGCATCGCCGCGAATGGGCGCAACGCGCAAAGGTTAAGCTGCAGGAGGCCTGTTCGGAAGCGACCGGAGAAAAGGAAAGAGTTACACTCATAGGAGTAGGGGAGTGGAAAGAAGGTGTTGTCAGTATGACAGCGCGAACAAGCGGAAATATTCTGGTCCTGCTCGCAGCGCTTTTACTGCAGAACTGCGCAATTGGCAGACAGCTTGCCACAACAACTGCCGATCCTGCTGAATTGAAAGGCACATACACCCTGTTGCTCTATGGCTGCCGTCATTCGGAGGACATCAAGAACCTGGCGATCCTGGTGGATGAGGAGAAGAAGTTCCCTGTTGAGATCTATGATCTGCCGACATCCTATTACGTGAAAAAAGGGATCCCCGGACCGCAGGCGTTGAAAGAAGCCGATGCCTTTCTCGGCTGCACCGTCCGGCGCATGTCCGGGACCAGACTGCAAAGGATCTCCGATGAAGCGGGAACCATAGGCTATGAGCTCAGGCCGCTCTATTCGTGGCTGGAGTTCGGAATTGAGGACGTTCTGCGTACGACCTACTTCCGGCAGACGAACGGGTCCGTAAGGGTCTCGGTCGGGCTGGACCCCGAAGTGGAAGAGATGCTTGAGTCTTCGGGCTCGGACCATCATCATTCTTCAGACTACTGACCCATCGCGGGCACGAAGCCAAAGGGGCACGGCCCTTCCGGTCCGTTCTCTTCAGCGTTACTTTGCACCGGGGCCGAGCGTGACCTGCGCGAGGTCGTCGGGCCTGATCCAGCGTGCAAAGGCGTCGCGCACCTCGTTCGCCGTAAGGTCCCGGAACCGCTTTGCAGCGACCATCGGTTCATTCAGCGGCAGCCCCTCTTTTGCAAGGCGAAGCAGTTCTCCCGCGATCCCGTCGAGGCTTGATCGGGCCAGGACCACCTGCCGGATCAGGAGCGTTTTTGCCTGGACCAGTTCCTTGTCCGGGATGGCCGTGGTCTGGAGCATTCTGAGGTGGTGTTCGATGATGCCCCTGACCCGGGAGATGTTCGGCGGGTCGCAGGCGTAGGAAACCCCGAAGAGCGAGCGGGTCCGGTCGGCTTCGAAGAGGGAATCCACGCTATAGACCAGGCCTGCCTCTCCGCGCAGGTCGCGTTCCAGGCGCGTGGCATAGAATGCCCCGGACAGCACGGTGCGTCCGAGCTCGAGGGCGTAATAATCCGGGTGCTGCCGCGTGATGCCCAGGGTCTCTGCCAGCGTGACCTCCGCCTGCACGCGGCTTTCGTCGGGGACCGTGGTCGTTGCGGTCTTGCTCAGCGGGGCCCGCGGCAGATCGATCTGCGGTTTCGGCCCCCTGGCGACCCATGCCCCGAAATATCTTTTTACGGCGGCCCGCGCCCGCTCCGGTGTCACGTCGCCGATGACGACGATGGTCGTCATGTCGGGCCGGAACACGGACCGGTAGTAGGCTTTCACGTCATCGAGGGTGATGGCGTTCATGATCTCGGGCGTGACCTCGCGCAGCGATTCATCGTCTTTGGGATACAACGCGCTCTGAAGCGCCCGCGACGACCGGTAGGAAGGGCTCCTGAGCTCACCGGCAAGGGCGTTCGCTTCGGCGGTCCGCATGCGGATGAACGCCCGTTCCGGCAGGGCCGGATGGAGCAGGTTGTCGGCAAGCAGTTCCAGGCCCCGGTCGAAGCGGTCCGAGAGCACCCGGAGCGAGAAGTTCGTGCCCGCGGTCTCGTCGGCGCTGATCTCGTCGAGGGCCCGCTGGAACTCCAGCCGCTCCAGCTTCGTCGTGCCAAAGGAAAGGAGGACCTCCAAAAGGCGGGCAACGCCCTCCTTGTCCTCGGGCATCTGGAGCATGGGGTTGTTCCGGACCTGGCCGTAGACGCTTACAGTCCTGCTGAAGGAGGATGGATAGGTGATGAGCGTGAGGCCGTTCGGCAGGACCGTGACCGTTGGTGACGTTTGCTGCTCCTGGATCGTGGGAAGCAGGGTGGCCTTTTTGGCCCAGGACGGGACCTCTACCGGATTCGTCTCCTTGGGCGCAAAGGATTCTTTTGCCGGGACCGCAGTATCCGGTGCGGGTTCGCCGGACTGCTTCGGGGTCAGGAGCGCGACCACGGCCCGGTCGTTCGTGAGATACGCCTTCGCCACGCGGTCCACATCGGCCTTCGTGACCTTTCTTACGAGATCGATATCGTCATCCAGCGATGCGCGGCCTTCCACGGCAATTGCCTGGGACCATTCCGCCGCGAGCCCTGCTATAGAGTTCCTGCGGAACTCGGCGTCGGAGATCTCGTTGTGCCGGGCCGCCTCGACGAGCTCGGCAGGAACGCCGTTCTTCACGTACCCTGCGATGATCTCCTTGATGGAACCTATGAGCGGTCGCCCGTCCTCTCCCTGGGGGAAGGTCACGGCCGCATATCCGTAGGACGACCGGGGCAGGGCGGCGCCGTCGAAGCCCGCCTGCAGCGCCTTGCCCTGCGGTACGAGGTCGTAGAGCTTTGCCCGTTTGCTGTCAAGCACGTCGGCCAGCACTTCCCCGGCCGCGTAATCGGAGCTGTCGGACCCGGGCAGCCGGTAGGCAACCACGGCCATGCCGCTGGGAAGGTCTGTTTGCATTTCTATCGTCGCCGGCCGGAGCGGGGCGAGCTCGATCGCCCGTCGCGGCGGCAGCGGCCGTGCGGGAATGGCTTCGAACAGCTTCCGGACCAGGGCGAGCGTCTTCTGCGGGTCCACATCGCCGACGATCACGAGCACGGCATTGTTCGGCACATACCACGAGTCATGGAACCGCTTCAGCATGGCGCCGGTGGTCCGCTGGAAGGACTGCCGCGTGCCGAGAGCATCCACTGCATAGGGCGTTCCCCGGAACAGTTCTTCAAGCAGCCGAGACGAGAAGACATAAAGCGGATTGGAAAGGTCCTGCGCCACCTCCTGCTCGATTGCGCCGCGCTCCTTCTCCCACAGGTCCTCGGAGTCCAGCACATCCCGCATCCGGACCGCCTCCAGGGTAAGGGCGACATCGAGCAGTTCAGCCGGCACCGTAAAAAAATACTGGGTCACGGTCTGCTGGGTGTCCGCGTTAAAGTCGCCGCCCAGGGAAGCGATCAGCGTGGAAAGCTGGTCCCCCGTAAGCCCTGCGCTGCCGCGGTACATCATATGCTCCTGGGCATGGGCCATGCCGGAGAACCCTTCGGGCGCCTCGTTCGAGCCCACGAGATAGTTCATCTCCACGGCCGCCACCGGCGCCAGCGAGTTGTGTTCGATCACCACGCGCAGCCCGTTCCGTAGCGTCGCCTGCAGAGGCTCCGGATGGCCCTGGGCAGTTCCCGCACTCAAGATGACGAGCAGCAGCAGGCCCACGGCAGGGACCAATCCTTTATTGTTACGCATCGATCTCCTCATGGCTGTCTATAGTACACAGGATAGCCCCCGAAGGCAAGCATGCGCCGGCTTTTGACAAGGGAGGTTCTGGGTGTTATCCTTAGGCTAACAGGATTAAGCAGGTCTTGTATAGGGCCCGAAGGTCGAAGGGCCGGGGGCTGATGAGGAGGTTCACGATGAAACGCTATTTGATCGAAACGCCGCACAAAGAGGAAGACTGCCTCAAAGCACTGGATGAGGAGCTGGCAAAAGGACCAAAAGTACTGGGAAAGTTCGAATATGGCTGCATGGCAGGCGACCATACGGGTTATGCCATCATTGACGCCAAGACCCGTGAAGACGCCGTAAATATCGTTCCCTCTTTCCTGCAGGGCAGCGCCAAGATCGTGGAGGTGGGCAAATTCACCCCTGCCATGATCCGCTCGTTCCATCAGAAAGCTGCCTAGCGGTAAGGAACGCGAAAAAAACGGCTGCTGCAGAACTCCGAGCATGGTCAAAGGACATGCTCTTTTTTTGCGCCTGCCGATCCTCTGCCCCCCTCAGGGCCGATCACCCTGGTCACAGAGCGAAGCGCTCGGAACGGACCCGGTGCGACGGGACGCCCTTTTCAATGAGGGTCGTGATGAGCGCATGCATCATGGGAGGCGGCCCGCAGAGATAGAAGGCCTTGGCCCGCAGATCACCGGTCACCATCTGCTCGATCAGCGACCCGTCGATGCGGCCGCTCTTCCCGGTCCAGCCCGCGCCCGGCCGGGCAAGGACGTGCGTGACGCGGAGGCGCGGGGCCGCTCCTGCGGCGAGTTCCTGCAGCTCATTTTTGAACACAATGTCCTTTTCCGTCATGCTGGCGTAGAGGAGCAGGACGTCCTGGTCCGCAGCCTGGTCCCGCATATGCCGGAGCATGCTCATGAAGGGCGTGATGCCGATGCCCCCCGCAATAAAAACGAGCTCCTTCTCGTCGGGGTGCAGGACATAGGAGAACCGGCCGAAGGGCGCCTGGACCGCGAGGAGGTCGCCTTCCCGGACCTTGCCGATGCCACGTGTAAAATCGCCGGACTCCTTGATCGTTGCCGTATGCACGCCCGGCAGCGTGGGGCTCGAGGAGATCGTAAAGGGGTGCTCTTCTCCCGCGCCCTGATCAAAGGTCAGGAACTGGAACTGGCCCGGCAGAAAGTCGAACCGTGCCGCTCCTTCGGGGGCTCTGAGCGTGAGGTTCCAGACATTGTGCGTTTCCCGCTCCACGCAATCGACGCGATACAGAAGGCGTCTTCTTTTGAGGGGACCGATCACGCGGTGATGCAGGTATGCTGCCGATCCTGCGCCGAAATAGAACGTCAGCATAATCCGCATCAGTGTCTTTCCGGCAGCGGGAACCGCGAGGAGCGCCAGCACGAAGACGGCAGCCAACGTCAAAAGCACCAGCACATTGTGAAGCCTGCGCCAGGCCTCATAGCTCATCCGAAGCTGACGATAGAGAAAAGCGGTGAACACCACGGCGGAAAGGAGGCCGGCGGCGGCGGGGTCCGGCCAGGACGACGCAAGGGGGCTGCTGACGGTCCGGAACACGGCAGCGACGAGAAGCAGGGTGCCTGCGGTCATGCCCATGAGCTTGTGGAAGAGGTAGACCGTGTCGAGGCCGAAGCTCCGGTCGAGCATGCCGAGACGCGCCGACAGCACCGGTTGAAGCGCCAGCATCGGGAAGGTGACCAAAAGGAGCAGGTCTCCGTACCGGGCAAGGACGTTACCGTCCGTCCCCCCATCGCCGGAGAACAGGAAGAACAGGGATGAAGGCAGGGTGATAAGCACCCCGTAGCTGAAGAGGAGCAGTATCTGCACGACCGGGCCGCGGGAACCGAAGGAGAAAAATTTCATAGCGCAACCTCTGTTCAGGAACAGCAAAGAGGCCTTGCGGCCTGCCGCAAAGCACTGCTCGGCGGCAGGCTGCCGAAGCCGGGATCATCCCACGATCACCACGAGCAGGACCACAAAGGCCGTTACCGCCGCGGCCCCGTGGATCAGCACGAGCGGAATGGGCAGGGGACGGGAACGGAGATGGAACGAGAAGGTCGTAAACCCTCCCAGGGCCGCAACAACGAATATGGCCAGTGCGGTCGTCAGGCCCCTGCCGCCGATCTGGCTTACCCCGATGGCGAGCAGCACCAGGCCCGTTGCCGCGAACAGGCCGTGCACGAGCGCCAGCGGCATGGACACGTCCTTCTTCACGATGCGCAGATAGGCGAGTGTGGCGCCTCCCACAGCAGCAATTGCAAATGCGATGACAGCATAGGTCAACATGGTACACCTCCTTTAAACAACGGTCGGGAAGGCCGTAGGGCATCGGAACTGCCTCGCCTTCCACGCTGATGAGACCGGGATACTCCACGTACTGTACATTTCGCGCAGCAGAAAGCATGACCCGCTCATGACCTCCTCCCCTCTGCTGCAGGAAGGTCGATCTCGAACCGGCAGCTCGGGTGCTCACCATGGTTGCAGTGCTCGGTCACCGGCAGCTTCGTCAGTTTGGCCAGGAACGATTCCATGGCAACACAGGACCGCGCATTGGCGGCAACGGCCTTGCTGATGGGACAACCGTGCCCGGTTATCACGAACTTCCCGTCGACCTCGGCGAGGTCGGCATGGGAACCGAGGGACCGCAGGACATGCATCGCGCCGGCCACGCGCTCCCGGGCGCTGCCGTCGGGGGCGGGGACCGTGGCTGCCAGGCCCTGCCCCACCCGTTTCATGATGGAGTCGAGCTGACGCGCCGGTATGCGGTCCGAAAGCACCCGTATCAGCTGGGACAGGAAGGCCTGCGGCGCCTGGGAAGATCCGATCTCGGCGCCGGCAGGTACGCCGAAGACCGCTGCAGGCCTGCGACTTCCCTTGACCTCGCCCGTCACCTCGACGATCCCTGCGCGCTGGAGCAGCGCGATCTGCGAACGTACGGCGTTCCTGGTCATGCCGAGCGTCCCGGCAAGCTCCTCGACTGTCCGCTGGCCTTTGAGCAGCAGCTCGATGATGCGATCGCGGGTATTGGTGCGTTTGTCCGTATGGAGAAGGGGAACGGTCATGAGCAGCCTCCCTGGTGCTTTTCTATTTTGAGTATAGCAGCGTTTTTTAATATGTCAAATAAAGACAGTTGTAATTTGACTTATTAGACTTTCGCGCTATATTATAAATAAAGCAGGAAAAGGATGCCAATGACAAGAAGGGCAGGTGATATCCATGAGGCAAAGAATGTACGATCGTATCCTTATGGCGGGGTTTCTCGTGGTCCTGGCGACAGCCCTGCTTAGCTGCGGAGGAGGAGGCTCTTCCTACGGCGGCGGAGGCGGCATGGTTGTTGTGGCGCCGCCGGCGGCCTTCACGCTGACCAGCCCGGCTGACGCCGCAACCGGCACCGGGACGACCCCGACGCTGACCTGGGCCCACTCGCTCTATGCGACAAGCTATAGAGTGCAGGTCGATACTACGGGTACTTTTACCGGTACGCTGGTGATCAATGCCATGGTTGGTGCCGGGACCTTAAGCCATATGGTACAACCGGCGGACAACCTGGTGGGAGGAACGCAGTATTTTTGGCGGGTGATCGCTGCAAACATCTATGGCCAGGCGACTGCCGGGCCTCGCTCGTTCACACCCTAACGGTGAGAGTCCTTCGGAAAGCCGGGCGGTCTACGAGGCCGTCCGGGCTTTCTCCCTCGTCCCCGGCAATTTAAAAAACGTATTGAATCTATCCGGCCAAAAGGATATTCTACGGCATCATGGAACGACCCAGGCTCGGACAACTTCTGATAAAGCTCGACAAACTGCTCGACCGGTATGTGGACAACGGACCCCGTGCAACAGACCTCGCGAACTATCGTGCCTTCGTCTGGGAAGGTCCGCGCAGGAACCTTCGGCCGCTTACACGTCCGGCCCGCATCGACCCCCGGGACCTTATCGGCATCGACGAGATCAGGCAGGCGGTCCTTACGAACACGAAGCGTTTTCTCGACGGCCACCGTGCGAACAACGTCCTGCTCTGGGGCGAGCGCGGCACCGGCAAGTCATCGCTCGTGAAGTCGCTGCTCACGGCCTTCGCCGGGAGGGACCTGCGCGTGGTCCAGATCTACAAACACGATATCCTCACCATCCCGGGTCTCTTCGATCTGCTCGCGGCAAGCAGGCCCTACCGGTTCATCCTGTTCATCGACGACCTGTCCTTTGAAGAGAGCCAGACCGATTACAAGGAAATGAAGACCATCATGGACGGAGGGCTGGAGGAGATACCGGAGAACCTGTTGTTCTACGCCACATCGAACCGCAAGCATCTTATTCCCACGAAGTTCTCGGACAACGACAGCGACGATATCAGACCGGCCGATACGGTCGAGGAAAAGGTCTCGCTCGTGGACCGCTTCGGCCTGCGTTTCGGCTTCTACCACCTGCCGCAGGAAACCTATCTCGAGATCGTCGCTTCCTATGCCGCGAAGTACGATGTCCGCATGGAGCAGGCGGAACTCAATAAAAGAGCGGTCCAGTGGGCCCTTGGTGCGGGCGGCAGGAACGGCCGCATTGCCGAACAGTTCGTCCGCTCGGTCCAGGGAGACGACCTCACCTAGTACCCGGCTTCTTCCCCAGCCTGCCGCCCGGGAGCGGGCACTTGTTTCTTACCCCCCCTTTTTCCAGGACCGTCCTGAACCCTGCTGAGCCCGGGTTGTCCGCCTTTTTTTGCACGATGATCTCGACCGGCCTGACCTCTTTGCCATAACAGGCCATGTTCAGGTCGTCACGGACCTTGACGCCCGACCCTTCTGGCTGCTCCCACTTTCTTCCAGCTGAAATAATTATAGCACCGTGCAGATGAGGCACCGATGGACGGAGAGGTGAAGTGCGAACGGTCGATAAGAAAATGATCGAGACGGAATAAAAGCGAAATTTATTGATGCTAACTAAAAAAATGGCTATACTCAGCACGAACAATTGCAGATGAGCATGCGTAAATTTTTCATGCGCGGCCTGTCCGGGGGGAACGGCCGCTGCGATCGCGGTCAGGGCCAGGCTGGTACGGGAACAAGAGCGGTAAAGGGGGCCGGGGATGACGATGGAAAAGGGTTTGCGGGAAGTCCGAAGCATCATGCAGCGGCAATGGATCCTCCTGGTCGTTATCGTCGGCGGGGCGTTTTACTGGTTCGTCGATATTCTGGTGGACGTCTATCTGTTCGGCCACGAATCGGTTGCCGAGCAAGTGTTCCATCCGAGCCTGCAGGAAGTGTGGATACGCCTGTTCGCGTTCTGCATGCTCTTCGGCAGCGGCTTCGTGATCGCGAAAATAACGGCCAAAAAGAAGAAGGCCGAAGAAGAGCTGATGCACGCCCGCACGCGCATCCGTGACAGCAAGGTATGGTCCGAGGGGATCCTCGATGCCGTTGCCGATGGAGTGAGCATTCAGGGCCCGGACTACCGTGTCCTCTACCAGAACAAGGCCCATCGCCGCATGCTGGGCGACCACGTGGGGAAGTTCTGCTATGAGGCCTACGAGCAGCGGAGCTCCCTCTGTGAGGACTGCCCTGTCAGCCGCACCTTTGCTGATGGGGGAATGCATACCGACGTGCGGACCGCCGGTCCCGGGCAGGCAGAGCGGTCGTTCGAGATCACGGCCTCACCGCTGTTCGATGGGCAAGGCAGGATCATCGCGGGCCTGGAGGCCGTGCGCGAGGTCACCGAGCAGGTCCGGGCCGAACGGTCGCTGCGCGAATCGGAGCAGCGCTTCAGGACGCTGTTCGAAGAGTCGAAGGACGTCTTTTACATCAGCACCGCGGAAGGACGGTTCCTCGACATCAATTCTGCAGGCGTCGAACTGTTCGGGTATGGTTCGAAAGAAGAACTGATGAACGTGAATATCGGGAAAGATATCTATGCCTATCCGCAGGACCGCAAACGCTTTTCCGATCTCGTCGCGCTGACCGGCTACGCCAAGGACTATGAAGTGCTGATGAGGCGGAAGAACGGGGACAAGCTCTGGGTGCTCATCACCAGCACGGCGCTGCGGGACCGCAAGGGGAACCTCACGGGCTACCGGGGAGTGATCCGGGACGTTACGGAGCATAAGAAGCTCGAACAGCAGCTGCTGCAATCGCAGAAAATGGAGGCCATCGGCCTGCTCGCCGGCGGCATCGCCCACGATTTCAATAATATCCTGACGGCCATCATCGGCTACGGGAACCTGCTCAAAAAACAGCTGAAGGACAACGACCGTCAGCGGGGATACGCCGAGCAGGTCCTGGAATCCGCCAACCGCGCCGCTCGCCTGACGAAAAGCATCCTCGCCTTCAGCCGGAAGCAGGTCCTGAAGCCGGAGGCCGTGGACCTGAATGCGGCCATCGCCCGCGTGGAAAAGCTGCTTGTCCGTCTCATCGGCGAGGACATCCTGCTGAAAGCCGTGCTGCACGGCGCGGACATGACCGTCATGGCCGACAGCACCCAGATCGAACAGGTCCTCATCAACCTCGCAACGAACGCGCGAGATGCCATGCCGAAGGGCGGGTCGCTTATCATCGAAACGTCGATCGAGACGCTGGATAAAGAACACGCCGATGCCTATGGCCTCCGCGAACCGGGAAAGTACGCGGCCGTGACCGTCGAGGACACGGGCTCGGGATTCGACGAGGAAACGCAGTCGCGGATCTTCGAACCTTTTTTCACGACCAAGGAGTCAGGGAAAGGCACGGGCCTCGGGCTGTCGATCGTCCATGGCATCATCCACCAGCACGGCGGCCACATCATGGTCGACAGCAGGCCCGGCGAGGGAACGCGGTTCAAGTTCTTTCTCCCCCTGGTCCAGGCGGTGACCGACCACACGCCTGCAGCGGCCATTGACGCACCTGCCGGCGGTTCCGAAACGGTCCTGCTGGCGGAGGACGACGGGACCGTCAGGGGGCTCATTCGCAGGATCCTGGAAGACGCGGGATATGCGGTCCTGGCAGCATCGGACGGCGAGGAGGCCCTTCGGCTCCATCAGGAGAACGGCGATCGTATCCGTTTGCTGATTCTAGACGTGGTCCTGCCGAGGAAGAACGGCAAGGAGGTCTTCGACGAGATCAGGAGGATGGCGCCGGAGATCAGGTCGCTCTTTATCAGCGGATATACGGCCGACTACATCCATAAGAAGGGGATCCTCGACACCACGCTGGACTTCATGCATAAACCCCTTTTCGACGATGAATTGCTGAGAAAGGTGCGTGAGATCCTGGACCGTTGATCGTGCCGGCAACGGCCCAATTAGCTGTGGCGGAGAGTCACACAGTATGGTACAGTAAAATATGATACCTGATCGCCAACAGGCAGGGTGTTGCACGTCCCCGGTGAAGCTGACCCCAGCTGCGCTCCGCTATCTTGTTCTTATGGCGTTCTGCCTGGCGCTGTGCTCCTGCTCCGCCGGCATGCTGCTGCAGCCGCAAACGGCTGTAAAAAAGAACCGCCATGCCTGCAGCTACTGCCACACCCATGAGCGGCCTCAGACGGACCCGGAGCTGCTCACCACGGAAGAAGAAACGGCCACCCTCTGCATCCTGTGTCACAATTACGGCAGCAATCACCATCCTTTCGATTTTACGCCGGTCAGCAACAAATATGTGAACCCGGAAAAAGGGTTCCCGCTCTTCAACGGCAAGGTCCAGTGCCTAACGTGCCATGATCCCCACCAGAACGCGGACTTTTCGGAAACGCCGAAGCTGCTCCGGGGCGGCCCTTATGAGGACCGGCGGGAGATCTGCTTCAAGTGCCACGCGTTCAGGGAGGCCTATCGGAACATCAACCCCCACCAGATGGTTGACGAGAACGGCGTCCCCCGGCAGATCAACGACAGGCCGTCGTGCCTCCTGTGCCACGCGGTCATGCCTGACCCCAAAAAGGACCGGACCGAGGATGTCTGGTTCAGGGCGGACGTGGCTTTCCTCTGCTGGCGTTGTCATCCCCCCATGCCGGGACATTTTTTCACCGAGCATTTTCTCAAGAAGCCCAAACGAAATACCCTGGCGACCATGCGGAAGAGCGAACAGGAGTCCCTGGTCATTTTCCCCATAGCGCCCCGCAACAGGATCACCTGCTCATCGTGCCATAACCCGCACCAGGCGGGCGTCATTCAGACGCCGGCTGCGCAGAAGGGGGCGGGCGCCCCGAAGAGACTTCGTGTGCCGAACCAGGATATCTGCAGGGCATGTCATAGGATCAAACAATGAACCTGATGGTTCGAACGTTCAAGGCCGGAAAGGACAACTTTCCGGCCTTTTCTATTGCGGCAGGTCCCCGCAGGGCGGGGAAGAGGTTTGTCCCTGAAACGGAACAAACCGTTTCGGACGACGTAGTACTAAAGGAGTCATAAAAATGCTGAAGGCGAGAGGAAATGGACTTTTCTGTTCTTTTGCAGGAAATTCACTCTTGAGTCGCAGCCGGTTTTGTCGTATTTTAAAATGAACGGTTCCAATTCAGCTTCGGCGTCAATAATGATGACGGGCAGCGAGCTTCAGGGAGTTCAAGGATGGGGAAGATACTCGGTGTTGTTTTCCTGGTTGCGGTATTTACATCGGCAGCTGCGGCCGGCAGCGATGCTCTGCCTTCGGTCGGCTCGGCTGGAAAAAATGTACGCGTGCCGGTCGTGACCGAAAGGACCGAATATTACGAGGTCGAGGGGGTATGCGAAAAGGACCTGCGATGCGATCTGGGGAAAAAAGGCTGCAAATGGGACGACGGCAAGGTCTATGATTCTGAGACCAGCTGGAGCTGGAAGTGGGATTGCGGCCGCGATGCGATCCACCCGGACTGTTCACCCGACGCCGTCACGGTGACCGTGGAGATCGTTTTCAAATATCCTAAATGGGTGCCGATCGCTGCGGCGCCCCCGTCACTGGTGAAAAAATGGGACGAGTACCTGAAGAACCTTAAGGTGCATGAGAACGGCCATCGGGACATGGCTGTTGCGGCAGCAACGGGGTTTAGCCGTGCAGTGGCAGCGTTGCCGCCGGTTAAAAACTGTTCTGAGCTGGAAAGCAAGGTGCACGCATTAGGCAGCGAGTGGATGGAAAAGCTGAATGCCGATTCGAGGGAGTATGATCTGGCCACCAAACATGGTGTCAAGCAGGGAGCGTTGTTCCCCTGAGGGGCCCTGCGCAAGGCATGAATAAAAAGCAACAACGACAGGACCGGTCGTTGATCGTGAGGAGCAGGGGAGATGATCACTGCTCCTTCATTTGTTTCCGGCCCCTGGCGAGCAAAGCAAATCGCCACGAGAACGAGGCTTCGTTGTTCGACGTCGTGGATCTTGCCGTTTTTACCGAACGCAAGCGGGTTGACCTATGAGTGAAGCCCCGATCATCATCGGCGGGATCCCGATACCCTTTCAGAACCCCGCCCTCCTCGCGGTCCTGGCGATCCATGTCCTTGCAGGGCTTGTCGGCGTGATCGCCGGCGTCCTTGCCATGTTGAGCAAAAAAGGGATTGGTCGGCATTCGGCGTCCGGGATATACTATTACCGGTCCCTGTCCGTTGTATCTGGTACGGCGATGATCCTGGCCGTAACACGCTGGACGGAAGACTATTACCTGGCAATGTTTGGCACGCTCGCGTTTGCTGCAGCATTCCTGGGCCGCAGGGCCATCCGTTCGCAGGGGCGGTTCAACGTTGGCACACACATCACTGGCATGGGCCTGTCATACACCTTAATGCTGGTCGCCTTCTACCTGGACAATGGCAGGAATCTTCCGTTGTGGCGAGATTTGCCGGCGACGGCCTACTGGATCGCGCCGGGTGCGGTCGGAACCGTCCTCATTCTTCGAGCGCTGCTGCGGTATCGGCGGAAAGTACCCGGCCCAACCCGGCCCCGTTGACCGCGTTCAGAGCGGGCGACCGGCGGCAGGCCGCATAACTTTCCCTTGTGTACGTGCTTTCCCGTGGAGTATAATCCGTGAACAGTTTGTTGCGAGATGCGGTAAAGGAGCATGGCATGGGAATTTTCGAGAAATTGACCACCTTGTTCAGCAGCGAAAAAACCGGCCCCGCCGAAAGACCGGAGCGGAACGACCCCTGCTGGTGCGGGAGCGGCAAGAAGTACAAGAAATGTCATCTTCCCGCGGACGACAAAAAGACCGCGAGCAGCTGTTCCCTGAACTGCGGACCCACCTGAAAATGACCGGGAGCTGAGTTTCAGCTCAACGAGCAGCGCAGCAGGAACCCGAGGATGACCATCATGGACGGCAAACGGGTCAAGGACAGCAGTGTCACCATTGCCCAGGTGATGATCCCGCAGGACGCCAACCCTGCAGGCAACATTCACGGCGGCGTGATCATGAAGCTCATCGATACGGCTGCAGCGGTCGTGGCTGCGCGCCATGCGCGCTCGAACGTGGTCACGGCATCCATCGACCGCTTGGACTTCCATTTCCCCGTGTTCGTGGGCGACCTGCTTTTTTTCCGGAGCAGTCTCAACCTGACCGGCAGCAGTTCCATGGAGGTGGGGGTCAGGGTCGAGGCCGAGAACCTGCTCACGGGCGAGGTCAGACACACGGCGTCGGCTTATATCACCTTTGTGGCGCTCGATAAGGACGGCAGGCCCCGGCCCGTTCCGCAGCTGATCCTCGAGACCGACGAGGAGCAGCGCCGGCACCGTGAAGCAAAGGCGCGCCGCGAGGTCAGACTGGCGGAGCGCCGCAGCGAAGCGACCTGCCAGGGAGATCCGGAGAATTGCGGCTGAGAGCCGTTTGCAGTACCCGTACCCAAAGGACCCCATGGCTGAACGTCCGGACCGACCAGAACCCCCCAGGCCCCCTCGGGTACATCTCACCCCGCTCAGGATCGCCGTCATCTACGCAGTGCTCGGCGGGTTCTGGATCCTGTTCTCCGACCGCCTACTTGCCTACCTCATTATCGATCCCCATGTGCTCACCCGGCTGCAGACCTATAAAGGCTGGTTCTACGTCGCCGCCACCGCCGCCCTGCTCTACGTCCTCATCCGTCACCATGCCGAAGAGCGCCGGCATGCCCATGAAGCGCTGCAGGCGGCAATGCAGCAGGCGGAAGCGGAGCAGGCCCGGACCACGGCGATCCTCGCCGCCATGGGGGACGGCATCAGCATCCAGGACGCGGATTTTCGCATCCTGTTCCAGAACCAGATCCACCGGGACCTCATAGGAGATCACCTCGGCGAGCTCTGCTATGCAGCCTATAACCACCGCGACCGTGTCTGTGACGGCTGTCCGGTTGCGATGTCGTACCAGGATGGCGGCATCCATACGGTCGAGCGTTTAACGCCGCCTATCCATGCCGAGATCACGGCATCGTCGGTGCGCGACGCGGACGGCAGGATCGTGGCGGGCATAGAGATGGTCCGGAACATCACGGGCCGCAGGCGGACCGAGGAGGCGCTCAGGGAATCGGAGAAGAAATACCGGGACCTTGTAGACACAGCGCTGGTCGGCGTCTATCGGACCACGACCGCGGGCCTGCTCCTCTACGCCAATGAAGCGCTTGCCCACATCCTTGAGTACGACTCGCCGGAGCAGCTTATGGCAGCCGGCAGCGTGGCAAGCCACTACAACGACCCGGCGCAGCGGCATGCGCTGCTTGCAGTACTGCAACGGACCGGAACCGTCAAGGGCTTCTCGGCTGAGCTGAAGACGCGTTCAGGCGGGACCAGGAATGTCCTGATCAGTGTGGCCATCGATAAAGACACGCTGTCCGGGATGATCGTGGACATTACGGAGCGGAAGCGGGCCGATGATTTTGTGAAGAACGTGCTGGAGGCGGTGGACGAGGCGTTCATCGTCATCGGCCGCGACTTCCGGGTCCTCATGGCGAACCATGCCTACGCAGCCCAGGTGGGGTTGGACGTGGACGAGATCATCGGCAAGCACTGCTACGAGGTCTCGCACAAGCAGCAGGTGCCCTGTTACGAGACGGGCGAGGAATGCACGGTGCGAAAGACCTTTGAAACGGGGAACTCTTACACCGCCGTGCACACGCACCACGACAGCCGGGGGGATGCGGTCTACGTGGAGACCAAGTCCTTTGCCATGCGGGACAAGGCGGGCACGGTCGTGTCTGCCATCGAGATCATCCACAACATCACGGCGAGGCGCAAGCTCGAGGAGCAGCTGAACCAGGCCCAGAAGATGGAGGCGGTGGGGACGCTGACCGGCGGGATCGCCCATGACTTCAACAATATCCTGACCGCCGTGCTCGGCTATGCCAACATCCTGAAGAAAAAGCTGCTGCACGACGAAGCACTGGCAGCGGTGACCGACCATATCGCCGCGGCGGCCAAGCGGGGGGCGAACCTGACCAAGAGCCTGCTCGCCTTCAGCCGGAAACAGGCGATCACGCCCGGGCCCGTGGACCTGAACGAGATCGTGGCGGGCGTGGAAAAGCTGCTGCTGCGGATCATCGGCGAGGATGTGGAGCTGATCACGACCGCGGCTGCCGGCGATCTTACGGTCATGGCGGACCGCGGCCAGACCGAGCAGATCCTGATGAACCTCTGCTCCAATGCGCGTGATGCAATGCCGAACGGCGGGATCCTGACCATCGCAACGGAGCGCGCGGACCTTGACGACCATGCCGTCCGGGAGCTGGGCACCGGCAAGCCGGGCAGCTACGGCCTGCTCGTGGTCTCCGACACGGGCACGGGCATGGACGAACGGACGCGGGAGAAGATCTTCGACCCCTTTTACACGACCAAGGAGGTCGGCAAGGGAACGGGCCTCGGCCTGTCGATCGTGTACGGGATCGTCAAACAGCACGGAGGTTTCGTCGAGGTGGCGAGCAAGCCGGGGGACGGCTCGGTCTTCAGGGTCTATCTGCCCATGGCCCTGTTCCCCGCCAGCGCCCTGCAGCCGCCGGCGGCTTCGGCCCCGGCAGGGGGGAGTGAGACCGTCCTGGTCGCCGAGGACAGCCCCGAAGTGCTGCGCATGGCGAGCAGTGCGCTCCGCGATGCCGGGTACCAGGTGATCGAGGCCGTGGACGGCGAGGACGCCCAGCACCAGTATGCTGCGAACCGGGAACGGGTCCAGCTGCTGCTGCTCGACGTGATCATGCCGAAGAAGAACGGACGCGAGGTCTATGATGCGGCGGCCAAGGTGCGGCCGGACATCAAAGTGCTCTTCACGAGCGGCTACACCGCGGACATCCTTGACAGCAAACACGTGCTCGCCGAGGGGCACGATTTCCTTTCCAAGCCTTTTCTGCCCGAGGAGCTGGTCGCGGCCGTACGCACGGCTTTGGACAGAAAACGGCGCGCCTGATCCGGGTCGTATACCGAAACCGTCCCGCCGTTAAAAGCCAAGGACCACCACAGAGACACAGAGGCACAGAGAAAAGCGAGTTGATCGTAAAGGGGATTCTCTCCGTGCGCTCTGTGCCTCCGTGGTTAAATTCGATTTTTCCCTTCTTTAACCTGCCGTCTCCCCGCGTTGCCTTCCTTTACAAACCCGCGATCCCATGCTATCTATAAAGAAGCTTTCGAAGGCCCATCGCACGACCCCGGAAAGACGGCACCCCAATGGACGAACGGACCGCATGGCATCGCCTGAGCAGTGAAGAAACGCTGAAGCAGCTGGCAAGCACTCCTGCCGGGCTCACGTCCGCGGAAGCAGGCCTGCGCCTCAAACGGCATGGCCCCAACGAGCTGGTCGAGCAGAAGCGGAAAACGCTCTTCCTGATGTTCCTGGGCCAGTTCAGCGATTTCATGATCCTCGTGCTGATCGCCGCTGCAATCGTCTCGGGCGTCCTCGGCGAAGTCTCTGACACGATCGCCATCATCGTCATCCTGGTCCTGAATGCTGTTCTGGGTTTTACTCAGGAGTACCGGGCGGAAAAGGCAATGGCTGCGCTCAAGAAGATGGCCGCCTCCTCGGCCGCTGTCCTGAGAAACAACGAACATACTACGGCTCCTGCAACGGAGCTCGTTCCCGGAGATATCGTTCTCCTGGAGGCAGGAAATGTGGTGCCTGCCGATCTGAGGATCCTTGCGTCGGCGCGCCTGAAGATCGAAGAAGCGGCGCTGACCGGAGAATCTGTCCCGGTCGAGAAGCAGAACGATGCGATTCCCGATGAGGCCCTTCCCCTGGGGGACCGGAAGAACATGCTGTATAAAGGGACCTTTGTCACGTATGGCCGGGGCACGGGCGTGGTGACCGCAACGGGCATGCGGACCGAGCTCGGCAGGATCGCGACCATGCTGCAGCAGGAAGAGGAAGGGAAAACGCCGCTCCAGAAACGGCTTGCCCATTTCGGCCAGCGCATCGCCGTGGCAGTGCTCATGATCTGCGCCATCGTCTTTGTTGCCGGCCTGCTGCGCGGAGAGCCGGCGATCCAGATATTCCTCGTTGCAGTCAGTCTCGCGGTTGCCGCCATTCCCGAGGCCCTACCTGCCGTGGTCACGATCTCGCTTGCCGTGGGCGCGCGCAAGATGGCGAAGCAGAATGCCCTGGTCAGAAAGCTGCCGGCAGTCGAGACCCTTGGCTCGGTCACGTACATTTGCACGGACAAGACCGGCACGCTCACCATGAACCGGATGACGGTGGAGGAGGTCTACGTAGACGGCACGTTATTGCGGATTGCGGATTGCGGATTGCGGAATGAAGGGCGCGACAGTAACCATGCCGTTAATCCGAAATCCGCAACCCGAAATCCGCAATGGTTCTTCTTCACCGCGCTCGCTCTTTCCAACGACGCCCGCCTGGACAGCGGAGGTGGCATCGCCGGCGATCCCACCGAGGCGGCGCTTTTTTCCATTGCCCGCGACAAGGGATTTAAGAAGTCGGCGATTGAAGCAATATATCCGAGAATAGCCGAGCTGCCCTTTGATTCAGAGCGCAAGCTCATGACCACGTTCCACAGTACAGCGGGGTCCGGGGGCCAGGGTCCGGGGGCCTGTCTTGAAAACAAGTACGTATCGTTCACCAAGGGTGCGGTGGAGGTCATGCTCGGGCAATGCGTGAGCGTCCTCACCGATGCGGGTGCCGTGCCGATCGACCGGGCGGAGCTCGCTCGGGTGAGTGACAAGATGGCCGGCGACGGGCTCCGGGTCATGGCCATTGCCATGCGGTCGTGGCATGCGCTGCCTGCGGACCTCGCGGCGGCGCGCGTTGAAACGGACCTTGTTCTGCTGGGGCTCATGGGAATGCTGGACCCGCCCCGGGAAGAAGCGAAGCAATCCGTGGCGCTCTGCAGGAGCGCAGGCATCATCCCCGTGATGATCACCGGCGACCACCCGCTGACCGCACGAACGATCGCGTTGCGCGTCGGCATCCTGGAACGGGACGACCCCCGGGCGGTCATCACGGGAAAAGAGCTCGATGCGCTCACGCTTCCGGAATTCGAGCAGCGCGTCGAGTCCATCCGCGTGTACGCGCGCGTGGCGCCGGAGCAGAAGCTCAAGATCGTTCAGGCGCTGCAGGACCGCGGGCACTTTGTCGCCATGACCGGCGACGGCGTGAACGACTCGCCGGCCCTCAAACGGGCGGACATCGGCGTGGCCATGGGCGTGACCGGGAGCGATGTGGCGAAAGAGGCCTCGTCCATGATCCTGCTGGACGACAACTTCGCCACCATTGTGAAGGCCGTGCAGGAAGGCCGCAAGATCTACGATAATATCCGGAAGTTCATCCGCTATCTTTTGACCACGAACTCGGGCGAGATATGGACCCTGTTCCTCGCGCCTTTTGTCGGCCTGCCCATCCCGCTTCTGCCGATCCATATTCTCTGGATCAACCTCGTGACCGATGGTATGCCGGCCTTGGCATTATCGGCCGAGCCGGCCGAGCCCGGCGTGATGAGTCGGCCGCCGCGCAACCCCAAAGAGGGTCTCTTTGCCCACGGCCTGGGCGTGCACGCCCTCTGGGTGGGCCTGCTCATGGGGGGGGTGGTGCTGGGCCTGCAGGCCTGGTCCATTCATGTGCGCGACACGCATTGGCAGACCATGGTCTTTACCGTGCTCTGCTTCCTGCAGCTTGGGCATGTGCTGGCCATCAGGTCAGAGCGCGAATCTCTTTTCACCCAGGGTCTCTTCACGAACCTCCCGCTCTTCTCAGCCGTTTCCGCAACCATTGTGCTCCAGCTCTGCACCATCTATGTCCCCCTGCTCAACGGCATCTTCAAGACCCAGCCGCTCACGGCGCCGGAGCTTGCGCTGGTGTTCGTCCTTTCGTCGGCCGTGTTCATCGCGGTCGAGATCGAGAAACTGTTCAAGCGCCGGTCCGTTTAAAAGCAGCTTGACAACGCACCCATGCCGTATCATAATCCGGTATTCGCACCGTAATTCCAACCATTGCCAAGGAGCGTCTATTTACCGCCGGATGAACTGAACAGGATATTTTTGCAGAGAACCTTGCACTCTTTCACGGAGGAGGTGATGTGCGTGGCGTATTCGCCGTTTGCCTGAAGTGTTTTTTCAGCATTGAACTGAAGCTGTTGTTCATGAGGGGATGCTTACTTAGGAAAGGGGGAACACAGCACTATGCACGAGAATGCAAAAGGTATCAGTGAAGACTGGATGGCGCTCTGGCTCGGACTGTTCATTTTTCTTCTCTCGCTCGGGGCTTTCGGCGGCATGGATCTTCTTGGATGGGGGATCAACACCGCGGTCTGGACCGACCCTGCCAAGGCGATGTCGCCCGTATCGAAGACCTATCAGGGGCTGAAAGGCGAGATCACCAGGATCGACGGTCAGAAGCTGACCCTCAAGAAAGCCGACGGAAAAGAAGACACCCTCACCGTAAAAGAGAGCACGGCGTCTCTCAAGGTCGGGGACAAATATGAAAAGCCCGGGTTGTCCGGCCTTGGATCGCTCCTCGCGACCTACCTGGCCATGCTGGTCATCATGGGGATCGGCGCAAAGTTCATCGGCGCCGATGTAAAAAAATTCGCCATCGGGTTCACCGCAATATTCTGGATCAGCTATGCATGCTGGTTCGCCGGTAATTACGCCTATATCGCTGCAACCAAGGACAAGCTCGCATCGTTCAAGATCCCCTGGTCCCTGAACCTTACAGGCGAGTCGGGATTCATCATCGCCCTCCTCGCAGGCCTTGTGGTGGGGAACTTCTTTCCCAAGACCTCAGGCAAGCTCAAAGAAGCGTCCCGGCCCGAGCTCTACATCAAGACCGCCATCGTCATCATGGGCGCCGGCCTGGGCCTCAAGGCCGCCGAGTCCTTCAGCCTTGCGACCAACATCATGTTCCGCGGCCTCTGCGCCATCGTTGAGGCTTACCTCATCTACTGGGCCGTCGTGTACTACATGGCCCGCAAATACTTCAAGTTCAGCAGGGAATAGGCGGCACCGCTCACCTCAAACATCTCCATTTGCGGCGTTTCGGCCGCCATCGCCACGGGCGGGGCCATCCGGGCCCGTCCGGTGGTGCCCATCATGGTGTCTTCCCTGGTCGTCATCTTTGCCGTGGTCGAGATGATCATCCTTCCTTTCGCGGCGCAGACGTTCCTTTGGAAGGAGCCGCTGGTGGCCGGCGCCTGGATGGGCCTGGCGGTCAAGACCGACGGCGGGGCCGTTGCGTCCGGCGCGATCACCGATGCCCTCATCCGGGCAAAGTCGCTGGAAGCCGGCATCAACTACCAGGAAGGCTGGATGACCATGACCGCAACGACGGTGAAGATGTTCATCGACATCTTTATCGGCGTCTGGGCCTTCATCCTGGCCTATATCTGGTGCGCAAAGATCGAATGCAAACCCGGCGAGAAGATCGGGGCAGGCGAGATCTGGAACCGGTTCCCCAAGTTCGTGATCGGGTATGTCGTCACGTTCTTCCTGCTGCTCCTCATCTGCTGGCCCGCTGCCAAGGCGATCAGCCCGGTGGACAAGCAGATCAAGTCCGTGACCAAGGAGATCGCAGCGAGCGAAAAGCAACTTGCCGCAGCAACAGCCGCACAGACCGTACTGCAGGCAAAGATCGATGCTGCCAAAGACAAGGTCAAGACCCTGACCGCGCAGAACAAAAAACCGAAGGCGAACTCTTCGCAGGCCGCCGAGCTCAAGGCCTGGAAAAAGGAGATCGTTGATACGGAGAAGCAGCTCGCGCCGGCCGCAAAGGCGGCGCAGGCCGCACAGGCAGAGCAGCAGCCCATGATCGCCGCTGCCAAGGACAAGCTGAAGGGGCTGGTCGATTCGATCAAGGCGCCCAAAGCGACCATGGCCGCGGCAAGCACGGCGACGGGTGAAGGGAACGTGTTCCGGGTGATGTTCTTTGTGTTCACCTTCTTCACCATCGGCATCGTGTCCAACTTCAAGAAGCTCTGGGAAGAAGGCATCGGCAGGCTGATGGTCGTTTACGTCGTTGCCCTCTTCGGTTTCATCATCTGGGTGGGCCTGTTCATCTCATGGCTCTTCTTCCATGGCGTGATGCCGCCCCTGGCGGGATAAGGCAGCGAGCGGAGAAGTAAGAAGCAAGAGGTAAGAGGTAAGACGTTAAACCTGAAAATCAGGAGGCAGGAATATGGCTGAACAACCGAAATTGTCCGAAGAACTGAAAAAGATGGAGTATGAACCGCTCCTCCCGGTCGAAAAACAGCTCGTGGGATGGAGCATCGGCATTGGCGTGACATCGCTCATTATCCTGTACTGGGTAAGCATCACCTTCTTCCCGAGCGGTCACTAAACGATCGGTCAGACCGGGGCGCCCTGGGTGCCCCGGTCTTGTTATCACCGGGAGGTCCTTTTGCATACCGACGAATACGAGATAGCCCTTTCCCGGGAATTGGATGTCTGCAA
>JBGQDI010000011.1:0-24333 GCA_041495765.1 Nitrospirota bacterium
CGCAAACGCACAGTGCAGCGCAAAGATTCTCGAGGTTATGGCTGCCGGGTAGCGGCAGATGAAATTCGACGGCATTCTTTATCAATTTCACCGAGGTCGGCAGGAGCGCTTCCTGGTCCGGCCGCCACGATGCCGCACTCTTTCGGCCGAAGCGCACCGCTGCGGGAAGTGATGCGAGAAGAGGATCGTCAGCGTTGGATGCGGTCCAGGAAGAACGTGATGCCAGTGTTTTAAAAAGACCGGCGACCTCTTCAGTGCTCTTATGGTCCTTGGAAATGTTCAGGATGACGGAGGCTTCCGGCCGATATTTTGCCAGTGTCCCATCGCTTTCATCTGCCTCCACCACCAGAAGGTCGGAGCCGCCGCTGTAAGCATTTCCGATCAACCCCTGCTTTTCCAGGCTGCGCAGGCTGGCACCGCTCAGGAGGGAGGGCGATTTCCCGCATGCGGTCAAAAATTCGAATATCATGGCGGTCACCGTAGATTTGCCGCTGGTGCCTGCGACAGCGATGGTCCTCTTCGTGTCAATGATAGCGCTCAGCAGGTCGGAGCGATGGACAACGGGAACGGCGCGGTCCTTGGCTGCAGTGAGGTCGGGATTAGAGTCTTCTATGGCGGTCGAGATGCAGACGATATCCGTCCCATCATCGATGCCTGTGCCGTCCTGAGGAGCGATGGTGCATCCGAGATCTTGAAGCGACCGCCGGACAGCTGCGGTATCCTCACTTCCATGGAAGCGATCGGAACCTGAGACCGTGATCCCCTGGAAGCGCAGGTATTGTGCGAGCGCGCTCATGCCGCTGCCGAAGATGCCGGTAAAATGGACGCTGCGGCAGAACTGCTCCTTGACCATGATCGGCGGAGGGTCGATAAAGACCAGTGTGCCTTCCGTCACCCTATCGAACAAGCGGGCAACGTCATGATTGCGCAGACAGACGCACCCGTGCGACAAAGGGGTGCCGATCAGGTCTTCCCGTCCCGTGCCGTGGATATAGATGTAGCGCTCATAGGAATCCACGCCTCCGCCCTTGTTGATCCCGTCCTCAAGTCCTTCGAGCCGCAAAATGCGCGTCAGGATCAGATTGTCCCCTGTCTGGCTGTGGTCCCAGTCTTCGCCCGTGTCTTCACGGTCCCTGAACACGCGTCCGGCAGGAGCGCCGGCCCCGAACTTCTCCCTGATCCGATGGATGCCGAGCGGCGTTTTGAGGGAGTTCTCCCGGTTGCCAGCGCCGAAGCGGGAGGTCGAGGCGTCGAACTGCTCGATGACCATGTCTTTCCGGCAGACAAGAAGTGATTGTGTCTCAATGGACACGACGATAAAAGGATCCAGCGGGTCGGTCAAAAAAGATCCCAAATTTCCGTAAATGCGGAGTAGTCGAGCAGATTCCATGTGATTCACTGCTTTCTTTGCTGAATGGTTTATGTAAACATCAGCGACATCATAAAGGTAGCCTTGGTGCATGTCAAGCCGATAGGGAATTTATGTATCTAAGAGCAATCTCAATTTTGATCAAGCCTCCCACCCATGAAGCGTAAAGCAAGTTTTAGGTGCTTAATTTTTTTTCGCGAGAACGCTTATCTGGCCGTGGCCACGAAGGCGCGAAAACCGGTTGACTTTGATGCAAAATGCAACTATTATTCACAAGGTGCATCAACATACGCGATGCAACAATGTGATGCGCTCGGTTTTCTCGAAGGTTACGAAGGTTCTATGGATGAAGGTTAAACTAATATTAGGAGGTCATCATGGTAGAGGTCTGCCCCGTCAGCAATACAGAGAAGTTGCTTTTGGCCACAGATGGTTCGCGGTTCAGCGAAGGTGCCATCCGGGAGGCGATCCGCCTCGCAAAAAAATGCTCGAGCAGCCTTTCGGTGCTGTCGGTGATCGAAACCAACCCGGAATATGAGGCGATCGCGCCGCAGCTTCTCGAAAGGTCGGAAAAAGCCGCGCGGGAGCATCTCGAATCCGTAAAGGCCCAGGCAAAGAAAGAGGGCGTAGAGTGCAGCACCAGTATCCTCGAAGGAGAGGACTCTTTTCACTATATTACGGACGAGGCGGCGAAAAATAAATCAACGATGATCATCATGGGGAGGCGCGGCAGGACCGGCCTTAAGCGGCTTGCCATGGGGAGCACGGCGGCCCGCGTCATCGGCCATGCGCCCTGCAGTGTGCTGGTCGTCCCGAGCGCAGCGGTCGTTGAATTCAAAAGCATCGTTGTCGCAACGGACGGTTCGCCCTATTCAACAGCAGCAGCTTCCGAGGCCATCGGCATCGCAAAAAAGAACGGCAGCAAGCTGACGGTCCTCTCCGTGGTCCCTGCCGAGCTCGCGACCCCCACCGATGTTGATTTCGCCGCCACCCAGCGGGAGCTTCTTGCGGAAAAAGAGATGCAGGCGGCGGAGAAGAACGCCAGGGCAGTGAAGGACGTAGCGGTCAAAGAGGGCGTAGCGGTGCAGGCCTTTGTCATGACCGGCAAGCCAGCGGACGCGATCATCGAGACGGCCAAAGAGAAGAACGCCGATCTCATCATCGTCGGCAGCCATGGACGGACGGGCATCGAGCGGCTCCTCATGGGCAGCGTTGCGGAGCGGGTGATCGTGATGGCGTCCTGTGCGGTGCTGGTTGCGAAAACAGTAAAGTAACAGATCCGAACGACGTGAGCTAATCTGGTAAATCTGTCCCATCTGCAACAGGTGTGGATGAAAAGCGCTTTCTCATAATCTATGTTGAACATCCTCATCATATCCGACGAAGCGAAGAACATTGCGTCCCTGTTCAAGGCGGAGGGGTTCAATTCCGACACCCAAAATCCGTCAAAGCCGTACAGCGCGCCAGAAACCGCTTTGCCCAGGACCGAAGGCTACGATATCGCTTTTCTGGACCTCGATACGGAAAACTGGCAGCAGCGGCTGATCGAAGTGCGCCACACGCTGCCGGTAATCGCCTTCTCACTTCCCGAGCTGAGGAAAGCCGTAGAGGCCATGAAGCTTGGCGCAAGCGATTTTCTGGAAAAACCACTGACCGGGGAAGCGCTGAACCTGGTGATCGAACGGCACAAGAAGCGGATCCTGAACCACAAGTACGGGTTCGATGAGATCATCGGGATGAGCAGGCCTATGCAGGATGTCTTCGGGCTGATCAAGAAAGCTGCGGCCAGCGAGAGCAACGTGCTGATCACCGGAGAAAGCGGCACGGGTAAGGAGCTCATCGCCCGGGCCATCCACCGGTGGAGCCCGCGCAGCGAGAAGTCCTTCATGACCATCAACTGCAGTGCCATCCCCGACACGCTGCTCGAATCGGAGCTCTTCGGTTTTGAAAAGGGCGCTTTTACCGGCGCCCAGTACTTGAAGAAAGGCCTCCTCGAACAGGCAGACGGCGGCACCGTTTTCTTCGACGAGATCGGCGACGTATCGCCGCTGTTCCAGACCAAGGTCCTCCGGGTCCTGCAGGAAGGAGAGATCATGCGCATCGGCGGCATGCGCCATCTCAAAGTGGATGTGCGCTATATTGTCGCCACAAACGTCGACCTCAAGGCAGCTTGCCAGCGCGGAGCTTTTCGGGAAGATCTTTTCTACCGGTTGAACGTCATCAACATCCATTTACCGCCTTTGCGGGAAAGGATGGAAGATGTACCGATGCTGGCAAAGCATCTGATCCAGGAACATGCGGTCAAGCGCAAGGATATCATGATCAAGGGAATCACGAACGATGCCCTGGATATCCTCATGAACCATGACTATCCCGGCAATGTGCGTGAACTGGAAAACATGATCGAGCGCGCCATATCCTTTGCAAACACGTCGGACATCATGCCTCCCGACCTCCCTCCTTACCTGCTGCAGGCTGCACCTGCCAAACCCAGACCCGTTGCTCAGCGGCTGCGCGATGCTATCGAGGCCGCTGAACGGGATACCATCACTGCAGCGCTTCTTGAAACTCAAGGGAACATTTCGCGGGCAGCAACAAACCTCGGTATTTACCGCCAACAGCTCCAGCGTAAGATCAAGCAATATAAGATCGCAACATAGCACACCATGCAGCAACATTTTACTGCACCAATTGCCTGCAAAAAGCACCACTATCTTCTACACCATCGCAACTTTAAACTGCACCACATTCATTTAAAAGCAAAAATATAAACAATTTCAGCTTATTACGGTCTGGCACGCCTATTGTAATACATAAGCCAAACACAATGGAGGCTACCAATGGAAAAGCTCATGAAAGTTGTCGAAGACGTCATGGTGGCAATTACCTTTGCAGAAGCAGGAGAGTTTGATGAAGCGAACAGGATTGCCGGCAACGAGATGGAGCAGGGGGAACGGATGACCACACCTGCGCCGGCAGCGGGACGATGAACAGTAAGACGTAGGGCCCAGCCACTCCGGCTTGCCAGGGAGGGCATTCGGGATCTTTTAAAAAAGAGCCCCGAATTTTTTTGCCCGGGGAAAGACATTATAACAATCTGACGAGATGACCTTATGTTGATAGAAAAAACGGTTGACCGCGAGAGCCAGCAAAAACTCTACGTACAGATGTTCTCCATTATCAAGGAGAGGATCGAGCAACGCGAATGGCCAGTGGGATCGCAGATCCCAACCGAGGATGAGCTTTGCAACACCTATGATGTGAGCAAGGCGACGGTCCGGATGGCTATTTCCGATCTGGTGCGGAGCGGCTACCTCAAAAAGCTGCAGGGGAAAGGCACGTTCGTCATGCATGCAATGCCGGACCTCGGCATTACCATGAAAACGCAGCTGACCGAAGACATGTTTGGAGAGGGGGTGAGCGCGCGCAAGGAGCTGCTCGTAAAGGGGATCAAGGTGACACCGGAGGACGTGAAAGGGTATCTCAAGTCCGACAGCGACATCTACTATATCCTCTGCAAGCGGGTCGTGAACAATGAACCGGCATACCTCGAGGAATCGTTCATACCACTTGAAAGCGTCCCTCACATAGACGAGGTGGAGGTCTGTCAGACCCCTTTTTACGAAATGATGCAACAGAAGGCAGTCAAGAAGATCTTTAAGGTTGTCCAGATGATCGAGATCTCGGCTATGAATGACGATACCGCCGCGATCCTCAAGACCGAGAAGGGAATGCCGGTGCTCTTGCTGCACCGGCTACTCGTCGGGATCGATGGGCAGCCCATCGCCTATACCCGGCTGATGGGGGGCGGCACGAAGTACAAGATACAGACGGAACTGAGACAGATCGGATAATTCAGGAAATACACTACCAAGAGGAGGGTTTGACATGGGAGCAATGAGAAGCACGTACGAATATTTAAAAACAGCGTCGATGGCGCACGCCAAATGGGACTATGAGGTCTCCATGAGCATCATTCACAACCGAAAGAGGATGTGGATCATGCTGTTGCTTCTGCTGCCGATCGTGGCGGTGTCCTGGGTGGAGGCGGGCAGCATGCTCGGCGGAAAGACCGCCTATGCGCCGGCCTTCTATTCCACCAGCATCTTCATGGTGTCCATCGCCATCGGCCTCGCCGCCGGTCTCATCACTGGCTGCATCGGCGCCGGCGGCGGGTTCATCATCACTCCGGCGCTCATGGCGGCGGGCGTCAAAGGAATTCTGGCCGTGGGCACTGATGTGTTCCACATCTTTGCCAAGGCGATCATGGGCACCACGGTGCATAAGAAGCTCGGCAACGTTTCCACGAAGCTTGCCCTGGCGTTCCTCGTGGGTTCAGGCGCAGGAACGTTCATTGGTGGCAGCATTAACCGGTTCCTCTATGACAAGGACCCCATGCTGTCAGAAGCGTTCATCAGTCTGGTCTATGCGGTGCTGCTTGGGTTCCTCGGGGTCTATGCCATGATGGACTTCTGGAATTCGCGCAATGCAACGGGCGGCGACGCCCACGGCGGCTCTTCGGGCACAACCGACTTCGCGCTGAAGCTGCAGAAAATCAACATCCCGCCCATGATCACCTTTGACGAGGATTATGTCGAAGGCGGCAAAAGGATCTCGGGCGTGTTCGTTGCCATGGGCGGTGTTATCGTCGGTGTGCTGGCAGCGATCATGGGTGTTGGCGGCGGCTTCGTCACCTTCCCCATGTTCGTGTACTCCTTCGGCGTATCCACGGCAACCACGGTCGGCACCGACATCCTGCAGATCATTTTTACGGCGGGCCTGGCCTCAATTGCCCAGTATGCGATCTACGGGTACGTGTTCTACACGCTGGCCATGGGCATGCTGATCGGCTCGCTCATCGGCATACAGGTCGGCGCACTCACGACCAAAGTGGTCAAGGGCATCCATATCCGCGGGTTCTATGCTGTTTCGATCATCGCGGGATTTATCAATCGCGCAGCAACCTTGCCGAAGAAAATGGTGGAGCTCGAATACATCTCCCTGTCCAAAGGTTCGATCAATGCCATCGAGACCGTGGGGAACTACGTCTTCTGGGTCGTGGTCGCGATCTTCGGCCTTTGGATCTTCAGCAAGTTCTTTGCGAACATAAAAACATTCAGGCAGGAGGCATAATCATGATCGTGATGAATAAAAAAACATTCGGCGTTGGGGCCTTCCTTGCGCTCACCTTCTTCGGAGTGCTGGCCATCATCTTCTCCCCCATTTTCGGCGACGGCAAGAACGGGCTGGTATACTCCGACGACATGTTCAATAAGCTGTCGAAAGGCTCGTCCTATTTCATTCCCAAAGTGGCAAAGAGCAATGAAAAGTTCAACACCACGGACATTGCCATGATCGTGAAGCTCGACAAAGTGGAGCAGAACGATGTGACGGTAAAGATCCTTGCTGCTGCGGGAGCGGATGCCAGGACCGGAAGCCCCGAGATCCATATCAATGCGAACCTCGGCGCCCTCATGTCAAAGGTCCTGCAGGATGCCGACGATATGTACAAGAACGACGGCAAAAAACTGATCGACCGGTACGGAGTCGACGAAAAAGAAGCCATGGCTTCGTGGTGGAACGTTCTGAAGGTCATGGACAAGGAGCTGAAGAAGCAGGGAAAGATCGAAGAGGCGAACATCGTCTCCGATGTAATGAAAAAAGCGGTAGAGCCAGCCTATAACTTCTATAAGATCGATGCGCAAAAGGTCTCGGAAAAAGCGGGGATCATGACCGGGCTGCTGCTTTTCTATGTGGCCTACACGATGTGGTGGGGCTTCGCTATTTTCTATATGTTCGATGGGATCGGGCTCACCATGAAGAAGGCCAAAGTAAAAAAAGAGGTCTAGGAGGCGACATGAAGGTATTGGTACCGGTTGACGGGTCCCGACACTCCTCAGAAGGCATCAAGGTGGCATCGCACTATGCAACGACGAAAAATGCGCAGCTGCACCTTATCACGGTCATTCCGTCGGTCGCGGATATTGACCTCGAACTTTCCGCTTCAGACCGCGACCGTTTGCTGGAAAGCCTGAAAAGCCGGGGCGAGGAGCTTCTGGCAAAGGCGAAAGAGCACATGAGGTCCCTGGGCGTCAGCAAGGTGAATACGGTCCTGGCAACAGCACCGTCGCCTGCGCAGGAGATCGTCTCCTATGCTGAAAAGGAAAAAATCGATCTCATTGTGATCGGGGGCAGGGGACGAAGCGCTAATCAGCGTTTTCAGCTCGGGAGCGTGGCGGAGAACGTGGTGCGCCACAGCTCCTCGTGTGTGTACGTGGTTCGGGAGCCTGCCTGGATATAAGAAGTGCTGTCTACAGGGGCTCGATGGAAACATCGAACCCCTGTTTCTTTTTAAAACAGCTTACGCTATAATGACGGCCTATGAAGATTCGAGACAAACTTTTCCTCGGCTTCGGACTCTATATCCTCCTTGCGGTCATTCTCGGGTTTTTTGCCTATAAGGAACTTCGCATGATCTCAACGCGGCTGGTCCTGGTGGAGACGGCCGACGACCTCACCAATACCATCCTCGAAGTGCGGCGCTACGAAAAGAACTTTCTCCTGTTCAAGGACGGCGAAAGCCTCGCAGAGCTGCAAAAATACCTTGGCACCCTGAAGGACAGCATAGCAGTGATCCAGACGGAGATCGTTCTCGAGATCGGCAGCGACAACTATGGAATGATGAAATCGGCCATTGCCGAATACGAACGGCTGGTCACGGCCATCGCCGGCAATTTTACGGCGCAAAAAGAGCAGGAATCCCTGGTCCGGAAACGGGGCCGGGAGACGGAGCGGGCCGTGACGGGCCTGGAGCTTCAGTCGCTGCTGGTGCTGCGGCGGTACGAAAAGAACATCATGCTGTACCGGAACAAGGATGCTTATGATGTGTTCAAACGTACCTACGATGGATCACGCCTTGGTTCTCATAGCGAGGTCCGCCAGTATCAGGCCATCGTTGCCGGGCTGTATGGCCTGTACGAGGCGGAGAAGCAGTCTCTGGACAAGATGCGGCTGACCGCCCGGCAGATCCAGGCCTTTACGCAGAACCTTTCGAAAAAGGAACGGTCTGATATCGCGACGACGATCAGGATGTCCATTAATCTGCAGGTCCTTGCGCTGGCGCTGGTCGTCGGGGTCGGGATCTTCATCAATATAAAACTGGCAACAAGCATTTCTACGCCCATCCGGAACCTGCAGCGGATCACGAAAAAAATAACGCGCGGCGACTTTTCCGAGACCATCGAGGTGCACGGGCATGATGAGATCGCGCTTTTGGCCGAATCCTTCAACCAGATGGAGGACAAGCTCGACCACGCCATGACGGCGCTCGAAGAGATCATCAAAAAACTCCAGGAAAAGCAGGACCAGCTCGTGGAGGCTGAAAAACTGGCCCTGGTGGGCAAGCTTGCCGCAGGCATCGCGCACGAGATCAACAATCCCCTCACGTCGGTGCTCACCTTCTCCAGCCTCATGCTGGAGCAGTGCCCGCCCGGTGATCCACGCCATGACAAGCTGAAGCTCATGGCGCGGGAGACCAACCGGGCGCGTACCATTGTACGCCAGCTGCTCAACTTCGGGCGCGAGACCGCGATCAAGCCCGAGAAGATCAACATCAACCAGCCGGTATCGGAGATCGCGGACTCGCTCGTGGCGCAGGATGCGTTCAAGGGCATCGGGCTCGATATGAAGCTGGGCGAAGACCTGCCCGAGGTCAATGCGGACCCCGCGCAGATCGGCCAGGTGGTCATGAACCTTCTGCTGAACGCGATCCATGCCATCACCCCGCCCGGAAGGATCGAGATTGCCACACGAAGGGCGGAAAAGAGCGTCGAGATCGTGTTCACCGACACCGGCGCCGGCATCCCGGAGGAGAATATCCATAAGATCTTCGACCCCTTCTTCACGACCAAAGATGCGACCAAGGGAACGGGGCTCGGCTTGGCGGTAAGCTACGGCATCATTAAAAAACACGGCGGTGAGATCGAGGTCGCAAGCATCGTGGGCAAGGGCACGACATTTACGGTGAGGTTGCCGATCTATGGATAAATTCAAGGCGATCGTGGTGGACGACGAAGCCAGCGTGTGTGAGGCGGTAAGGGCCATTCTCGAGCTCGAGGGGATCGAGGTTACCACCTTTACGGACAGTGTGGCTGCGGCCGAGGACATCAAGAAGAACGCCTACGACCTCATCATCTCGGACCTGAAGATGCCGAAGATGACCGGGCTCGAGCTGTACGACGCCGTCAAAGACCAGGCCCCGGACAGTATCTTCATCATCATAACCGCTTTCGGGACGATCCCTTCAGCCGTTGATGCGGTCAAGAAGGGTGTCTACGATTATATTCCCAAACCGTTCACCCCGGACGAGGTCCGGGCACCGCTCCGGCGGGCGATGGAAAAAAGGAAGCTTGAAAAAGAGAACATTGTCCTCCGATCGCAGCTCGAGACCCGCTACTCTTTCCGGAGCATTATCGGCAACAGCCCCGAAATCCGCGAGACCTTCCGCGTCATGCGCCACGCCGCCTCGAGCGAATCGAACGTGCTCGTGACGAGAGAGAGCAACACGGGCAAAGAGCTGGTCGCCCGGGCGATCCATTCGAACAGCGTGCGCGTACGCAGGAAGTTCGTTACCGTGAACTGCGGCGCTATTCCCGACGGCTTGATCGAGTCCGAGCTCTTCGGTCATGTGAAGGGTTCCTTCACGGGGGCCATTGCTGACAAGAAAGGGCTGGTGGAGGAAGCGGACAAGGGAACGCTGTTCCTGGACGAGATCGGCGAGCTCTCGCCCCCCCTGCAGGTAAAGCTGTTGCGCGTACTGCAGGAAGGTGAGTTCACGCGCATCGGCGATGTCCAGACGCGGAAGGTGAACGTGCGCGTGGTGGCCGCCACGAACAAGGACCTGAAAAAGGCGATCGCCGACAAGCTGTTCCGCGAGGACCTCTATTACCGTCTGAACGTGATCCCTATCGAGCTGCCGCCGCTCCGAAGGCGTCAGGAGGATATCCCGCTGCTGGTGAACCACTTCATCGAAAAACACAAGACCAAGGCGCCCGAAAAGAACATCACCGGCATAGCCAAAGAGGCCATGCAAACGGTCTTGAACTATTACTTCCCGGGCAATGTGCGCGAACTCGAGAATTCCATTGAATACGCCATTGCCTTTACCGGAGGTCCGGAGATCGGGAAGGATGACCTGCCCCGGTATCTCCTCGAAGAACGGAACCTGGGCCAGGATGCGCAGAAGATACCGATCATGCCGCTCAAGGACGCGAAAGGCCAGTTCGAGAAAAGCCTCATCATTGCCGCGCTGGTCGAGTCAGGCGGGAACATTTCAGAGGCGGCGCGGCTTCTGAACGTCCACCGCCAGAACCTGCAGCAGAAGATCCGCCTCCTCGGCATCGATCTTGCGTCGATCACGCCATCGCGATAATAGCAGGAAACCAGGTCTCGATCGCACCCCTTCTTCTTTTGAAAAAGGCCAATAGGAATATGGGCTCCTGGCCTCCCGGGCTTAGCCCGCTGCCCCCAAAACAACCAATATTTAATTGGATTTTTGCCGCCGAATTCCGTATCATACTGCCGAATCCATAGCTTCCGTCGCACAGCAGACCAAACCACGGCAGCAGATACTTGTCACGAGGGTCCCATGACCGACAAGCGCCTTCCTGAAGAAGGAGGCATGATTGATGAGCGATCGCAGATCCGCGCAGACCAGGTCAGGCAGCTCTACGACCACGCGCCTCTCGGTATGGCGGCGACCGTTGTTAATGCTGCCGTGCTCGTGTATGTCCTCAGGAACCGCATTCCTCTTCCCTTGCTTCTCTCCTGGCTCACCTTTCTTTTCCTGATCACCTTCCTGCGCGCTGTCCAGCTGTACCGGTACCGGACCGCCCGACCCGCTGTCGGGGAGGCAGCCCGCTGGGGTGCCTGGTTCATCGGTGGGCTGGTTCTGTCAGGGGCTGCCTGGGGCGCCGCCGGCCTTTTTCTCCTTCCTGCCGGCTCGCTGGCTCATCAGGTCTTCATCGCTTTTGTTCTTGGCGGCATGGTGGCAGGCGCTGCCGGGACCTTTTCCGTGGTCAGGACGGCATTTTTATCATTCAGCATCCCGGCGCTGGCGCCCCTGATCATACGGCTGTTCTCCTTTGGCGACGAGATCCATGTCACCATGGGCGGCATGGTCCTTCTCTTCGCGATCCTGGTCCACGTGATGGCCATGAACGTACACAAGGTATCGTTGAGCTCCCTGCGGCTGCGTTTTGAGAACAACAGCCTGGTGGCGTTTCTCGCCGCGGCAAAAGAGCGGACCGATGCGCTGAATGAAGAGCTCCGATCCGATATCACCGGACACACCAGGACCGAAGCCGACCTGTCCCGGCACCGGGACCAGCTGGAAGCGCTCGTGCAGGAACGCACTGCCGAATGGTCCCTTGCAAACAGCAGACTTCTGGAAGAAATGGCTGCACGCGATATCGCCGAAGGCCTTCGCAGGCAGGGGGAAATATATTTTCGCTCCCTGATCGAGAACTCGATCGATATCGTGACCGTCGTAGACAGCAACGGGAACATCCTTTTCGAGAACCCTGCTGTTGAAAAACTGTTGGGATTCCGGCGAGATGAACTGATCGGCATGAATGTCTACACATACCTGCATCCCGATGACCGTCCGGGTGCGCAGCAAGTGCTGGAAAAGCTTATCGCGGTCCCGGGCAGTGTTGCATCCCTCGAGATCCGGGTGCAGCACAAGAACGGGTCCTGGCGCATCTTTGAATCCATCGGTAAGAGCATTATTGATGAATCCCAGGCCGTGCGCCTGGTCATCAATTCGCGGGATAATACTGACCGCAAGCGGTTGGAGCAGGAGCTCTTGAATGCGCAGAAGCTCGAATCGCTGGGCATCCTTGCCGGCGGCATTGCTCACGACTTCAACAATCTGATCACCGGCATCACCGCCAACATCGAGCTGGCGAAGATCCATTCGCCGGAGGACCGGGAGCTTGCCACCATCCTGAACAAAGCCGAACAGGCATCGCTGCGGGCCCATGACCTTACCCAGCAGCTCCTCATTTTCTCACGCGGCGGCGAGCCGATCAAGAAAACGGTCACGCTTAACGACATGATCAGAGAGGCGACCGGATTCGCCCTGCGCGGCTCCAAGTCGGGCTGTACGTTCACGCTGCCCGATGGTCTCCGTCCTGTTGATGCGGACACCGGCCAACTCCGCCAGGTCATTTACAATATGGTCATCAATGCAGACCAGGCAATGCCCGAGGGAGGGAGACTGAGGGTCAGTACGGAGAACATCGATCTTGGTGCAGAGAACGGCCGGTCGCTGCCGGCGGGGGCGTACATCAAGATCTCCATCATCGACAACGGCATCGGCATTGCGCAGGAACACGTGGCAAAGATCTTCGACCCCTATTTCACGACCAAAAAAACGGGGAGCGGCCTGGGGCTCGCCACCTCCTACACGATCATCAAAAAGCACGGGGGGGACATCCAGGTAGTTTCAGAGCAGGGGCGGGGCACGTTGTTCACGATCCTTCTCCCGGCGTCGCAGCAGCTTTCCGTTGCAGCGAATGCTGCGAGCAGAATGCTGGTTCCCGGCGCAGGACGGGTCCTGGTCATGGATGACGAAGAGATCATCCGGGATGCGGCAGGCCGGGTCTTGCAGGCATCGGGGTACGAGGTTGAGACCGCCAGGGACGGAGGCGAGGCGGTGGAGCTGTACTTCAGCGCCCGTGAGGCAGGCAGGCCTTTCGCTGCCGTGATCCTCGACCTCACTGTTCCGGGCGGTATCGGCGGCAGGGACACCCTGAAGATGCTCCTCCAGAAGGACCCCTCGGTCAAGGCCATCGTTTCCAGCGGTTATTCGCATGATCCCATCATGGCGAACTACCGCGACTACGGCTTCCTCGGGGTCATTGCAAAACCGTACCGGGTTCGGGAAATGAGCGAGATCGTAAGCAAGGTCATTGCCATGGTGCCGTAAGCCAAGGGCCGGACCGTTTGGTGCAGCGAACCGCAAAAAGCATTTGGACCAGGCCATCTCCGTCAACGCCTGAAAGGGCGGAAGAGAACAAACGACAAACGGTTTACCGAACACCATGCTAGCTGTTTCCCGTTGGTACCCTTATCCACTCCCTGCCTCCACATCCGTCTTGCAATAATCGTTTTCTTGAGTTATTTTGTCTCATTCGATACGAGGTTACCCGGATGACCAAGCTAAAAACGCCCCTGGAGGTTTATAAGCTTCTGCAGAAGTCCAACTGCGGACAATGCGGGATATCGACCTGCATGGCCTTCGCCGCAGCGGTCATCAAGCAGGAGAAACAGCTTGCCGAATGTCCGCATCTGGATGCGGACCTGGTGCGACGCTATGGCGGGAACATCGAGCAGCAGGTGAACATCGAAACGATCCAGAAAAGAACATTCAAGGACCTGCAGGAGCAGATCAGGTCGATCGACATCATCTCGAGCGCGGAACGTCTGGGAGCACGGGGCACGAGCAGCACGATCGTGGTCACCTGCCTGGGAAAGGACTTCGAGGTCGACACGCAGGGCCGGGTCCTGTCCTCCTGTCACAGCCATGCATGGTTCTCCATACCGCTGCTTACCTATGTTCTTTACGGCAGGGGAGCGTCCGTTACCGGCAAATGGGTGCCATTCCGGGAGCTTGAGAAAGGGAGGATGTGGGAGCGGCTGTTCGAGCGTCGCTGCGAGGCCCCGTTGAAGCGGATCGCCGATGCCCACGCCGAGCTTTTCGAGGACCTTATCAGCATGTTCAGCGGCGCCTACTCCCCCGACCAATTCGCGTCGGACATCTCGATGATCCTCTACCCGCTGCCGAAGGTGCCGATCCTGATCTGCTACTGGAAGGCGGAGGAGGGGATGGATTCGAAACTGCATGTTTTCTTCGATGCCACAGCGGATCAGAACCTGACCATTGATTCGCTGTTTACGCTTGGGACCGGGTTTGTCCGTATGCTTGAAAAGATCATGCACAAGCATACGGATGGGAAAAGTGAACTGTCCTAAGCGGGTTGGCGCGGGGAAGAAAAGCGATCCCCGCCTCGTTGTTTATGGCGGGTCGAGGCGAACGTGTTTCCTTCATACTTCGGTGGCAATGAACGGGAGTTTTCTGCGGATCGGGCAGGCTTATGAGCGGATCATACCTTGATAAAACCGCGGAGCGCATACGGCTGCTGATGCGGGCGCTGCAGAGCCGCAACTACCGGTTGTTCTTCGGCGGACAGACATTATCGCTCATCGGCACCTGGATGCAGCAGGTGGCCATGAGCTGGCTCGTGTACCGTCTGACCGGCTCTGCGCTGCTCCTCGGCGTGGTCGGGTTCGCAAGCCAGGTGCCTTCCTTTTTACTTGCCCCGGTGGCGGGCGTCCTGGCAGACCGCTGGAACAAGCGCCGCGTGCTGCTCTGGACGCAATCGCTCTCCATGGTCCAGGCCGCGATCCTGACGGCCCTGGTGTTTGCGGACCTGGTGCAGGTCTGGCATATCATCGCGCTGAGCCTGGTCCTTGGCACGGTGAATGCTTTCGACATTCCGGCACGGCAGTCCTTTCTCATTGAGATGATCGAGAAGCGGGCTGACCTGGGGAATGCCATCGCCCTGAACTCCTCCATGGTGAACGGCACGCGCCTCATTGGCCCGTCCCTTGCCGGCATCACGATCGCCGCCTTCGGCGAAGGAGTCTGTTTTTTGCTGAATGCTGCAAGCTTTTTTGCGGTCATCGCGGCGCTTGCAGCAATGCGCGTGAAGGTAAAACCCATGCACACTGGGAAGGCGTCGGTTTTGCACGAACTCCGCGAGGGCCTCGCCTATGCGTACCGGTTCCCTCCGATCCGGTCCATTCTTCTGCTTCTGGCGCTGGTGAGCTTGCTGGGCGTCCCTTATACGGTGCTGCTGCCCGTGTTCGCCCACGATATCCTGCACGGCGGGGCCAACACCTTTGGTTTTCTCATGGCCGCAGCAGGCCTGGGAGCGTTCGTCTCCGCCCTTCTGCTTGCTACGCGAAAAAGCGTGGTGGGTCTGGGCAAGATCATACCGCTTGCCGCGGGCCTGTTCGGCGTTGCCGTAGCGGCCTTTTCCTTTTCCCGTTCGCTCTGGTTGTCGCTCCTGCTGCTGTTCATTGCCGGCATGGGCATGATGGCACAGATCGCTTCGAGCAACACCATTCTGCAGACGGTGGTGGATGACGACAAGCGCGGACGGGTCATGAGCCTCTTCACCATGTCTTTCATGGGCATGGCACCCTTTGGCAGCCTGCTGGCCGGTACGCTGGCAGGCAGGATCGGCGTCACGAACACGATGCTCCTGGGCGGGTCCCTCTGTCTCGCCGGCGCTCTCATTTTCGCGCGCAACCTGCGCACTCTGCGGCAGCATATTCTTCCTCTTTACCGCAAGAAAGGGATCATTCCCGAGGTAGCTGCCGGCATTCAGACCGCATCAGAACTAGCAGTCCCGCCGGAAGAGCAGTAAGGATAAGGAGCAGAGCGCAGGCTATCTTCTATCAAAAGACCGTGTCGATCATGGGCGGGAAGGTGGCATGCCTCTCGGCAGTTCTTCGTTATGCCCGATAGCCCGTCCCTGCAATATATTCTTCCAGCTCCTCGATCGTCGATTCCTGCTCAGAGATAATGGCATTGACCGCATCTCCTATGCTGATCACGCCCATGATCACGCCGTTGTTCACGACCGGCAGATGACGCACCCGGTTCCGGGTCATCAACACCATGCACTCCTGCAGAGGCAGGTCGGGCTGTACTGCGATCGGCTGACCGCTCATGATGTCCCGCACAGTGGTGGTCTTAGACGACCTTCCTTTCAGGATGACCTTCCGTGCATAATCACGCTCGGAGAACACTCCCAGAAGGGCTCCGGCCTCGACCACGAGGAGCGCGCCGACGTTCTTCTGCTCCATAAGCTCCAGGGCATCATAGGCTGTGGCGTCTGGCCCAATGCCGTGGAAACCGTAACCCTTGCTTTTCAACACTTGACCAACTGTTATTGTCGTGCTCATTTGCAGTACCTCCTGGGCAGGAATGATGAAACAAAAAACAAAAAAGCCGGGCATGCCAAAGTATCCATCCTTTGGCAGCCCGGCCATCTTTTTGGGTCAAAGATCCGAAGCTTTCCGCGCCCTCCTCGCGGAGGGGTAGGCTTTATCAGGACAAGATATTCATAGTATGCTTTATCTATACCTCCCCGATACCATGCTGTCAAATTCTAATTTTCTCCAGCAGCTTATCTCAAATTACTTTTTGAGCCTTCCAGGGCACCGCATCCTCCTGATGAGGGGTTGCCGGACCTGAGGGAGTTCCCGGGCCTCTTGATTTCATGGGTAAATCATAATTATTTACATCGAGGTCCTATCACAGTATAATGTAAACATAAAAAACAGGAGAGGAGCACCAACGTTGGCAAAACCGAATTTCGATTTTCAAAAACGTCAGAAAGAACTGGCGAAGAAGAAGAAGAACGAGGAGAAAAAGCAGCGCAAGCTGGAAAAGAACAAGCCGGAGACCGCTGAAACAAGCGAGCCACAGGCGGAAGAGCGCTAGTCGCGCTCACTGTTGCCCGGGGCCGCCTCCGGTGAGATCTTGTTCAGATAGCGAAATAAGGCCCGTGATGCCTTGGGCGAGTGAGCGTTCCTGCTCCGCTCGTCCCGGGCTTTCTCCACCAGGTCGAGCAATTGTCGGCGGTCCGCCTGAGGCCTTTCTGTCAGGACCGTATCAAGCACCTGGTCATTGCCAGCCACCAGCTCATCCCTCCATGCTTCGATCTGCTTGAACGCCGCCGTTCGTTTGTGATTGCCTTCCTCAATGGTATGCAGGAATGCCTGTATGGCCGCAGTGTCATGTTTCCGCATTAACGTGCCGATATACTGCATTTGGCGCAGACGAGGTCCATGCTTGGTGGTTTTTTTTGCCAGCTGCACCGCTGTAAACAGGGTTTCCGGCAGATCGATGCTCTGGAGCTGCTCATTCGACAGCTTCACCAGCTGTTCGCCCAGATCCTGCAGCGACAGCGCTTCATTTTTCTTCTCGGTTCTGCTTAACGGCTCCATAGAATTGCCCTCGTCTCACGGCCGGTAAAGCCGGCCTCCTCTATCAACCCCTGCATCATAAGCATTAAGGTCTTCAAGTGCAACTAGAAAACAGAAAAAGGCAAAGCTCATAAATCTTGATAAGAACACGATGTAATACTTAAGAGGGGAAACCCAGCAGGACGCTTCGATGATCATACAAGGCCGCTTGGTGTCCCGGCGGCTGCGTTCGATCACTGGGAAGAGAACATGGCTTCTATCTCGGAGCGGGCTGCGTTCAGCTTATCCCCGGCCGAAATGACATCATTGGCGGTGAGCGAGTATTGCTTCAGGAGGGCATCGTGCTCTGCGGTCCAGATCCCGTCGTCCTGGACACGCGCCTGGAACTTCCTGGTCAGCCCTTCGGCAAGCGCGACCACGGCGACAAGGTTTTTCGAATCCTTCGCTGCTGAAGGATTATGATGATACTTTATAGGGGCGACGAGCTCTTTGGGCATGCCCAGCGATTCGACAAGCCAGGCGCCGGCATCGGCGTGGGTGCACCCGAAAGCAGCCATCTCCTGTTCGAACATGGTCGCCGTGGTGTCGATGAACAGGAACCGGGCATTGTCCATGCCGAAAAAAACGATCCTGCCTACATCATGGAGCAGTCCGGCGAGAAAGCATTCCCCCGGCAATGTCAGCGGGATGACGTCGGAGAGGATCGAGGAAACAAAGGCCACTTCGTAACTGTGGACCCAGAGATTTTCGGCAGTAATGGCGCCTTTGGAGGGAAAAGCGTTCATCACGGTCATGCCGAGGGCCAGCGACTTGATCCGTTCGAAGCCCAGGAACATGATCGCCTGATGGATGTCCTTGATCTGGCCGGAGTGGCCCAGCATGACGGAGTTGGAAACGCGCAGGACCCGCTCGGCCAGCGCAGGGTCGAAGGTAATGAGCTTGTACAGGTCTTCTGCCGTGGCGTTCTCGTCATTGCAGGTCCCGACGATCTTGCCGAGCAAGACGGGAATAGTGGAAAGGCCATGAAGCCCTTTGATATAATTCTTTACATCGTTCTCGGTTCTGCCCATGCCTGATTATAGCATCCCTTGAGTGAAGGTACAAAAGATTTTGATCCTTAAGCCCCGGCGCGCCTAGGAGTCGCCCTTCTGGCCCACAAAAAGATCCTGCTTGTCCCTGAAGAGGACGTTAAAGGTCGTAAAGGAACCGTAAATGCGCGTGATGTATTGCTGCAACTCCACCTTTTCCGTGTCAGAGAGGACCTTGTGCGCGTTGATCTGCGCTTCCATGACCCGCAGCCGGTCACGGGCCATTACGATCTTGTGAAAAAAGGTCTCGATCGGTATGCTCTTGGAAGCGAGGCCTGCATCACCAGGTTTCAGGACCATCTCGCCGTTCTTCCAGCGCGGAGCCAGCTCGATCCTCGGCAATTCTTCACGGCTCACTTCGAAGGCTGCAAGTTTCATCATCTCGTAGGCCGTGGCCTCCGCTTCAGAAAGCAGCTGGAGCTCGTCCTCGATCACCAGTGACTGTTTATCGCGCCGGGGAAAGTAGACCGTGCAGTCGCCGCCGGACGCTTCCAGCACACGGCCGATCCCGTGCTCTTCGTGACGTACCAGATCACCTTTTACAAAGTCGGTCATACTGTTCCTCCAGAAAGAGTGCGTATCGCAAGATCCCGTAGGGGCGCACCGCGTGCGCCCTTGCCTTTTTACTTTTAAAAGTCAGGGAACATCCGCAGGGAAAGGTCCTTGCCGTCCTCCGTCTTTGCCTCTGCCTGAAGAATGCCGCCTTCTATGTAGGCGAGCTTAAAGTTGGTGAACCCGCGCGAAACGAGGCTCTGCGCGTCTGCAGGGCAGCCGCCCTCGCAACCCGCTATACCCTTTACGAGCTTCGGTATCAGCCCGCGAAGATCAAGCCCAGCCGCAGTTGCGCCCTGAGTAGAAAGAAAGCTTTCGATTTTTGTTACCGTGGCTTCAAGGTCCAGTCGAAAGGGATCGGTAATCGGGATGGATAAGGACTTGCCAGCAACCTTTACATCAAGCTCCATTCAGCAACCTCCGGAAATAACGTCATCATGATGAATTGATAATACAGAATACCGCAGCGTTTTGCAACTGATGTCATGAGCAAAGAGCATCAATCGTTGCGAACAATCGGGCGATATCGGCCGCGTCGTTATAAAAATGGGGCGACACCCGGAGGCCTCCGCCGCGGCTGTTCACCATAATGCCCTTCTTACCCAGCGCATCTTTCATCAGAACAGGGTCGAATTTCCCGAAGAACGTGACATTGCCGCCTCTCGCTTGCCTGTCCTTTGGCGTCAGAACCGTAAAGCCTCGCGTTTCCGCATCATGGATGATCTGATCACCACGGTCAAGTACCTGCTTTTCAATCGTACCGATGCCGACTTCGAAGAGCAGATCGAGCGCCGCACCAAGACCGACGATGCCCATGACGTTCTGGGACCCTTCCTCGAACCGCAGTGCGTCGGTCTTGAGATCAAGAGCTATCTGTTCGAAAGCGAACTCGTTCTTTACACTTTTCCATCCGACAAGCGGTGGAGCGAGCTGCTCTGCAAGTCCTTTCCTGCAGTAAAAGACACCGATGCCCTCCGGTCCGAGCAGCCACTTGTGCGCATCGGCAGACAGGAAGTCGATGCCGTATTCTCTCACATCCATGGGCAGGATGCCGAGGCTCTGGATCGCGTCAACACAGAGAAGCACGTTATGTGCTTTGCAGAGCTCTCCGAGCTGTTTGAGGTCTATCCGAAATCCGTTCACGAACTGGACCGATGAAATTGCGATAAGCCGCGTCCGTGCGTCAATGAGCCGCTCTATATCCCCGAGCCGGATTCTGTTGTCGCAGGAGGGGATGATGCGTACCTCGACGCCACGAGTTTTCAGGTTCAGCCAGGGATACAGATTTGATGGAAACTCCTTTTCATAGACCAGGAGGTTGTCGCCTGGTCTCCAGTCAAGGCCGTTCGCAACCAATGAAAGCCCGTGGGACGTGCTTTTTACGAAGGCGATCTCGTTCGACTCAGCATTTATCAGTCGGGCACAGGCACGTCTTGTCTCGACCACCTGTTGCGCCCATTTCGGATAATGGAACGCGCCTCCCTCCGCAGCCTCTTTCAGGAACAGCTCGATTGCTGTTTTGACCTTGAGCGAGAGCGGTGCAACGCCTGCGTGGTCGAGATAGATAAATTTTTTCATGACGGGAAATTCCCGGCGAAAGCGTTCGAGTTTTTTATGATCCATGAATGCGATTTTAACCGAGACGGGTAGATGAAGCAAGGAATGATTCCATATGAAAAAGTACCTGGGCTTCATCTTATCTGTTAATGCAGGATGCTCAACTTTAAAAAAGTGCGCACAGCTGCAAGTTTCTGCACAGTTTTGCAATACCCGTAAATTACCCTGACAACTATGCATATTATTGTGGACAGCATTTGCGTTTTTTGATATGTTCTTACGCATTATTACACCTACCGGGATCAGGAAACATCCTTTCTCAGCACAGTATTCCTAAAGAGAGTTCCTGCAATTCTCCGAACCACAGACAAACCAGGAATCAAATACAAAGAACAGCCGCGCACGCAGACTTTTTGCTTTTCCATCCTGATGGTAAGCCATCAGATCTCATTGCTCGATCGATAAGGTGGTGATCGCAAAAGATCAATGTAGAAGTTACGGGGGATTCAATGCGCAGTTAACCTATTGTTGGGGGGACGTGTAATGAAGAGAAGAAAAATAAGCATAGTTCTAGCGGTTTTGTTCCTGTACTCGGTATTTGCAGTAGCAGCAATTTCTGCGACACTCTCGAATGACAATGTACTCTCGGTAAATCTTAAAGAAGCCGATGGTACGAGCGGGCAGAATACCAACAGCGGCAGCGGGGTCAAGACCGATCATATTCAGAATGGTGCCGTTACCGCGAGCAAACTCGGGATCGTATGTCCTGATGGACAGTATTTAAAGTACACCGTAGGCAGTGGATGGGCTTGTAATGCAGGAACCGCAGGACCTGCAGGTCCCGTTGGGCCGCTGGGCCCCATAGGCCTTACTGGCCCCCAGGGTCCGACCGGCACGCAGGGCCCCATCGGTCTCACCGGTCCTCAGGGTCCTGCTGGCGTGCAAGGCTCGACAGGGCTTACTGGTCCTCAGGGCCCGGAAGGCCAGCAAGGTCCGGCAGGCCCGGTACCGCATTATGCAAATGTTGCGGTAGTTGCCAAGAGCGGTGGTGACTATACGGATCCTGCCGCGGCTATGCGTGAGTGGTACTTATGGTGTCCCGACAATCTCAATAATCATTGCTTGTTGAAGATAATGCCCGGTGTTTATGACATCAGGGGAAGTGTCATATGGATGGAACATAATATCGATATTGAGGGCTCAGGTGAAAACGTCACAAAGATCAGTGGCGGCAGCCCAGCTGGTTGGGACAGAAATCAAGTCATCGCCGGCTGCACAGATACCGAATTGAGATCCCTAACCATAGAGAACTACGGCATCCCCGGTGGACTCGATTGTACCATGAGTGGCATCGTTGACGCAGCAAAACTCAGGAATGTTACGATAAATGTTGTGCCAGCTGCAGGCGGAGGCGGGCCTGGATGCTGGTCCTATGGCATTATGCAAATCAATGTTCCATCATTGGAAATGACCAATGTGAAAATGCTTGTCGATTCAAGCGCGTCCCCGACACAAGCCGCCGGAATTTGGGGGGGGAGCACAATGGATCTCAATAACCTGTCCTTAGATGTAATCGGTAACCTTGGTGGCGTACCTTATGCTTACGGCGTGGCCAGCAGGTATTCCCCATCAACAAAAATTAGAAATTCTGCGATTAATGTTACCGGCACGCCGGGATCACTTGGGCTTTGGCTTTCAGGTCTTACCGCCACAGCAACGATCAGCGACTCGACAATAAACTCAGCCGGTTGGGGGGTCGATACAAGCGGCTGTACGACAAAAATAGATCATTCAAGCGTGTCGGGCGAGCGCGGCAGCATATCGGTATATGGAAATTCATTCGCAGCATATTCGAAGTTTGGGGGGGCCATCGGCAAAGATCCGAGCAGCACGATGAAGTGCATCGGTGTATACAATGACCAATATGACGCCGTCACTTGTCCTTAGGCACAGTTGGTCTTGTTACGAACCTGTACTATGGTTGAAGTACTTACGCTAAGAGATCGACAGGGAGCGGACGGACTGGTCCGCTCCCTGTTTTGAAACTCGCGTTGCTATGAACAGATTGTCGCGTGCTGTTCATGTTCATCGTTTCTTCCTCACCAGTCGTTCCTTCTCTTTCCGCGTTAACTTTTTTACCGCACATTCCAGCTTCAGTGCCTCACTTCGGTTCGCACAGGCCTCCTGATATACTCTCACGACCGGTAGCCGGCTACGGGTGCAGCGAGAAGCAGTGCCGTTATTATGCTGATCCAGTCTGCGGTCGAGGTCCGTGGTGATGCCGGTATAGAAGGTCTTGTCTCTGCACTTGAGGATGTAGAGGAACCAGCCGGGAGTCTTCTCTTTTGCTGCGCGCTTCTTGCCTGCCATGTTGGAAATACTATCCAACTGAGTCTGTAATAGCAAGGAATTTCCATCTTATCTGGACATTTGCGAGGACTTGTAGTAATGTTTTGCATCATTCAGAACAGCTTCTTCCCGAGAAGAGTTCGGAAACTTGAAGCACCATTTTGGATCCTCAAGATGGAGAGGCGTTAAGGAAAAATTGTCGATGGCAGAAGAGCTTGAGTGGAAAACAAGGCGGGACAGGATAAATACCAAGCTCAAGGCGCTTACGCCTGCCTGGTCGATAATCAAATATCGCGATGGTCTGGATGTTTCTAAACTGCTATGCCACGCGGTTGAAGAATATCCAACTGCCAACGGTCCTGCTGATTATGCCCTCTTTGTCCGGGGCAGGCTCGTCGGTATTATTGAAGCAAAGAAGGTCGGCGTTGGGCCGCAGAATGTACTTGAACAGGCGAAACGCTATTCTCGGGGAGCCTTTGGCGGCTCCGGTAAATGGAACGGCTACCACGTACCTTTTCTTTATTCCACGAACGGCGAACTTATTTACCATATTGATATCCGCGATGAGCTAAACCTTTCCCGCCAGATTGCTAATTTTCACACTGCCGATGCACTCGAAGAACTGTTTAACAAGGATAAAGCTGCCGGCGCCGCATGGCTCCAAACGACGCCCAACAACATAGAGAGGCTGCGTTACTACCAGAAAGACGCTATTTCCTCGACCGAGGACGCCATCGTGAAGGGCAAGCGGCATATGCTCCTTGCCATGGCTACGGGAACTGGCAAGACGTATACCACCATAGCACAAATCTACCGTCTTCTGGAGTCGAATACAGCTAAACGAATTCTCTTTCTGGTTGACCGGCGCGCACTCGCGGCACAGGCGGTCAGCGCTTTTGCCGCGTTCAATACGCCGAAGAGTAATAAGTTAATCCAGGAATATGAAGTGTTCAGCCAGAAATTTCATCGCGAAGACTTTGACGATGACAGACCGTTCGACCCAAAGATTCTGCCTGCGAGCTATCTGACAGCTCCAAAACCTTCTCATGCGTTTGTCTATGTTTCCACGATCCAAAGGATGTGCATCAACCTTTTCGGATGGGAAAGCGCCTTTCCTCAAGACGGGGGCGATGCAGACGACGAGGGCGATGCTGATAAGCTGGATATCCCGATTCATGCCTTTGATGTGATCATTGCCGATGAATGTCACCGGGGGTATACATCCTCGGAAACAGCAACCTGGCGTGCTGTTCTGGATTATTTCGACGCTATAAAAATCGGCCTTACCGCCACACCTGCTGCGCATACGCTCGCCTACTTCCGGGAGGTTGTCTATCGCTATACAACCGAACAGGC